>NZ_CP108423.1:1544166-1888333 GCF_035917235.1 Streptomyces sp. NBC_01294
GCTCTCGTCGACCTGCGAGGAGGGTTGGATACGAACGCTCACGGCGCGGGTCCCCTTACGGTTCGCGAGGCGTGCGGATGCACGGGTACGGATCTACGGATCTACGGGCGTGCTGATGTGCCGACGTACGGTCGTGCGACCGTTCGAGTGCACATGTGTGCGGCTGACGGGGCGAGCATATGCGCCGGCGGCCCGTCCCACCCGTGGATCAACCCACTGTTCATCCACCGCACTTGGAGCGCCGCCGGAACTCAGCCGTCCTGGCGCAGTACCGGCATCACCATCAGCTCCGGGTCCTGCAGCAGCAGCCGCTCCTGGAGGGTGCGCAGGGCCGGCCCCGGCTCCACGCCCAGTTCCTCGACGACCCGGCCGCGCTGGGCGGCGTAGAGCGTCAGCGCCTCGTTGCCCCGGTCCGACCGGTGCAGCGCGAGCATCAGCAACCACAGGAAGCGCTCCCGCAACGGGTACTTGTGCACCGCGTACTGCAGATAGGGCACGGCGTTGCGGTGACGTCCCAACTCCAGTTCCAGCTCGGCGCGCACCTCCATCTCCGCGAGGAAGCGCTCCTGGCGGTAGAGCCGCTCGCGCTCCAGCATGGGCCCTTCGAGCCCCTCCCCGAGCGGGCCCGTGGACATCGTGCGCGCCTCCTCCAGCAGCCGGGCCGCCTCGACGAGCTCGCCCGCGCGCACCGCGGCGAGCCCGGCCGCCGCCAGCCTTTCGTACGTGTAGAGGTCCACGTCGGCGCCCCCGACATCCAGCAGGTAGCCGCCGCCCGCCCACTCCAGCCGCACGCCCAGGCCGCGCAGCCCCGAGACCGACTTCTGGATCAGGTTCTTCGCGTACGCCGGGGACTCCTCGCCCCAGAGCGACTCGACGAGCTGCTCCACTCCGGTCTCCAGCCCCGGCCTGAGCAGCAGGACGGCCAGCAGCGCCTGCTGCTTGGGCGGCCCCGGATCCAGCACCTGCCCGGCGTGCCGCACCCGGAGCAGCCCCAGCAGTCGAAAACTCATCCCCGACGTGCCGTCGCCGCCCAGGACGCCGCGCTCGCGCAGCAGCACACCCGACATGTTCATCTCCCCCGCGCCCGAACCCTCGTACGGAGGCTAGGCATTACCGGCCGGTTCTCGCGAAAGGGAGTCCACAGGGTGGTCAGCGATCGTTCCAGCGGGTCGTGAAGGCCCCTGGGCGAGGGTGGCGCAGCACCTTCCCCCTCTCGCTCCTGGAGACGAACGATGACCGGTCCCGTCCGCCCCGTGGCACGCCCGCCCGCCCTGCAGCGGTGGGGGCGGGTGACCGCCGGCCGCTCCCGGCTCCTGGTGTGGGCCGGTCTCGCGCTGGCCGTACTCGGCCTGGTCCTGGCCGCCGGCACCATGGACCGCCTGGTCCTGAGCCGGTTCGAGAGCCCCGGCTCCGAGTCGCTGCGCACCCGGGCCGTCCTGGAGGAGGAGTTCGGGACGGGTACTCCCGGCGTGCTGCTGATGGTCACGGCCGCGCGGGGCACCGTGGACGACAGTGCGGTCGCGGCCGAGGGGCGGGCGCTGGAGCAGGAACTGGCCCGGCAGGAGGGGGTGGCCGAGGCCGCCTCGTACTGGTCGCGCGGTCACTCCCCCGCCATGCGCTCCGCCGACGGGCGCCAGGCCCTCGTCATCGCCCGGATGTCCGGCACGGTGACGGAGGCCCGCGCCAGACTGGCGGACCTCTCACCGGCCTTCACCCGGGACGGTGCCCGGGTGTCGGTGCGGGTCGGCGGCGGGGACGAGGTCTTCCGGCAGGCCGCCGAGCAGGCCCGCAAGGACTTCCTGCGGGCCGAGCTGATCGTCTTCCCGCTGGTGCTGCTCCTGCTGTTCGCCATCTACCGGCGCCTCTCGGCCGCCTTCCTCACCCTCGGCATGGGCCTGTTCTCGGTGGTCACCACCCTGGCCCTGCTGCGCGGGGTCACCTACGTCACCGACGTGTCGACCTTCGCCGCGAACCTGGCCCTGGTGATGGGCATCGGACTCGGCGTCGACTACAGCCTCTTCGTGATCAGCCGGTTCCGCGAGGAGCTGCGCGCCGGACGCCCCGTCGCCGACGCCGTCGAGCACACGGTCGCGCGGGCGGGCCGCACCGTCGCGTTCAGCGGCCTCACCGTGGTCCTGTCGCTGTCCGCCCTGCTGCTCTTCCCCTTCCCCTTCCTGCGCTCGTTCGCGTACGCCGGCATCGCCACGGTCCTCACCTCGGTCTTCGCGGCGCTGGTGGTCCTGCCCGCCGCGCTGGCCCGGCTGGGCCTGCGGGTCGCCCGCCCGTCCGCGGACGGCCGCTCCGCAGGTGCCCGCTCCGCCGGTGCCCGCTCCGGCGGCGGGTGGTGGCACGGCACGGCACTGCGCATGATGCGACGGCCGCTGCTGTACGGGATCCCGGCCCTGGCGGTACTGCTGGGACTGGCCTCGCCGGCGCTCGGGCTGACCTTCGGCGTACCCGACGACCGGGTGCTGCCCGCGGGCGTGTCCAGCAGGGTGGTGCAGCAGGAGATCCGCGACCGCTTCGCCGCGGAGGAGATGGACGCGATCCAGGTCCTGCGCCCCGGTCAGGCGGGCGGCCCGGCGAACGGGGCCGCCATCGAGGCCACGGCCCTGGACCTGTCCCGGATCGCGGGGATCCACCAGGTCGACGCCCTCACCGGCTCGTACGCGCAGGGCCGGAGGATCGCCGAACCGGGCCCCTCCGCCGCCCGGTTCTCAGGCGAGCGGGACACCTGGTACTCGGTGGTCGCCACCCACCGCGGCCTCGACCGGGACATCGACCGGGTGCTCGCCGGGATCCGTGCCGTCCCCGGAGTGCAGGTCGGCGGCTACCCCGCCGAACTGAGTGACTTCCGCGACGAGCTGACCGGCCGACTGCCCCTGGTGCTCGGGCTGATCCTGGTGACCACCTTCCTGGTCCTGTTCCTGATGACCGGCAGCGTGCTGCTCCCGGCGAAGGCGATGCTCCTCAACACCCTCAGCATGGGGGTGATGGCCGGAGTGCTCGTGTGGATCTTCCAGGAGGGCCATCTGTCCGGGGTGCTGGGCTTCACGCCGAGCGGATCGATCGAACCGAGCATCCCCATCCTGATGTTCTGCATCGCCTTCGGGCTCTCCATGGACTACGAGGTCTTCATGCTGGCGCGGATCAAAAAGGAGTACGACCGCACCGGCGACAACCTCGGCGCCGTGGCCACCGGGCTGGAGCGCGGCGGCCCGCTGATCACCTCGGCGGCGGTCGTCCTCGCCGCCTCCTTCGCCACGTACGCCTCGTCCGGGATCGTCTTCCTGAAGATGCTGGGCATCGGCATGGTCGCGGTGGTCCTGATCGACGCCACGCTGATCAGAGCGGTTCTCGTACCGGTCTCCATGCGGCTGGCCGGACGGGCCAACTGGTGGGCCCCGGCCCCGCTGCGCGCGTTCCACGCACGATTCGGGATCTCTGAGTCCGTTTCGGCGGTCAACCCGCCCGGGTCGGCGCGTTGGCGTGCGCAAAGTGGTGAAACCCGATCGGCTGTGCCGCGTTAGACGGGTGGGCCGCCGTTCGCCCGCGGTGCAGTCGAGAGTACGAGGAGCACGATGACAGACCCGAAGCCGGCCGGACGCGGACGGATGAAGCTGGCAGCCCGATGCCGGGTGGCCACGGAGGCCCCCGCCTTCGGGTTGGTCGTCTTCTGCGCGATCCTGTTCAACGCCGCACTGATGGGGGTGGAGACGTACAGCGGGCTCGCCGCGGAGCACCGGCAGGTGCTGCAGGCCGCGGAGAACTGCTGCCTCGCGCTGTTCACCCTGGAGATGCTGCTGCGCCTGGGCGCGTGCGCCGACCGGCCGAAAGCATTCTTCCGCGACCCCTGGAACCTCTTCGACCTCGTGGTCGTGGCCTGCGCCTTCGTCCCTCTCGTACGGGAGAACACCACCCTGCTGCGGCTGCTGCGGCTGGCCCGCGTGCTGCGCACCGCGCGCTTCCTGCCGCACCTGCGCATCCTGCTGATCGCCGTCGGCCGCAGCCTGCCGGGCACCGCCAGCTTCCTGTTCGTCGGTGCGCTGGTGCTGTACGTGTACGCGATGGTCGGCTGGCTCTGCTTCGCGGACTCCGACCCGCGGCACTACGGTTCCGTGGGCCGCGCCATGCTCACCCTCTTCCTGCTGACCACGCTCGACGGCCTGACCGACGCCGTGCGGGCGGGGCTGCAGATCTCCCGGTTCAGCATCATCTACTACGCCTCCTACGCGCTGCTCGCCTCGTTCGTCCTGGTCAACGTCCTCATCGGGGTCGTCCTCAACTCCCTGGACGAGGCCCGGGAGATCGAGGACGAGGCCAACCGCAACCCGAAGCAGCCCGGGTTGCCCCCCGCGGGCCCGGGCGGAGGCACGGGAACGGGAACGGGAACGGGAACGGGCTCCGACGTCCGGGAGCGGATCGCCACGGCCCGCCGGGCCCTGGACGAGATCGAGGCGAGCCTCCCGACGGCGGACGGCCGCCCGGGGCGGCAGTTGGAGGCATCGCACAGCGGGCCGTGAGGCCGCGGGTCACCCCTCCTCGGTGCCGATCAGCCGGATGTCCCACGTGCCGTCCCGGTGTCGTTGGACGGCCCAGCGCTCCGGCTGGTCGGTGAAGGGGGGCAGGGCGTTCGCGTCCGCGTCCGCGTGCACTGCGAAGCGCACGCCTTCGAACCGGGCCTCGCCCTTGAAGACGGCGTGCGCGAAGTCGGCCGGTCCGTCGAACACGGCGCCGCGGGAGACCAGTCCGCGTTCCCACGTCGCGGACGAGAAGGAGACGGATCCGGCGAAGACGGCACCGCTCAGCCTGGCCGGGCCGCCGCTGAAGAACGTGCGGGAGAAGTCCGTCGTCCCGGTTACCCGCATCCCGTCCAGGTCCACCGAGTCCTCCAGCACGGCCCGGCCGAAGGAGACCCCTTCGCGGAAGTCGGTGTCCGTGAACTCCGCCGAGCTGCGGAAAACCGTACGGCGGAACGTGGTCGCGCGGTGGAAGCTGCTCAGGTCGAAGACGGCGACGCCGTGGAAGGCCGCGCCGCGGAAGGAGGCCCGCCCGGCCATGGTGGTGCGCACGAACTCGGCCCGGCCCTCGAACACGGCCCGGGAGAAGGAGGCACGGGCCGAGAAGTCGGCGTCCACCGTGTTCCAGTCGTCCACGAAAACCGCGCGGTCGAAGTCGGCCGGGCCCAGCATCACACGCCGCGAACCCGGATCGCGGACCGCTTCGAGGACCTCCTGGAGCAGGCCGTGCTCGAAGGTCGTCCCCCGCAGGTCGACCGGTGAACCGGGCCCAAGCGTCGCGAGGTGGGCCCGTTGTTCCTCCCGCCCCAGATGGGCCAGGCACCGGTCAGGTCCGGCGATCCGGATCCCGAGGCACCCCACCGGGTCGGCCTGCGAGGCGCCGAGGCCGCAGGCGGGCCAGCCGAGGCCCGCGCCGCGGAGCTCCTCGGTCTCCGTCAGCGCCACGGCGAGTTCGGCGGGGTCGCCGGTGTAGCGCCAGCCTTCCCGTCCGGAGCCGGGCCGCGTGAACGTACGCAGCGCGCCAAGCCCCAGCTGCTCGCCGAGCTGCCGGTGCAGGGGGTCCGACAGGAGGACGAGCAGGGGGCCGGGCACGGCCTCGCCCTGCCCGGGGTACAGGGCAGTCACCGCCGCCACCCTGCGGACGCCTTCGTCCTGGAGAGCTTCCTCCCAGTCGCTCACCGCCACGGTGAGACCCATGGTCCACGGCGCCTGCGAGGCCGTGATGTCCGGTGCCCTTCGGGTCAGTTCGGCCAGGATCCGGCCGGCCGCTCCGAGAGCGCCCGGCGCGTCCACCACGACGAGCTGGAGCTCGGAGGAGATCTCGCGCACCTGCCCGGCCGCCCCGGCCCCCCGCAGGACGTCCCTCAGGACCACGCTCATCGCGGGCCCCGCCGTGTACGGGATCAGATCCCCGTCCATGCTCTCGGGCACGAGCGGAAGCCCACGGGACCGAAGACCGACCACCAGGCTCACCGCGGTGCCCGGATCCCGGGCACCGGACGCCCCGGCACCGGACGCCCCCGCGGAACCGGCCCGCGCGTGCGTCGTCATCGCCTCGCGGAAGCCCGGCTGTTCCACGAGGGCCCGGCCCGACAGGAACACCATGCGGTCCGGCCAGACCCCGTGGACGACGCCGAGCAGCTCGCCGTCGTGGGAGACCGGGCCGCCGCGGAAGTGCGTCCAGCTCTCGGGCTCGGCGGAGAGCCGGAGGAGCTCGCCGTTGCGGGCGCCGTCGTACGGGGCCACCTCGCCCGTCAGCGCGACGGCTTCCCCCCGGTCCGTACGGCCGTCGACGCGCACCCGCGCCCGCCCGGCGTCCGTCTCCGCCCAGGGCAGCGGCTGCGGCCACGCGGCCGGATCCGCCAGATCCTCGTCGGCCAGCAGCAGGAACACCCGGGGCAGCGCGTCGTCCCACCACACCGCGCGGCAGGAGACCTCCCGGTCGCCGGCCCGCACCCAGGCGACCGTGCTCGGGGCCAGCGCGGCGTCCCCGACCGTGAGGACGAGGCGGGGCGTCAGCAGGGTGCCGACCTCCTGGGGCTCGGCCATGGCGTCGTAGCGGACCCGTACGACCCGCTCCCGCAGGCCCGGGTCCTGCGGCGGCCGCGACACCGCGAACGGCAGCGCCTCCTCGGCCACCCGGCGGCGGCCCGCCGGGCCCTCCTCCCGGCCCGCGGCGACCCGGACCGCGGAGAAGTCCGGGCCGGTGCCCCGGTTGCGGGACATGAACTCCCACACCCGGCGGCGGACCAGCTCCCGTACCGCGGCCACGTCCCCGCGCAGTTGCGAGCCGAGCAGGGCGTCCCGTACGCCGGGCAGGAACTCGAACTCCGCGTGTTCGGCGTCCTGTTCGGCGCCCCAGGGTGCGAAGAGCCCGCCGAGGGCGACCTCCGCGAGGTGGCCGTGCTCCGAGTCCCGCAGCAGGGAGCGCCGGACCAGGGTCATGACCGGCAGGGTCAGCGGTACGGCGGCCAGGTGCGCGGCGAGCTGCTGGGCCGTCGGGGAGGCGCTCGCGCGGAACTGTTCCACCACCTCCAGGGCGCTGCGGCCGCCGCCCGGGGCGGGATCGTCCACGGCGCTCGCGGCCCCCGGCTCCGCGTCCAGGCGCAGGCAGGCCAGGCGCCGCCAGCGGCCGTCGCCGGAGACCACGCGCACCAGCCGGGCCAGGCTGCCCGAGGCGACGCCGACCACGGGGACGACGGACGCGGCGGCGCGGCGGCGCCCGCCGCGGGCCCGGCGGACGGCCGGGACCTGCTGCCAGGAGCGGGTGGCGGCGGCCGGGCGGTCCGCGCGGACGGCGAAGGGCACGGGCCGGACGGCGCCGCGCGTCCAGAGCCGTTCGGGCAGGACGTTCAGGACGGCCACGGCGTTGTGCGCGCACCACTGCCGGAGCACGCCCTGCACCGGGGCCTGCCGCCAGCCGCCCGCCACGGTGTCGGAGAGGACGAGGATCAGCCGGCGGCCGGCCGGGTCGGCCAGTTCGAGCGGGTTGCGGGGCGGGCCGCCCCGGCCGCGGGTGAGCATCGGGGTGGCGCCGGGTCCGGTGCCGGTCAGCTGCCAGGTGCGCACGTCGCGGAAGACCCCGCTGCGGGTCAGCACGCGGCGCAGTTCGTCCACGTGGTCCGACCAGAGCAGCATGGAGTGGTGCGTGTCGACGACCAGCGCCAGGTCCAGCCAGCGGCTCTCGGCGGGGCGCAGGACCGGGGTCGGCACCATCCGCTCGATGCTGCGTTCCACGGTGAGCTGCTCGTCGAGTTCCTCCCCCGGGCCGCCGATGGAGCGCCGGCCGACGGGGCGCAGGGAGCGCATCAGGGCGAGCGGGTCGTCGAGGGAGGCGGCCCGGGGCAGCCGCAGCGCGGAGCCCCGGCGCCCCGCGGCGGCGTCGACCGGTTTCCCGGCGGGGTCGGGCAGGGCGGCCGGGAAGAGCTGGACGGCCGGCTCGACCCCGTCCGGGCCGCCGGGCCCGGGTACGGGACCGGCCTCGGGCGACGGCGAAGGCGGGGCGGGCGGCGGCGGCTGGCGGTCCGGCGGTTCGGCGTCGGACGCCCCGGACCGGCGGGCCCCCGCCGGGTCCACCCGGGCCGCCAGCCACAGGATGTCGGCGATCTCCTCCGCCCCGACACCGGGGCGCGGTCCGCTGTCGTCGGCGCCGTCCGCGAAGGCGGCGAGCAGCCTCTCGATCACACCGTGGGCCCGGTCAGGTGCTGCATGACGGTGGCGAGGAAGCGGTCCCGGTCCGCGGGGGCCGACCAGGCACCGGCGAGGCGCAGCTGGATCGCGTTGAGGAGCTGGTCCGTGGCCAGGTCCCCGTCCTCGGCGCGGTCGAGGAAGGTCCGGACGAGTTCCTGGTACTCCTCGCCGGCCTCGATGTCGACACCGAGCCGGCGCCGCACGATGCGCGCGAGCTTCTCCGGTCCGGGCGGCTCCAGGTGGAGGCGGACGCAGCGGCGCAGGAAGGCGGGCGGGAAGTCGCGTTCGCCGTTGCTGGTGAGGACGACGATGGGGAAGTACCGGCACTGGACGCGGCCTTGGGTGATCCGCACGGCATCGTCGGGGTCGTCGTCGGTGCCGATGGCGACGGTCGGGTCCTCCTGGGCGAGGCGGGCGAGCTCGGGGATGAGGAAGCCGCCGTCCTCGAAGACGGTGAGGAGGTCGCCGGGGAGGTCGATGTCGCTCTTGTCGATCTCGTCGACGAGCAGGACGCGGGGGCGGTCCTGCGGCAGCAGGGCGGTGCCGAGCGGTCCGAGCCGCAGGTAGCGGGAGATCGACGGGGCGGCCGGGGAGGCGGGGGCGGGCGCGGGTAAGGCGGCGCCGGAGGAGACGGAAACGGAGAGGGAGGCGGCGGAGGCCGAGGCGGGGGGCGCCGAGGCGGGACCGGCGGCGGGGTCCGGGGGCGGTGGTACGGCCGCGGCCGCTCCGGCGATCCCGGCGCTCCCGGCGGCGAGGGTCGCGGGCAGCGCTCCCGGCGTGCGCAGCTGCTCCAGCCCTGCCTCCTGGAGGCGCCCGATGGCGTCGTACAGGTACAGCCCGTCCCGCAGCACGGTCCGGCTGGTGATCGGCCAGTGCAGTACGGGCCCCAGGCCGAGGTCCGAGGCGATGCTGTGCGCGAGCGTGGACTTGCCGACGCCCGGCTTCCCGGTGACGAGCAGCGGCCTGCGCAGGTACAGGGCCGTGTTGACCACGTCCTTCTCGGGCTCGTCGGGTACGTAGCCCTCGCCGCGCCGCCGGGTGCGCTCCCAGGCCGGGCCCTCGCACCCGGGCGGGGCGTACGCCGGGTCGGGCTCGCCCGTGAAGTCCCGCCAGGGCGGCGGGGATCCGGCCTCCAGGCGGGCGCGCCGGTCCGCGCCCTCACCGGTCCCGTGGTACAGCCACCAGTCCTTCACCACTGCCTCTGCCTCCATCGTCGGTGTCGCGGTCCGTCAGTGGTCGGGGGTCAGGCCAGGGACCGGAGGCCCGGCACGTCGTCGGGATCGTCCCACAACAGCACCAACTGGTCTCCCCCCGCAGTGGGTTGGTGGGGGCGCATGGCTCCCGCGGCCGCTCCGGCGGCCGCCCGGCGCACCTCCCGCAGGCGCGCGGGCAGGGCGAGTACGTCGAGTGCGCCGGGGCCGGCGGCGTGGCCGGTGGCAGGGGCGGTGCCGGGGCGGTCGTGGTCCGGTCCGGCAGGGGCGTCCGGTCCGGCGGATCCCGCCCGGCCGCCCGGCCCTGCGGGTCCGGCCGGTCCTGCGGGTCCTGCCGGTCCCGTCTGCGCGGCCGGTGCGAGCAGGTCGAGGAGCGCGGGCGCCGGTGCGCCGCCCCCGCGCCGCCAGACCGCCACCGGCACGCCGCCTTCGAGTACGGCTTCCAGCAGCCCGGCGTGCGGCGCGGCCGTGGTCTGCGCCAGGACGCAGGCGGGCGCCGGTCCCCCGGCCAGCTCCATCCCGAGCGCGTCCGTGACCTCCGCGTCCTCCACCACCCGCACGGCGTCGGGGTGCCGGCCGCCCTGGGCGCACAGCCAGCGCCAGCTCGTGTGCCACTCGGCCCGGGTGTCCGCCCGCTCCTGCGGGCAGCGCACCACCACCTGGTAGAGCAGGCCGAGGGCGCGGCGGCGGCCGGCCGGGCCGCGCGGCACAGGCCACTGGTCGAAGTCGGCGTCCAGCAGCTCGTACGGCACGTGGAACTCGACGCGGTCCACCGTCCCGTACGACTGCCGCACCCCGTCGGCCGCCCCGGCATCGCCCCCCGAAGCCCCGCCGACGAGGGCGAGTTGCCGTACGAGCTCCTCCCGTACGGCGTCCAGCCGGACCGGTTCGCCCTCCGACTCCCATATGTGCTCGGCCCGTTCACCCCGCAGCCACATCCGGGCGAGGTACCCGGGCCCGCCGCCCGGCGGGGTCTCCAGCCGCACGTGCACGACCGTCGTGCGCGGCGGGGGCGGGGGCGGGGGCAGCACGGGCAGGGCCAGGCGCTCACGGGTGGCGCGTACCCAGTCCCGCAGCCGGGCCGCCCACTGCGCGTCGCCCGCCGTCGCGCTCCGGTCCGCGAGGAACCGTACGAAGGGCACGGCCAGCGGCATCCCGCCGCGCCCGCCCTGGCGCTCGTCCAGGTCCTGGGCCACCTCCAGGAGGCCGTCGCCCGGCAGGCCGGCGCGCACCGGGGTCGTACAGCCGGCCGCCTTGAACGCCCACGCGTAGGCCTCGTAGGCGCACGCGGGCAGGTCGCGGCCTTCGAACAGGTCGCCGAGCCCGTCCCAGGCCTGCTGGTCCAGCCGTCCCGCCCGGGGCAGTGCGGCCCCGGGCAGGTCGTCGTCGAGGAAGGAGCAGGCGTCCCAGTCCCGGTCGACGAGGAACTGCGGCAGCTGCCAGCCCTCGCCGCGCTCGCGCAGTTCCCGGAAGGTGCGGTGGATGCTGCGGGCGGCGACGGGCAGCCCGCTGACGCTCTCCCGTACGGAACGGCCTCCGAGTTCGCCGATCAGGGCCTCGGTGAACCGGCCGGCGCCGCGCTCGGCGTCGTTCTGCGCGGCCTCGCCCTCGCGGGAGGCGTAGAGCCGGAACTGCCGCCGGCCGGGCACCGAACTGCCGCCGCCGTAGTCGTTGTTGCCGAAGTTCCAGCGGGTGTCGCGGGGTGCGTCGACCCGGCAGGAGTCCACGAGTGCGGCCTGGAGCGGGAAGCGGCGCTGTTTGACCAGGTCGGTCCGCCACCAGCGCAGCGCCGAGTCGAGGTTCAGGTGGCGGATCTGGCTGGGGCGGGCGTCGGCGCAAGGCAGCATCAGCTCCTGGCGGGGTCCGAGGTAGCCGTGCCCGGCCCAGAAGATCCACAGCAGGTCGCCGTCGCACTGCGGGAGTTCGTCGAGCAGCGCCGACTTCACGTTCTCCTCGGTCGCCGGCCGGTACGCCGTGCGCAGGTCGGCCATGGCCGGGGAGTCCGACCAGTCGAGTGCGTCCGGTTCGTCGAGCGGGGACAGCAGCAGCCGGACGTTGCCGGGCGGCACCTCCGCGGGCCCGGTCAGCCACCGGGCGAAGCGCAGGGCGTCGCGGGCCGGGCCGCGCAGGTTCCAGCGGTGGCTGATGTCGTAGCGCTCGACCCCGGCGACGAGCGCGAAGGTGCGCCGCGGCCCGAGGGCCGGGGGCAGGAAGTCGGCGGGAGTCACGCAGTCACCCGATCTCCGCCTCGGTCACCGCCTGTTCGATCCGCTCGTAGAGGGAGTCCTGTTTCCAGTAGGCGCTGTGGCAGGCCGGGAAGGGCTGCCGGCTGCCGACCTCGTGGTCGGTCACGCGCGGGTCGCCGGGGAAGACGGGCCCGGCGAGGTAGGCGAGCACGTCCTGGCGGTCGTAGACGTTGAGCCAGCGCGGGAAGCCGTACGGGAGCTTCGCGCCCGGTTCGAGCGCGGTCAGCGCGCCGAGCTCGTAGAGGAACGGGGCCTGGGAGCCCACGGTGACCAGCAGGCGCGCCCCGGGGACGGCCTCACCGCGGGCCGCGGCGAGGGCGAGGAGGTCGACCAGGGCGATCCCGCCGAGGCTGTGGCCGATGAGTACGGTCGGGCCCGGTCCGGCGGCGATCCGGGCGTGCAGGAAGTCGCGCAGTTCGTGGCCGCGGGCCTGGTAGCGCAGGATGTCGCCGAGTGCGGGAGTGGCGCCGACGGTGAGGGAGCCGCGCCAGGCGTTGAGCAGCGGCTGGGTGGTGACGCGCAGGGCGAGGCGGCCCAGGACGGCGGCCGCGCGGGCTCCGGGCACCCGGGCGTCACCGCCGAGGCGGGTGGTGAGCAGTTCGACGAGGCGGTCGCGTTCGGCGCCGGTGCAGTCGGCCTCGGCCCCGGCGGCGGCGAGCGCGGCGGCGGTCACGGACCGGGCCAGCGCGGTGGCCAGCTCCCGGGCCTGCGGCTCCTCGGCGGCGCGGTCCCCGGCCCGGGCCGCCTCGGCGGAGCGGGCGGTGGACTCCAGGGCGTCGGCGAAGTCGGCGGCGAGGCCGGTGCCGTGCAGCAGGGCGCCGAGCTCGTCCCCGGTGGGCGGCGGCGCGGGCGGTAAGGAGGTCAGCAGCGCGAGGACCCGGGCCCCGGCGGGCTGTACGCCGGGCATCGCGAAGCCGTCGTCGTGCGCGTCCCCGCCCTCCCAGCCGGCCTCGGCCAGGACCCGCAGCTCGCACAGCGGGTCGGCGAGGAGCAGCGCCCATTCGGCCGTCTCCGCGTCCACGGGGTCGGGCGCGGCCTCCGGCCGGGGCCGCAGTCCCGGCACGGACCGGCCGCCCGCGCCGAGGGTCGCCCCGAACCGGTCGCCCCAGTAGCAGGAGTCGACGGCCGCGTCGGGGAACCGGGCCGTCAGCCGCTCCCGGACCAGCGCGAACAGTCTGTCGTGCCGCTCGCGCCGCACTCCCGTGCCGTGGACAAAGAGAAATCGCATCGCTGCCCCGCCCCCCTCGTGCAGTCGACCCCGCCCGGGCACGATAGCGCCGCGCGGGTAACAGAGGGTACAGAAAGACGAGTTCAGGGCCGAGGGTGCCTCGGGGCGTCCCTGGCACGGACGGCGGATCCCGGACCACCGAGGACGAGGACCGGCGGCCGGCCGGGACCCTCCTCACGGGCCCGGCGGGCACGTCGGCAGGTCAGCCGCCCGGGACGGCGCGGGGGCGCCGTCGGGCTCCGGCGCCGTCGAGGACCTCCTGGCCCGCGTGGCGGAACCGGCCCACGGCGTCCCACAGGGCGGCGGAGCGCTCGGCGGCGAGGGCCGAGTCCTCCGAGTGGAGCGAGGAGTCGCCCTCCCGGGCGCGCGCGACCATGGTGCGCATCACCGCGGAGAGCGCGGCCGACGCCTCGGAGACACCGGACACGGCCTCGGCCACGGATGCGGGTCCTTCCAGGAGGACGACCTCAGCGGAGCGGTGGACCTGGCGGGCCAGCCTCACGAACTCCCGGACGCGCTCCTCGACGGCGTGCGGGGGTTCGGCATCCGGTCCGAGGGCGCGCAGGACCTCGTCCAGGGCGACGTCGCGGTCGTGCAGTGCGGTGAGGTACTGGGTGTAGGCCTCCCGGCGGACCTGCCGACGCCATTGCCCGTGCTGCGAACGCGCTTGCACACGTCCGCTCACCAACGCCGCGCCCAACGAGGCGGCTGAGCCGATGGCGGCGCCGACCAGCGCCGCAAGTCCCGAATCCATGGGGCCAGTTTGGCGTGACCCGACCAAGTCCGCCGCCGCACTGTGAGAACGGACACGTCCCGTCTTCGGAACCCCGGACGTCGGTCCCCCATCGAACGGAGAGTCGGAAGGTGTTCGGGGTCGGGAGTTGTGCATGTCCAGCAAGGTTCACGGGCGCGAGCGGGGGCGGACCGCCGTACGGGGATCCGTGCTCGTGGGCCTCCTGTGCGTCCTGCTCCTCGTCGGACTAGGCTACGTCGTCCGGGAGTTGCGCGGCATCGCCGCCAACCGCGCGGCCGGGGATCCGGCGACGGGCGTCTACCAGCAGGACCCCGAGCGTGCCGACCGGACGGCGTCCGCCGTGCTGGACGGGATCGTCCGGGAGGACCCGGAGCCGCCGAGGGACGGCAAGGCCTTCGCCGACGGCGGCGCGCGGATGGACTGGCGGTCCGCCGGGTGGCAGCCCTCGGACCCCCTGGAGGCGCGTCCCACCCCCGCCGAGCCCGCGATCGGCGCGCTCTTCTCCCCCGGCACCGACGGCGACCCCGACCACCACTGCTCGGGCGTCGTGGTCCACTCCCCCGGCGGCGACCTCATCGTCACCGCGGCCCACTGCGTGTACGGCGGCGGCTTCCGCACCAACCTCGCCTTCGCCCCCGGCTACCGGGACGGCGTGGCACCGTACGGCATCTGGGTGCCGACCCGGATCGACGTGGACCCGCGCTGGACCGAGGACCAGGACCCCGACCACGACATCGCCTTCATCCGGCTGCGCCGTCCCGGCTACCCGGGCCAGCGGCTGGAGGACGTCACCGGGTCCCAGACCATCGCCTTCCGGCCCGAACTCCCCGCACCCGCCCGGCTCGTGGGCTATCCGAACGCCTCCGAGCAGCCGCTGGAGTGCCACAACACCGCCGTCGCCGAGGGGCCGACGCAGCTGCGGCTGGACTGCGCGGACGTGCCCAACGGCACCAGCGGCGGTCCGGTGCTGACCGACGGCCGCACGCTGATCGGGGTGATCGGCGGCCGCGACGGGGGCGGCGACGAGGAGACCTCGTACAGCAGCTACTTCGGCGACGACGCCCGCGCCCTGTACGAACGCACCACGACGTCCCCCTGAACCCCTGAACGGCCCTCCTCCCCTCCCCTCCCCTCCCCTCCCCTCCCCTCCCCTCCCCAGGGAGGACATGTCCAGAAAGGTCCTGCGGTTACACGGCGTTGCTAGGCTCGGAGCGGGCAGATTTCGGGTGTCCGCGGCCCGGACCCCCTCACGACGCACACCGACGGGACCGCAGCATGTCTCCTAAGCAACAACGCGGCGAGGCCACTGTCGACCTCCTCCTGACCACCGCGCTGCGGGTGTTCGCCGAGTCCGGTCAGCAGGGATTCACGGTGACCGCGGTCGTCTCGGCCAGCGGGGTCAGCCTCGGCAGCCTCTACCACCACTTCGGCAGCTTCGACGGCCTGGCCGCCGCGCTCTACATCCGGTGCATGGACATGCTGTGCGACGACATGGTCGCCGCCCTCACCCGCTGCCGTACCGCCCGCACCGGTGTGCGCTCGTGGGTGACCGCCTACCTGACCTTCACTCAGGAACACCGCGACGTCGCGCTGTTCCTGCACGCCTCCGCCTACTCCGGCTACCTCGTGGCCCACGCCGAGGAGATCGGCGCGGCCAAGGCGGAGAAGTTCGCGGCCATCATGGACTGGCTGGGGGTGCGCATGGAGCGCGGCGAGATCGCCCTCCTCCCGGCCCCCGTCATCGAGGTCCTGGTGATGGGCCCCCTCGCCGAGGCCGCCCGCCGCTGGCTGTCCAGCACCTACGAGATCGACCTCTCCGAGGCGGCCCGCTACCTCCCCGACCACATCTGGCGCTCCCTGCGCCCCGAACCGGCCTGACCCCGCCGCCCTGGTGCCTGGTGTCCCGCCTCCCTGGTGCCCCGGTGCCCCCTAACCCTGCGGGGTCCGGAGCTGCGGCGGGCTGTGGTGGGGCGGGTAGGCGGTGGCCGTCGGGGCCGTCGGCAGGCGCCACTTGGACAGGACCCGGACCACTGTGGACGGGCCGAGCAGGGCGTTCGGCGAGGTGGACAGCGACAGCACCCCGAAGAACCGGCGGGAGATCGCCGGGTCGGTGTTGGCGCCCACCATCACCCGTGACATGTAGCGCTGCAGGAACCGGGTGGCCCGGTCCGGCGGCGGGCCGTCCGTCTCCGCGTACCGCATGTCCTCGCTGGTGGCGATCTGCCAGGCCACCTCCGCGGTGGCCACCGTCCTGCGCTGGATGCGGCGGGCAGCCGCGGGGACGTTCCGCGGCTCCAGGTCGCGGATCTCCTTGCGCAGGGCGTCCGCCGCCAGCGCCGCCACCGTCATCCCGTGCCCGTACACCGGGTTGAACCGGCAGGCCGCGTCGCCGAGCACCACGAAGCCCGCGGGCCAGCGGTCCATGCGCTCGTAGTGGCGCCATTCGTTCGCGGTGGAGCGGAAGCCGGTGGCGGAGGTGAGGGGCGTCGCCTCGCGGAGGGCGTCGTAGAGCGCGGGGCTGCGCAGACTGCGGGCGAAGTCGAGGAAGTCCTCGTCCTTGGTGGGTGGGGCGTGCTCGCCGTTGCCGATGAGCGTCACCAGCCACCGGCCGCCGTCCTGGGGTACGAGCACCGCCCCGCGCGGGACGTCCGGGCGGCCCTGCACGTACATGCCCTGCCAGCGGCGCGCCGGATCGGGCGGAATCTCGTAGTGGCGGCTGGAGTATCCGAGACCGGAGTCGTATCGGGTGACCGCCGGCGCCCGATGGCCGAGGGCCGCGAGCCAGGCCGGGGCCTTGGAGGTCCGGCCCGTCGCGTCGATCACGAACCGCGCGGCCAGCGGGTCACCGTCGCGGAACTCCACGCCGGTCACCGAGCGGCCGTCCGGCCCGCCGACGAGTCCCGTGGCCGGGCTGCCGGAGCGGAGCCGGATCCGCTCGTGCCGCAGGACCTCCCGGCGTACGGTCCAGTCGAGCAGCTCCCGGCTCGCCAGCAGCACCTTCTCGCCCGGCACCTGGTGGAACCAGTCGGCGGGGCTCAGCCAGAGGAAGTCCCCGGGGGTGTCCCAGCAGCAGGGCCCCGCCGGCCAGCAGCCGGTCCGTGACCCCGGGCAGCAGTTCCTCGATCAGCGCCACGCCCCGCGACCACAGCACGTGCACGTGCCGGGACTGCGGGAGCCCCGGGCGGAAGGCGGGGGCGTCCCCGGGCAGTTCGTCCCGTTCGACGAGGGTCACGCGCGCGAACCGGTCGGCGAGCACCCGCGCCGCCAACAGCCCGGCCACGCCCGCCCCGAGGACCACCGCGTGGTCGTGGGCTTCTGGGTGGTTGTCCTGATCGTCGTCACTCATGCCGCCGAGTCTCCAGCGCAGGGGGGCGCCCGGGTCAGGCCCGAGCCGGGGCGCCCGGAGGCGACCCGGGGGCGGACGGACTCATACCAGGGGCGCCCGCGCACATCCGGACCCTCGGCCGCCCCGTGGGCACCACACCACCCCGCACACATTCCACGCCACACCACCCCCGGCCGATCGACTCCCGACGCCCGACGCCCGACGCCCGAGGCCCGAGGCCCGAGGCCCGAGGCCCGACCAGGTGCCGGACACGCGCCCCGGGCGATCACGCACGGCGGCGGCCGCGTCCCACACGGCGGGGCCGTGCCGCTGCTGTGACCGATCCCGGCGTTCGCTCCGGCGGCGGGTGGGATCCTGAACGGATGAACGAGACATCCGCTGCTCGGGCGACCGCCCGGTGGCCGCTGGCCGCGGCCGGGGAAACCGATTGGCTGCGCGAGCTGGCCGACGACGACGGGCTCACCGGCTTCATGCCGCCGGCACTGCCCGACGCCGCCTGGGTGCTCCACTCCATGTACGAACACGAACTCGGGCCGACCGGCATGTCGTACACCGCGTACGAACGGGCCGTGCTGAATGGCGGCGGGCCCGAGATCATCCCGGGCCTCGACCCCGCGGACGTGTTCGGGGGCACGCCGGGCGAGCCCCGCGGCCCCCGTTGGCGCCGGCTGCGCTGGGCGGAACTCTCGCGGCGGACCGGTGATCCCGTGGCGCCCGAGGGGCGGCTGCCCTGCTACCGCTCCTTCCCCTCGCTCCGGGAGCCGAGCGGCTGGCCGGTCGGCATCACGGGGCCGTCCGAGGGCCGTCTGGACCGGACCGACTGGAACCGCCTGGTCGACATCCTCGCCGAGCACAGCCCGCAGGGTGCGGAGTCCCGCTGCCTGGCCTACTACAACCCGCTGGTGCAGAGGGCCGAGGACTTCGGCAACCTGCACGTCCGGGCCGGCGCGCTCGCGGACGCCAAGGCGTTGTACGACCACCCCGAGGAGGACGGGTGGACCCCGTCCAACCTCTGGGCCCAGGACCGCTCCTGGGTCATCTGCACGGACCACGACCTCTGGGCCACCAAGGTCGCGGGCCCTGCCCCGCTCGTCGAGGCCCTCCTCAACGACACGGACATCGAGGCGCTACGACTCCCCTGGGCCCCTTGATCCCGACCGGTCGCGCAGCGGGGGCCTGTTTGACCTTGACACGGTGACAGGGTTTTCACTGCTGGCCCAGGAGGTGGTCTCGATGACGGTCGAGAGACAGGACACGGATGCGGTACCAGCGCTCCAGGGGCTGGAAGACGGTAGGTCGTCCGTGCGGCTGCGGGCTGCTCTGGCGGTCGGCACGGCGCCTGACCCGCGCTTCGTCGACAAGCTCGTCGAGCGGTGCGCGATCGAGCCCGAGTTCTTCGTCCGGGACAGCCTGACCTGGGCGCTCACCCGGCACCCGGTGTCCGTGACGCTCCCCGCGCTGATCCGCGAAGTCCGCTCGGAGTGTGCGCAGGCGCGGAGCCAGGCGCTGCACACGCTGTCCAAGATCGGGGACCGGCAGGCGTGGCCGGCGATCACTCGGGCGCTGTTGTCCGACGCCGACGACGAGGTGGCGCGCAGCGCCTGGCGGACCGCGGTCGTGCTCGTACCGGAAGGCGAGGAGTCCGCGTTGGCCGCGGTGCTGGCGACGCAGCTCGGGCGCGGTGAGCGGGAGACGCAGCTGAGTCTCAGCCGGGCCCTGGTCGCGCTGGGGGAAGTGATCGTGCCGGCGCTGCGTGCTGCGACCACGGCCCCTGATCCGGGCGTGCGAGCGCACGCGCTCGCCACAGAACGGCTGCTGCGCGAGCCGGACGCCGGATTCGAGTTCGCGATCGAGGAGGCCAAGCGCGTCGTGGCCCTCGGCGGGTCCGGCCGAGAGGGACGATAGGACGTGTTGATCGGTGAGGTGGCACGACGGTCCGGCGTCAGTGCCCGCATGCTCCGGCACTACGAGTCGCTCGGCCTGGTGCGGCCTTCGGGTCGTACGGGCTCCGGCTATCGGGAGTACTCCAAGGAGGACATCCGGCGGATCTTCCACATCGAGAGCCTGCGGTCGCTGGGGCTGTCGCTGCGCGAGATCGGGCGCGCGCTCGACGATCCCGGCTTCACGCCCTCGGCGCTCGTCGGCGACCTCGTCCGTCAGACGCGCGAACGCATCGCGGCCGAGACGGAACTGCTCACACGGCTCCGCCGGATCGATGCCGCGGAGCCCTCGGGCTGGGAGGACGTCCTCCACGTCGTCGCGCTCCTCCAGGCACTGGGGTCGCAGAGCGCCGACGCGCGCCAGCGCGCGGCCCTTTCCTCGGTCGGCGAGGTTCCGGTACCGGTGGAGGCCTTGGTCGAGGCGGCGCTGAGCGAGACGGAGCCGAACGTCGCCGGAGCCCTTCGGTGGGCGCTGGCCCGATCGGGCGACGGCGTCCCCGCACTGCTGGCGGACGGCCTCGGCTCACCGGTTGCCGCGGTGCGGAAACGTGCCGTTCGATCCCTCGCCGCGATGCCCGGCGGCGAGGCCACCGCGCAGCTGCGGCAGGCCCTCGCCCACCCCGACCCGGTGGTCCGCGGGTACGCGGCTCTGGCGCTCGGGACGCGTGGAGTGGCCGATGCGGTCCCGACGCTCGTCGACATGATCGTGGAAGGAAGGAACGACGTCGATGCAGCCGATGCCCTGAGCGTGCTGGCGAGCGACACCGCGACCGCGGATCGGATCGCGACGAGGCTCGTCGACCGCCTCGCCCACCCCACCGCCGAAGCCCCTGCACGCGGACGGCTGACCCAAGCCCTGGCGGCCGTCCCCGGGCCGACGGCGTCACGCGCCCTCGCGGAGCTGTCGCATGACGACGACCGTGCCGTGTCCCTGACTGCGGCGTACCTACTCCGGCTACGCGACGCACGGTGACAGCTCCCCCCTGGAATGCCGCGCACCTGCCCGCGCCTGGGAGCACCTGTTTCAGATCCGCACCCTGGCTGCCTACGATCCGTCCGTACAAGGCGAATTCGTCTACCCCGAACCCTTCGGCAGCATCTGACCTGATGCGGTGGCGAGGTGGGTCCGGCCTGGCGCGGTGATCCCAACGACAGGGCCCGGCCCGCCGAGGAGTTCCCTGATCGAGCCGGTGATGACGTTGTGCAGCCGACGGCCGAGGTTGCCGTCCATGTGCGCAAGGCCGCTGTTGCGGTGCCCCCTGCGGCTCTCGTCCAGACGGATGTGCTCCGGGCCAGGCTGCCCGTCGCCGAGGTCCTGGGGCCGGCCACCCTCGCCTACTTGTCCAGCCCGGATTTCCGTCCCATGTCCGCGGACCGGACGGTGACGCGCGTGCCCGCGGAGCACCCGGGCCTGCATGCGGCTCGACGGCGGAGGCGTATCCGGAGGGTGAACAGGCGTACGTGGGTGCGGGCATGAAGGTGCCGGGATCCGGGTGGAGCCGTCCCGAAGGCCAGGACGCGTCCGGTCGATCACGCGACTGGTCCCGCAGCCGTCGGACAGGACGTCTCTCCTTCGTTCCTACGCCCGAGACGTCATGTCCCCGGCCGTACGCACGGGACGGCGTCGGGCAGGGGTCCGGCTTGCAGGGCCGCGGCGGCGTGGAGGGCGGCTCCTGTGGCCAGGGCGTTCTCGTCGAAGACGACACGGTTGGAATGGATGTCGGGGGCCCCGGCGGGTGGGGTGCCGGGCGGGCGGGCCCCGAGGAAGGCCATCGCGCCCGGGACTCGCTGCAGGACGTAGGAGAAGTCCTCGGCGCCCATGAACGGTGCGGGCAGGTGGTGGACCCGGTCGGGCCCGAGGAGGGTGACCGCGGTGTCGTGCAGGGCCGCTGTGCGGGCGGGGTCGTTGACCACGGGCGGGTAGCCCTCGGTCAGGGTGACGTCGGCGTGCGCGCCGTGAGCAGCGGCGATGTGGTGGGCGATGCGGGTGATGCCGTCGCGCACCAGTTGCCGGGTGTCGGGAGAGAGGGTGCGGAAGGTGCCGCGGATCTCGGCGGTCTCGGGGATGACGTTGGCCGTCGTGCCCGCGTGGATCGAGGCGACGGTGACCACGGCCGGATCGAAGACGTCGACGGTCCGCGTGACCATGGACTGCAGGGCCTGGACGATCTCGCAGGCGACGGGGACGGGGTCGAGGGCCCGGTGCGGTGCCGAGGCGTGTCCGCCGCGGCCGCGTACGGTCACGTGCAGCCCGTCGGAGGCGGCGAAGGTGGGGCCCGGCCGCAGGTGCAGGGTGCCGCTCTCGAAGCGCGTGGTGATGTGCAGGGCGAACGCGGCCGCCACGCCACTGCCGTCGGCGGTCTCCAGCACCCCCTCGTCGATCATCTGCCGGGCGCCGCCCCCGGATTCCTCCGCGGGCTGGAACATGAAGACGACGCGGCCGGCCAGCAACGGGCGGCGGGCCGCGAGCAGCCGGGCGGCCCCGACCAGCATGGCCGTGTGGGTGTCGTGTCCGCAGGCGTGCATGGAGCCCGGCACCTGGGAGGCGAAGTCCAGACCGGTCTCCTCGTCCAGGGGCAGCGCGTCCATGTCGGCGCGCAGCAGGACCGTGGGGCCGGGCAGGGCGCCTTCGAGGGTGGCGGTGACCGAACTCAGACGGGAGCCGGTCGCCAGGTCCAGCCCCAGCCCGCCCAGCGCCTCCAGGACCGCCTGCTGGGTGCGGGGCAGGTGCGTGCCCCTCTCGGGGAAGCGGTGGATGCTGCGGCGCAGTGCCACGATGCCGGGCAGGGCGGCGCGCGCCTCGGCGAGCAGCCCCGCGAAGGCGCCCCGGGGCGGGGTGTCACTGCCGGCCGCCGTCACCGTGCCACCTCTGCCGTGCGCTCTGCCGGCGCGGGCGTGCTCGCGTACGGGGGCCGGCAGGTGCCCGGCTCGGCGGGGCTGCCGGCCGGTGGAGCACTGCGCACGGCGTCTCCTCCATGAGTCGGGCCTCGATCAGTTCGCCGCACCGCCGAAGTCGGGCAGGGTGACCGAGCCGTCTGCGGCAAGGGTGAATCCCGGGTTGTACGCGACTTCCCAGCAATGGCCGTCCGGGTCCGCGAAAGCGCTGGAGTAGAACCCGATCGCATTGACGGCCGCGGGCTTGGTGATGGTGCCGCCTGCCCGTCGTACGGCGGCGAGCAGCTCGTCCACCTCGGCCTCGGAGCGGACGTTGTGGGACAGGGCGATCCCGCCGAACCCGGCTGCCGGTCCGGGCTCCACGCCGCAGTCGCGGGCCAGCTTGTCCCGATCCCACAGCACCAGCGCGAGCCCGCCGGCCTGGAAGAAGACCGTCTCCTCGACCTCCTGGCCCCGCCAGCCCAGGGCCTCGTAGAAGCCCTTGGCGCGTGCGAGATCGGAAACGCCCAGAGTGACCAGGGTGATGCGCTGTTCCATGCGTTCACGCTAGAACGCCGGGCGGGACGGCGGCCGCCGACGCACCGCCGACCCGCACGACGTATCTCCCGAGCTTGACCGACCGGCCGACCGGCCGACCGGCTCAGCGCGGCAGGGATCCGTACGAGACTCCCGTGAGCTTCTCGGAGGCGGCCCAGAGCCGTTCGCCGGACGTGTCGTCGAGGGTCCACTTCGCCCGCCAGGACCGCACCGGCGTTCCGCGCCAGCCGAACCGGGGGCCGATGAACGCGTCCGGCCCGACCCCGGGCGCGGTGGCCGCGTAGAGGGTGGGCAGCGCGCCCGCGGAGGTGGGCTGGGCGACGACCGCGTTGCCGAACGCCGCCACGCGCGAGTTGAGGGTGGGGCCCTCCAGGGTCGACGCTCCGGCGTGCAGGTTGCTGGAGGCGTAGCCGGGGTGGGCCGCGGCGGCGGTGATCGTGGAGCCCGCGGCGGTGAAGCGGCGGGACAGTTCGTGCGTGAAGAGCAGGTTGGCGGCCTTGGAGCGGCCGTAGGCGGCCCAGCGGCGGTAGCCGTGCTCGCCGTCGAGGCCCCCGAGTCTGTCGAGGCCGCCGCCACCGCTGTGGCCGAGGCCGCCGTCGGCGAAGCCCGCCTTCCCGAGGACGTGGAAGCCGCTGGAGACGTTGACGATCCGGGCCCCGGGGGCGGCCGCCCGCAGCCTCGGGAGCAGCAGGCCGGTCAGGGCGAAGTGCCCGAGGTGGTTGACCCCGAACTGCGTCTCGAACCCGTCGGCGGTCCGCCCGTACGGGAGCGCCATCACGCCGGCGTTGTTGATCAGCAGGTCCAGCGAGGCGCGCCGGCTGCCGTACGCGGTGGCGAACTCCCGTACGGAGGCCAGGTCGGCCAGGTCCAGCGGTACGAACTCCACCTCCGCGTCCGGCACTTCCGCGCGCAGCCGGATGACGGCGGCCCGGCCGCGCGCCGCGCTGCGGCAGGCCAGCACGACCTGGGCGCCGCGCCGGGCGAGTTCCCGGGCGGTGACGTAGCCGATCCCGCTGTTGGCCCCGGTCACGACGGCGGTCCGGCCGCGCTGGTCGGGGATGTTCACGGCGTTCCAGCCGGGCATGGCAGCTCCCTCGCGAAGGGGTGGGGTTACCGAGGGTAGACGGAGAGCGTCGCGACGGACCCGGGAAAGCACCACGAAGGTGCCATGACGGGGCCACGACGGGGCCCGCGAAGATGCCCGCGCAGGTGCCCGCGCAGGTGCCCCGCGGAGAGGTGCACGAAGATGCCGCACTGGTGTCGCGAGGGTGGGCGCGGGACCCGGATCCGCAGGCCAGTAGGCTGCGAGTCGCCCGCTCTCCCCATCCCGTCCCCGAGGAACCGCGCAGTGAGCTCCGCACCGCCCCCCATACTCGCGACGGTCGTCGGCCTCGGCGCAGACGGCTGGACCGGGCTCACCGCCGCCGCGCGGTCCGCCCTGTCCTCGGCCGAGGTGCTGATCGGCGGGCCGCGCCAGCTGGACCTGCTGCCCGCCGCCGAGTGCGCCGGTGAGCGGGTGGCGTGGCCGAGCCCGCTGCGGCCGGCCGTACCCAAGCTGATGGCCGAGCACGCGGGCCGCCGGATCGCGGTGCTGGCCAGCGGCGATCCGATGTTCTACGGGATCGGCCGCGCCCTCGCCGAGGAGCTCGGGCCGCACTCGCTGCACGTGTACCCGCACCCCTCGTCCGTGTCCTACGCCTGCGCCCGCCTGGGCTGGCCGGTGGAGGACACCGAGGTGATCACGGTGGTCGGCCGCCCGATGGCCCGGCTCGCGGCCGCGCTCCACGAGGGGCGCCGGGTGCTGGTGCTCAGCGCCGGAGCAGCGTCCCCCAACGAGATCGCTGCTCTGCTTCGAGAGCGGGGCTTCGGCCCGAGCCGGATGCGGGTGCTGGAGCAGCTCGGCTCCGAGCGCGAGGACGCGTACGAGGGCCGGGCCGACAGCTGGGACCACGCGCCCGGCGATCCCCTCAACGTGGTCGCCCTCGACTGCCGCCGCGACCCGTCCCACCACGCGCCGCGCCTCGGCGCGACCCCCGGCCTGCCGGATGCCGCGTACGAACACGACGGCCAGCTCACCAAGCGGCACGTCCGGGCCGCGACCCTGTGCGCGCTGGCCCCGGCCCCCGGCGAGCTGCTGTGGGACATCGGCGGCGGCTCCGGCTCCATCGGCATCGAGTGGATGCGGACGCACCCCTCCTGCCGGGCGGTGGCGGTGGAGCGCGTCCCGGAGCGCGCCGCGCGGATCACCCGTAACGCGGCGGCGCTCGGCGTACCCGGCCTGCGCGTGGTCGTCGGCGCCGCGCCGGAGGCACTCGCCGGTCTCCCCGCCCCCGACGCCGTGTTCATCGGCGGCGGGCTGACCGCGCCCGGTCTGCTGGACGCGGTCTGGGCCGCGCTGGCCCCCGGCGGCCGGCTGGTGGTCAACACCGTCACCCTGGAGTCGGAGGCGGTCCTCACCGACCGCTACCGGCGCCACGGCGGCGAACTGGTGAAGCTGGCGGTCGCGCACGCCGTGCCGGTCGGCGGTTTCACGGGCTGGCGGCAGGCGATGCCCGTCACCCAGTGGTCAGTGACGAAGACGGAGTCGACCGGGTCATACGGCTCGACCGGGTCAGCCGGCTCGACCGAGTCGACCGAGTCGACCGAGGAGAAGGATCAGAAATGACCGTGTACTTCATCGGCGCGGGCCCCGGCGCCGCCGACCTGATCACGGTGCGCGGTGCCCGGACCCTGGCCGCCGCCCCGGTCTGCCTGTACGCGGGCAGCCTCGTGCCGCGCGAACTGCTGGCCGAGTGCCCGGCGGACGCCCGGCTGGTCGACACCTCGCAGCTGAACCTGGACGAGATCATCGCCGAGTGCGTACGGGCCGACGCGGCGGGCCAGGACGTGGCGCGGCTGCACTCCGGCGACCCGTCGATCTTCAGCGCGGTCGCGGAGCAGATGCGGCGCCTCGACGCGGCCGGCATCCCCTACGAGGTCGTCCCGGGCGTTCCGGCCTTCGCCGCGGCGGCCGCCGCGCTCAAGCGGGAACTGACCGTCCCCACCGTCGGGCAGACCGTCATCCTGACCCGGATCGCCCAGCAGGCCACCCCCATGCCGCCCGGCGAGGACCTGGCCACGCTCGGCCGCAGCGGCGCGCTGCTGGTCCTGCACCTGGCCACCCGCTACGTCGACCGGGTCGTCGACGAACTGCTGCCGCACTACGGGGCCCAGTGCCCGGTGGCCGTGGTGGCGATGGCCAGCCGCCCCGACGAGCTGATCCTGCGCGGCACCCTGGCCGACATCGCCGCCCAGGTGAAGGAGGCGGGCCTGGTCCGCACCGCCGTCATCCTGGTGGGCCGCACCCTGGGGGCGGAGCAGTTCCGCGACAGCCACCTGTACTCCCCCGAGCGCGACCGGCATGTCTGCTGAACCGGGCCCCCTCCCGGCCCATCACGTTCTGATCCTGGGTGGCACGACGGAGGCCCGCCGGCTGGCGGAGTCGCTGGCGCACGACCCCTCGTACCGGGTGACGACCTCGCTGGCGGGCCGGGTCGCGGCGCCGGTCCTCCCGCCCGGCGAGACCCGCATCGGCGGCTTCGGCGGCATCGCGGGCCTCGCGGCCTGGATCGCCGTCCACGACGTCACGCGCGTCATCGACGCCACCCACCCCTTCGCGGAGCGGATGAGTTTCAACGCGGCCGATGCGCAGGCGCTCACGGGCGTCCCGCTGCTGGCGCTGCGGCGCCCCGGCTGGACGCCGGAGCCCGACGACGACTGGACCTTCGCGGACTCCCTCGCCGACGCGGCCGCGCTGCTGCCCGGCCTCGGCGCCCGCGCCTTCCTCACCACCGGCCGGATGGGCCTGCACACCTTCGCGCACCTCACCGACACCTGGTTCCTGGTGCGTTCGGTGGACCCGCCGGAGGCGCCGGTGCCGCCGCGCCTCGAGGTCCTGCTCGCGCGGGGCCCGTTCACCCTCGACGACGAGCGGGAACTGCTCGCCCGGCACCGGATCGACGTCCTGGTGACGAAGGACAGCGGCGGCTCGGCCACCGCCCCCAAGCTCACGGCCGCCCGCGAGGCGGGCATCCCGGTCCTCGTCGTACGCCGTCCCGCCGTCCCGGAGGGTGTGGCGGAGGCGGATTCGGTGGCCGCGGCCCTGCACTGGCTCGGGTCGCGGGCCTGAAAAGGGGCGAGGCCCGGGGCGGTGAACCGCCCCGGGCCTCAGCACACCTGCGGGTCCGTCACGGGTAGCGGCGCGGCGTCCACGTAATCCGTGACCCGTCGGGCCGCTCGGTGACCTGCGTCTGCGAGGAGCCGATCAGCAGGATCGTGCGCATGTCCACCTCGGACGGCTCCAGTTCGGCGAGCGTGACGATCCGCACCGACTGCTCCGGGCCGCCCACGTCGCGCGCGACCACCACCGGGGTGCCGGGCGCGCGCAGCTCCAGCAGCAGCTCGCGGGCCTGGGCCACCTGCCAGGTCCGGCTGCGCGAGCCGGGGTTGTAGAGGGCGAGCACCAGGTCGGCCGAGGCGGCCGCGCGCAGCCGCTCCGCGATGACCTCCCACGGCTTGAGCCGGTCGGAGAGGGAGATGGTGGCGTAGTCGTGGCCGAGGGGGGCGCCGGCCGCTGCGGCCGCGGCGTTGGCCGCGGTCACGCCCGGCAGGACCCGTACGGGCACGTCCTTGTACTCCGCCTGCCCGGCCACCTCCAGGACCGCCGTGGCCATGGCGAAGACACCGGGGTCGCCGCCGGACACCACGGCCACGCGCTGCCCGCGCCGGGCGAGGTCGAGGGCGAACTCGGCGCGCTCCGACTCCACCTTGTTGTCGGAGCCGTGCCGGATCTGCCCCGGCTTCACGGGAATCCGGTCCAGGTACGTCGTGTAGCCCACCAGCACCTCTGCGTCGGCCAGCGCGCGCCGGGTCTGCGGGGTGAGCCACAGCGGACCCGCCGGGCCGGTGCCGACGACGGCTACCTCGCCGGGGCCGGACGGCACGCTGCCCGGGTTGCCGATGCGGCTGGGGACCACGGCGACGGCGAAGTACGGCACGCTGTCGGGGTCGGTGTCGGCGAGGAGCCCGGTGCGCTCGCCCGCCATGGTGGCGCGCTCGACGTAACGGGCCTCGGCGAGCCGGCCACTGGCCTCCATCGCGCCGCGCACGGCCGGGAAGGTCCGGCCGAGCTTCATCACGACCGCCGAGTCGGTGGCGGCGAGGCGGGCGGTGAGCTCCTCCTCGGACAGGGTGCCGGGGAGGATGGTGAGGACCTCCTCGCCCTCCACGAGCGGGGTGCCGAGCCGGGCGGCGGCGGCGCTCACCGAGGTGACGCCGGGGATCACCTCGGTCTCGTACCGGTCCGCGAGCCGCTTGTGCATGTGCATGTACGAGCTGTAGAAGAGCGGGTCGCCCTCCGCGAGCACGGCGACGGTCCGGCCGGCGTCCAGATGGGCGGCCAGCCGGGCGGCGGCGGCCTCGTAGAACTCCTCCATCGCGCCCTGGTAGCCGCCGGGGTGGTCGGTGGTCTCGGTGGTGACCGGGTAGACCAGCGGCTCCTCGATGTGCGTCTCGCGCAGGTGCTTCGCGGCGATCGAGCGGGCGATCGAGCGGCCGTGGCGGGCGCTGTGGTAGGCGACGACGTCGGCCTCGCCGATCACCTCGACGGCGCGCAGGGTCATCAGGCTCGGGTCACCGGGCCCGAGCCCCACCCCGTAGAGGCGTCCGGTGGGCACGGTGGGCCCGGTCGGTCCGGTCGGTCCGGTCGGTCCGGTCGGCCCGGTCGGCCCGGTCGGCCCGGTCGGCGCCGTCGCCTGGCCGTCGGTGCTCATTCGGCCACGCTCGCAATGGCGTTGACGGCGGCCGCGGCGATGGCGCTGCCGCCTCGGCGGCCGCGCACGACCAGGTGGTCGAGCCCCGAGGGGTGGGCGGCGAGCGCGTCCTTGGACTCGGCGGCGCCGATGAAGCCGACGGGGACCCCGATGACGGCGGCCGGGCGCGGGGCGCCCTCCTCGATCATCTCCAGCAGCCGGAACAACGCGGTGGGCGCGTTGCCGACGGCGATCACCGAGCCCTCCAACAGGCCCCGGTCACGCCAGACTTCGAGGGCGGCGGCGCTGCGCGTGGTGCCCATCTTCGCGGCGAGCTCCGGCACGGCCGGGTCGGAGAGCGTGCAGATCACGTCGTTGTCGGCGGGCAGCCGCTTGCGGGTGACCCCGCTGGCGACCATCTGCACGTCGCACAGGATCGGCGCACCCGCCTCCAGCGCGGCGCGGGCGCGCAGCACGACCTCGGGGGTGTACCCCAGGTCCTGCGGGAGGTCCGTCATCCCGCAGGCGTGGATCATGCGCACCGCGACCTGGGCGACCGAGGCGGGCAGCCCGGAGAGGTCCGCCTCGGCGCGGATCGTGGCAAAGGACTGGCGGTAGATCGCGGCGCCGTCCTTCTCGTACTCGAACACGGTGTACTCGCTCATTTCTGCGCTGGGTCGTCGGGCTGTGCGTCTTCAAGAACCAAAGGGTGGTGAGGTGCGGGCGCCGCACGCTCTGCACGCGCTGCCTGCCGTACGTACTGACGCGCGTCCGCGAGGGCGCGGGCGAGCTCATGATCCGGTACGCCGAGTCGCGGGGCGCGGCCCTCGACACGGAGGTCGTATCCGGCGGGGGTCGCGACCAGGTCCACCCAGGCGGCGCCGCGCGGATGCCCGCAGCGGCGTTCGCATCCGGACCAGTGGACGGCCAGCGGCCCGCGGGCCCGCTCCATGACGGCCCGGGCGTCGGCGCGTACGTCGGCCAGGGATTTCGCGCAACCAGGCTTCCCCGTACAGGCGGTGACGGACCGCCAGGCGCTGTCGGGCTCGGTGACCAGTCCTGCGCCGGCGAGGCCGTCGAGCGCGCGGGCCGCCTCGCGCGCGGGCAGGCCCGGGACGACGATCCCCCGCCAGGGGGTCAGCCGGACCCGGCCGATGAGATCGGCCAGCTGCCGCCACTGCCGGGTGGTCAGCCGCCCGAGGGGCGCGAGCACGGAGAGCCCGGCGATGTCGTCGACGGGCCCGGCCACGATGCCGGGCTCGGGCGGCCGGCCGTCCCGGCGGGGCGTGTCGGCGGCCGCGACCGAGCCGATCCCCGCGGCGGCCAGGCGTCGGGCCAACTCCTCACGGCTCAGGGCGTGTTCGCGGGGCAGCTCGGCCACCCGCCAGGCCTTGGTCCCGGCGTTCCGGACGGCGTCGAGGAAGTACTCGGCGGCGGTCAGGGCGGCCCGGGGCCCGTCCTGCGCGGAGACGAGGACCGCTTCCCGCGGGTCCTCCCCCGCCCAGAGCACGGCCCGGTCGGCGCCGTGCGCGGTGAGGTTCACGTCCGCCGCGAGCGAGGTCACGTCACCGCGGCCGTCGTCGAGAGCGAAGAGGAACCGCCCGGACAGCCCGGCCGCCGCGTCACTCGCGCAGAGCAGCCCGTCCAGCTCCGCCACCCAGGGCGACACGTCGGGCAGCCCCCGCCCGTCGAGGCCGGTCAGCGGCGAGCAGACGACATTGCGCACCCGCTCGTGCGTGGGCGCGGGCAGCAGCCCCGCGTCGGCCAGCAGCCCGGCCAGCTCCCCGCCGCAGCTCGCGCCGAGGCCGCGCAGCTGCACGTTGCCGCGGGAGGTGAGGTCGAGGTGCCCGTCGCCGAGCCGGTCGGCTGCATCGGCCAGCAACCGTGCCGCGTCGCCGCCGAGCAGCCCGCCCGGTATCCGGACCCGCGCCAGGAACCCGTCGTCAGCCGCGTGCAGGCGCAGTGCGCCGGGGCAGGCGTCACCGCGTTCCCGTATGACGGGTTCGTCCCGCGATGCGGCGGAAGGGGGCTGGGGCATGGCGGCGAGCATACCCACGATTCCCGTCCCCCGACCTGTGTCCGTCGCCACCCTGACCAGCGATCCAGCCCGGCCAAATCAAGCCCCGCCGGCGTTTGAGGCGCGGGGCCCCGGGCAGAGCCCCGGCAACGACGCCGCACCCACCCCACCAGCTCAGCCCACCAGCCCAGCCCCACCAACTCCAGCCCCGCCAACTCCAGCCCCGCCGGCGTTTGAGGCGCGAGGTCCGGGGCAGAGCCCCGGCAACGGCGCCGCACCCGCCCCCCACCGGCCCCGCCCAGCCACGCCCCAGACCCGCCCAAGCCGGCGCAGCGCCCCCGCATACGCGCCGCCCCCCGCCCCGCCCCTAAGATGACCTTCCGGCGGACCACACGGCCCGCCATCGCCGAGGACGGCGACATGGGAGGAAGCCCGGTGAGATTCCGGCGCGGTCCCGCCACTGTGAACCCGGCAGAGCCACACCGCCGGGCAAGTCAGGAACTCCCGCTGTCCTCACTGCCCGGGGCGCGGAAACCCCGAGGAAGGCCTGCCGCCGCATGATCCTGCTGCTGTCGACGTCCGACACCGATCTGCTCAGCGCCCGCGCAGCGAACACGGCGGACGGCCCCGTCCCCTACCGGTTCGCCAACCCCTCCCGTCTCCCCCTCGATGACCTCCCGGGCCTCCTCGACGGAGTCGACTTGGTCGTCGTACGCCTCCTCGGCGGCCTCCGCGCCTGGCAGGACGGCCTCGACCTGCTCCTGGCCCCCGGCCAGACCCGCCCGGTCGTGGTCCTGACCGGGGAACAGGCCCCCGACGCCCAGCTGATGGAGGCCTCCACGGTCCCGATCGGCATCGCGGCCGAGGCCCACGGCTACCTCGCGCACGGCGGCCCCGCCAACCTCGACCAGCTGGCCCGGTTCCTCTCCGACACCGTCCTGCTGACCGGTCACGGCTTCGAGCCGCCCGCCGCCTCCCCCACCTGGGGCCCCCTGGAGCGCACCGCGCGGCAGACCACCGGCCCCACGGTCGCCGTGCTCTACTACCGCGCGCACCAGATGAGCGGCAACACCGCCTTCGTCCACACCCTCTGCGAGGCCATCGAGGCCCACGGCGCCCAGCCGGTCCCCCTCTACGTCTCCTCCCTGCGCACGCCGGAACCGGGTCTCCTGCAGGCCCTGGAGTCCGCGGACGCGATCGTCACCACCGTCCTCGCGGCCGGCGGCACCCGCCCCGCGACCGCCTCGGCCGGCGGGGACGACGAGTCGTGGGACGCGGGCGCGCTCGCCGCGCTCGGCGTGCCGATCCTCCAGGCCCTGTGCCTGACGGGCTCGCGCAGCAACTGGGAGGAGAGCGACGAGGGCCTCTCCCCCCTCGACGCCGCGACGCAGGTCGCCGTGCCCGAGTTCGACGGCCGTCTGATCACCGTCCCGTTCTCCTTCAAGGAGCTCGACGAGGACGGCCTGCCCGCGTACGTGGCCGACCCCGAGCGGGCCGCCCGGGTCGCGGGGATCGCCGTACGCCACGCCCGCCTGCGCCACATCGACCGCCGCGACAAGAAGGTCGCGCTGGTCCTCTCCGCCTACCCGACGAAGCACTCCCGCATCGGCAACGCGGTCGGCCTCGACACCCCGGCCAGCGCAGTGGAGCTGCTTCGCACCCTGATCGCCGGCGGCTACGACTTCGGCCCCACCGAGGGCATCCCGGGCCTGGTCTCCGGCGACGGCGACGAGCTGATCCGCGCCCTGATCGAGGCCGGCGGCCATGACCAGGACTGGCTGACCGAGGAGCAGCTGGCCCGCAATCCGGTCCGCATCCCGGCCGCCGACTACAAGCGGTGGTTCTCCGCGCTCCCCGCCCAGCTGCGCGAGAGCGTCGAGGAGCACTGGGGCGAGGCCCCGGGCAACATGTTCGTCGACAGGTCCGCCAACCCCGAGGGCGACATCGTCCTCGCCGCCCTGCGCCGCGGGAACCTCCTGATCCTCATCCAGCCGCCGCGCGGCTTCGGCGAGAACCCGATCGCGATCTACCACGACCCGGACCTGCCGCCCTCGCACCACTACCTGGCCGCGTACCGCTGGATCCAGGCCCGCGCGGAGGACGGCGGCTTCGGCGCCGACGCGATGATCCACCTGGGCAAGCACGGCAACCTCGAATGGCTGCCCGGCAAGAACGCCGGCCTGTCCGCGTCCTGCGCACCCGACGCGGCCCTCGGCGACCTCCCGCTCATCTACCCGTTCCTGGTCAACGACCCGGGCGAGGGCACCCAGGCCAAGCGCCGCGTGCACGCCACCCTGGTCGACCACCTGGTGCCGCCGATGGCGCGCGCGGAGTCGTACGGCGACATCGCCCGCCTGGAGCAGCACCTGGACGAGTACGCGCAGATCTCGGCGATGGACCCGGCCAAGCTGCCGGCCATCCGCGCCCAGATCTGGACCCTGATCCAGGCGGCGAAGCTCGACCACGACCTCGGCCTCGAAGAGCGCCCGGACGACGACGGCTTCGACGACTTCCTCCTCCACGTCGACGGCTGGCTGTGCGAGATCAAGGACGCGCAGATCCGCGACGGCCTCCACGTGCTCGGCGGCGCCCCGACAGGTGCCGCCCGGGTCAACCTGGTCCTGGCGATCCTGCGCGCCCGTCAGATCTGGGGCGGTACGACGGCCCTGCCCGGCCTGCGCGAGGCGCTCGGCCTGGACGAGTCCGCGGCCACCCGTACCTCGGCGGACGCCGTCGAGGAGACGGCCCGCGCCCTGGTCCAGGCGATGGAGGACGCGGACTGGGACCCGTCGGCGGTGGCCTCGGTCGCGGCGGGCCACTCCGCGGACGTCGCGGCGGTCCTCACCTTCGCGGCCCGCGAGGTGGTCCCCCGCCTGGCCGGCACGACGGACGAGATCGCCAACGTCGTCGCCGCCCTGGACGGCCGCTTCGTCCCCGCCGGCCCCTCCGGCTCGCCCCTGCGCGGCCTGGTCAACGTCCTCCCGACGGGCCGCAACTTCTACTCGGTCGACCCCAAGGCCGTCCCCTCCCGCCTCGCGTGGGAGACGGGCCAGGCCCTGGCGGAGTCCCTCCTCACCCGCTACCGCACGGACAACGGCGAGTGGCCCCCCTCCGTCGGACTGTCCCTGTGGGGCACGAGCGCGATGCGCACCTCGGGCGACGACGTGGCCGAGGCGCTGTCCCTGCTGGGCATCCGCCCGGTCTGGGACGAGGCCTCGCGCCGCGTCACGGGCCTGGAGCCGATCCCCCTCGAGGAACTCGGCCGCCCCCGCATCGACGTGACGCTCCGCATCTCGGGCTTCTTCCGCGACGCGTTCCCGCACGTGATCGGTCTCCTGGACGACGCGGTGCGCCTCGCGGCGTCCCTGGACGAGCCCGCGGAGTCGAACTTCATCCGCGCCCACGCCCAGGCGGACCTGTCCCTGCACGGCGACGAACGCCGCGCGACGACCCGTATCTTCGGCTCGCGCCCGGGTACGTACGGCGCCGGCATCCTCCAGCTGATCGACTCCCGCGACTGGCGTACGGACGCGGACCTCGCCGAGGTGTACACGGTGTGGGGCGGGTACGCGTACGGCCGCGGTCTGGAGGGCCGCCCCGCGCGCGAGGAGATGGAGACGGCCTACAAGCGCATCACGGTCGCCGCCAAGAACACGGACACGCGCGAGCACGACATCGCGGACTCGGACGACTACTTCCAGTACCACGGCGGCATGGTGGCCACGGTCCGCGCCCTGCGCGGCACCGCCCCTGAGGCCTACATCGGCGACTCCACCCGCCCGGAGACGGTCAAAACCCGCACCCTGGTCGAGGAGACCTCGCGCGTCTTCCGCGCCCGCGTGGTGAACCCCAAGTGGATCGAGGCGATGCGCCGCCACGGCTACAAGGGCGCCTTCGAGCTGGCGGCGACGGTCGACTACCTCTTCGGCTACGACGCCACGACGGGCGTGGTCGCGGACTGGATGTACGACAAGCTGACGGAGACGTACGTCCTGGACCCGACCAACCGCGCCTTCCTGGAGGAGGCCAACCCCTGGGCCCTGCACGGCATCGCGGAGCGCCTGCTCGAAGCCGAGTCGCGCGGCATGTGGGAGAAGCCGGACCCGCAGATCCTGGAATCCCTCCGCCAGGTCTACCTGGACACGGAGGGCAACCTGGAGGGCGAAGGCGAGTAGCCCACGGACGGGTCTCGACGAAAGGCTGTCCTCCTCCCCCTTTCAGGGGCGAGGAGGACAGCCTTTTCGCGGTCAGGTCCGCGGACCCCGAGTACGCGAACCACCTGGCCCGGCGAGCGCACAGCCCACCCGGACCGAGTACTGCACGCCGCCGACCGACCGGCGACTAGACCTTGACGGTGTGATGCAGCGCGACGAGCGCCTGCGCCCACCGCACGTACTTCAGCTGCCCGAAGTCGGCGACGGTCTTGACCCCGAACGCCTCCCGCAGCAGCTCGCCGTCCTTCTCACTGACGCCCTTCAGCGCGGCCACGGGAGCCGCGAGCACATCGGAGAGCGGCTTGTCGGCCCACGCCTTGTCGAGCACCTTGTCCAGATCGATCGCCATGAGTGTCCCTCCCGGAACGCCGGATCCAAATACCGGGCCAAACCTAACCCAATCCGACAATCGCCCCACGCTACGACACCCCGAAGCACCGGCGGCCTGGGTGCCTGGAGCGGTGTCGAAGTTGCCGAGGTCTACGCAGCGGCCTGAGGCCGGGTGGTAGATCGCGCCGTCGGCGAAGGGGAGGAACTTCCGGGCGGGGAGTGGGGCCGCTCGCACCGCACGTCATCAGCCGGAGCTTCACGACCGTGGGAGGTAAGGATGACCCAATTCACCTCGATGACGTCGCCGGAATCATCGGATTGCAGCCGTAGATTCTCTCCCGCCGTGGAAGAGGAACTCCACGCGGCTGGGTGGATGCCCGGCAGGAATATCGACGCCAGCGCATGGATTACACCTTTCGAGGCGGCAGGACTCCCTGCGCATGAGGCTGCCCGTACATTCCTTTCAGAGTTCGGGGGACTTCGGTTCATGTTCTCGGGCCCCGGCATAGAATGCGCACGAGAGCCGTTCGACCTGGATCCGTCGGAATGCGAGGGAGAAGAGGATCTCTTCCTCGAGTGGGGCGAGGAGCTTGGGCTGTCACTCTTTCCGATTGGCCAGACGCGGGAGGGGGTGGAATTCATGGCGATTGACGAGACGGGCTTGATCTGCACGCTGGGCACCTATGCAGGAAGCTACGGGAAGGTACCCCAAGCCTTCGAGCGCCTTCTTCTCGGACTGGAGTGCGAGATTCTGGGAAGCCAGTGACCTTGCGCCGCCTCTCTCGCCGGTCGGCGTCACATGCGATGCGCCCGCCGAGCCGACGGCAGCCCTACGACTGGAACCGCCCTGCCACGCAGCGCTGGAGCATCCCCGTCCCCGGCACGGCACCTCTCCCCGTCCCCACCCCGTAGCTCCCGCAGCACACCGGAGGCCGTCTCCCCACCTCGGGGAGGCGGCCTCCCGCCGTGTGCGCCGGGGCGACAGCGGTGGCTGGTGCCGCGCAATCCCTCGAAGGGGGGCATCGACACCTCCGGGTGGTTCGAACGCCCCGTCACCGCACGGCCCTTGGGGTGCGGGCCCTGGTCGCAACTGTGTGCGGGCGTTCGTTCCCCGGCGCCCGTGACGCCGCTCTGAGCAGCCACGTTCTTGCGGCGTCAGTGCGCAGCCGCGGCACCTCGGGAGGAACCTTGCGATCCATGCACGTTCATGTGGTGTTCGACCCGGCACCGGGCGGAGGTGGCCGCGCATGAGGCTCCTCAAGCGGCCCCGCGCCGCCGAACCGGCCGTCTCCGAGAGCGAACGCCGCCTCTTCGGCGGACCCCTGCGCTACGACGCCGGCTGGTCCAACCACGACTACGCCCGCCTCGAGGGGCGGCTGCTGACCACCCTGCGCTCCATGCCCCGCATGGTCGGCGGGACCCTGCGCCTCGCCTGGGACACCGACCGCCCCGCCCTGCTCACCGTCGCCGCCTCCGAGGCCGGGCAGGGGGTCACCTCCGCCGTCGGGCTGCTCGTCATCAGCGAGGTGCTCCGTACGCTGCTCGGCGCGGGCAGCGCCGCCGACCGGCTGCACGCCGCCCTGCCCGCCCTGGCCACCGGCGCGCTGGTCGCCGTACTGGGCGCCGTACTGGCCTCCCGTTCCACGGCTGCCGCCGGGCGGCTGGAGCCCAAGGTCGAGCGGGCCGCGCACGAGCAGTACCTGAGCGCCGCCGTCGAGGTGGAGCTGGAGGCCATCGAGGACGGGGAGTTCCGGCGGCTGCTGGACAGCGCCCAGTGGGGGCCGCCCTCGGCCCGCCGGACGGTGGGGGCCTGCGTGGCCACCCTCGGCGGGGTCATCTCGCTGGTCGCCACCGCCGGGGTGCTCACCGTGCTGCACCCGCTGCTGCTGCCCCTGCTGCTGCTCATCGCCGCCCCGCGCGGCTGGGGTGCGATGCGGGTGGCCCAGCGCCGGTACCTGTCCGTGATCACCTGGGTGGAGCACGTACGGGCCGCCCGGCTCATCGGCCAGCTGCTGATCTCCCGTACGTCGGCCCCCGAGGTACGGGTGCACGGCGTCGGCCGCTACCTCCTCGGCCACTACCGCAACATGGCCGAGGTCGCCGAGAGCGAGGCCACCCGCCTGGCCAAGGACAAGGCCGCCACCGAGCTCCTCGCCGCCGCGCTCTCCGGCGTCGCCGCCCTCGTCACGTACGGGGCGATGGGCGCGCTCATCGTCACCGGCCGGATGGACCTCGCCGTCGCCGGCACCGCCGTGATCGCGGTGCGCACCGGGTCGGCGAGCCTGGGCGCGCTCGTCTCCACCACCAACACCCTGCACGAGGAGTCCCTGTACGTCCGGGACCTGGAGCGGTTCGTCGCCGAGGCGACCCGCCGCGCCATCCCGTCCGGCGGGCGGCCGCTGCCCGAGCGGCTCGCCGCGGTACGGCTCCAGGACGTGGACTTCACCTACCCCGACCGGGACGAGCCCGCCCTCAGCGGGGTCTCCCTCACCATCGAGGCGGGCACCGTCGTCGCCCTGGTCGGCGAGAACGGTTCCGGCAAGAGCACCCTGGTCAAACTGCTCGCCGGTCTGCACCTGCCCGACTCGGGCTCGCTGACCTGGGACGGGGTGGAGGTCCGGGAGGCCGACCGGGAGCAGGTCTTCGACCGGGTCGCCCTGCTGACCCAGGACTTCGAGCGCTGGCCGGTGACCGCCCGCACCAACATCGCCATCGGCCGGCCCGGCGCGGAGGGACCGGAGCGGGCGGTGGACGCGGCCGCCGAGGTGGTCGCCGCCGCCCGGTACGCGGGGGCCGACCGGATCGTCGACAAGCTGCCGCACGGCTACGAGACCCTGCTCGCCCGGGTGTTCAGGGGAGCCTCGGAGCTCTCCGGCGGGCAGTGGCAGAAGTTCGGGCTGGCCCGCACCCGCTTCCGCGACGCCCGCGTCCTCGTCGTGGACGAGCCCACCTCGGCGCTCGACCCGGAGGCGGAGATCGCCGCCTTCGACAGCATCCGCGGCCTCGCCGGGCCGCAGCGGGCGGTCGTCCTCGTCACGCACCGGATGTCCGGCGTGCGGTTCGCCGACGTCATCTACGTCCTGCACGAGGGCCGGCTCGTCGAACAGGGCAGCCACGAGGAGCTGCTGGCCCTGGGCGGGCGGTACGCGACGATGTTCCGGATGCAGGCCGAGCAGTTCACCCGGGAATCCCGGCCCGCGTCCCCCTCCATCCCCCGGCAGGCCCCCGCACCTCGGAACGACACCTCCGTCAACTGACGCAGCGGCGACCGCGGCCCGTGGAGGTCTCCCGCTCGCAGGGGCGGGGGGCCTCCGTCACCCCGCCCCTATCCCCCGTCCGGCCTCCTCGCCGCGGAACGACCCGTCCGTCACCTGATGCAGTGAAATCCTCCTTATCCCACGGGCACCAGGGGTAGGGCACTGCTGATCTCGTGCGGGGGACGGGAAGCGACCGGCTCCCGCACCCATGGACGAAGGGCCGACCCCGCCGTGACGCAGCCGTTTCAACTGCCGGATTTCTATGTGCCTTATCCGGCGCGACTGAACCCCCACCTGGAGGACGCGAGGGTCCACACCAAGCAATGGGCGCGCGCCTTCGGCATGCTGGAAGGTTCCGGCGTCTGGGAGGAGCGCGACCTCGACTCGCACGACTACGCGCTGCTCTGCTCCTACACCCACCCCGACTGCGACGGCGCCGCGCTGTCGCTGGTCACCGACTGGTACGTGTGGGTGTTCTTCTTCGACGACCACTTCCTGGAGATGTTCAAGCGCTCGCAGGACCGTGACGGCGCCAAGCAGTACCTCGACCGGCTCGCCGCCTTCATGCCGATGGACCTGTCCGACGGCTTCCCCGTGCCCACGAACCCGGTCGAGGCGGGCCTCGCCGACCTCTGGGCGCGGACCGTGCCCGCGATGTCCGCCGACTGGCGGGAACGGTTCTCCTTGTCGACGAAGAACCTCCTCAACGAGTCGATGTGGGAGCTCTCCAACATCAACATCGGGCGGGTGGCGAACCCCCTCGAATACATCGAGATGCGCCGCAAGGTGGGCGGCGCCCCCTGGTCGGCCGGCCTGATCGAGTACGTCGCCGCCGAGGTCCCCGCGCGCGTCGCGCACGCGCGCGCACTGGGCGTCCTGCGCGACGCCTTCTCGGACGCCGTGCACCTCCGCAACGACCTCTTCTCCTACCAGCGCGAGGTCGCCGACGAGGGCGAACTCTCCAACGCCGTGCTGGTGTTGGAGACCTTCCTCGGCTGCACCACCCAGGAGGCCGCCGAGGTCTCCAACGACCTGCTCACCTCCCGCCTCCAGCAGTTCGAGCAGACCGCGCTCGTCGAGCTCCCCCAGCTCTTCGCCGACCACGCGATGAACCCGGCGGAGATCGGGGCCGTCCTCGCCTACGCCAAGGGCCTGCAGGACTGGCAGTCCGGCGGCCACGAGTGGCACATGGTCTCCAGCCGCTACATGAACAAGGAGGCCAGGGCCACCGCCCCGGTCACCTTGCCCTTCCTCCCGACCGGGCTCGGCACCACCGCGCTCGACCTGCGGTCCGTGTTCACCCAGCGCTCGGCGGACCTGCGCCGCCGCTCCTTCACCCACGTGCCGTTCGAGCGCACCGGGCCGTCCGTGATCCCGGACGTCTACATGCCGTTCCCGCTCTCCCTGAGCCCGCATCTGGACCACGCCCGCGAGGGGTCCGTCGACTGGGCCCGGCGCATGGGCCTGCTGGACCCGCAGCCCGGCGATCCCGGTTCCGCCATCTGGAGCGAACCGAAGCTGCGCGGCTACGACTTCGCGCTCTGCTCGGCCGGCATCGACCCCGACGCCACGCGCGAGGCGCTGCTCCTCAACGCGTGCTGGCTGACCTGGGGAACGTACGGGGACGACTACTATCCGGTGGTCTTCGCCCAGACCAAGAACCTGACGGCCGCCAAGGCGACGACCGCGCGGCTCGTCGCGATGATCCCGGTCGACCACGCCGAGCAGGCGCTGCCGGTCACCGCGATGGAACGCGCGCTCGCCGATCTGTGGGTGCGCACCAGCCGGGGCATGGCCCCGGCCATCCGCGCCGAGTTCCGGGCGACCCTGGTGAGCATGCTGGAGAGCTGGGTCTGGGAGATGGAGAACCAGATCCAGGGCCGCATCCCGGACCCGGTGGACTACGCCGAGATGCGCCGCCACACCTTCGGTTCACACCTCACGATGTACCTGTGCCGGCTGGGCCAGGCGGGCCGGGGCATCCCCGACGGGATCTACGCCTCGGGGACCATCCGGTCCCTGGAGAACGCGGCGGCCGACGCCGCGTGCCTGCTGAACGACATCTTCTCGTACCAGAAGGAGGTCGAGTTCGAGGGTGAGGTCCACAACCACGTCCTGGTCACACGGAACTTCTTCGACATCGGCTACCCGGAGGCGCTGCACATCTGCCACTCGCTGATGACCCAGCGCACGGAGGAGTTCGAGCACATCGTCGCGAGCCAGCTGCCGCTGCTGTACGACGACTGGAAGCTGGACGCCGGGGCCCGGGCCGGGCTCGACGCGTACGTCGGCGAGCTGAAGGACTGGCTCGCCGGCATCCTCAACTGGCACCGGAAATGCCGTCGTTACCGCGAGGAGGACCTGCAGCGGCCGGGCGGAGGCAGCCTGTCCACCGCCGTCTGGAGCTCCGGCTTCGGCATGTCGGCGGCCCGGATCTCCCTCCCGGCCTGAGCCGCCCGCGAGGCACCCCGCCCCTCCGGCACCCGCCCGGTCCGGACCGTCGGGCCCGGGCGCACCGTCTGCTGCGTTCGGCCTACCCCAGGATGCCGCCCGGGCGGGATCGGATGAAGCTGGCCGGGACGCGCGACCGCGGACCCGGCAGCGACGCACCCACCAGACGGAGGAGGAGCTGTGCTCACTCTGGCTCGTATTCCGTTGGACGGCGGGGGCTTCTTGCTGGTCGAGGCCCCGGCCACGTCGACGGGCCCGGTGAAGGCCGGTCTGGCCGGCGAGGCCATTCACAGCCTGTCGGGGAGTCTGCAACAGGCTCTGGAACCGGTCACCGAGGCGGCGCGCGGCACGCTCGAACAGCTGCGCAAGGCGTTCCCCGACGAGATCACCGTCGAGTTCGGCGTCGACCTCGCCGTCGAGGCCGGAGCCGTGATCACCAAGACCGGCGCCAACGCCCACCTGAGGGTGACCGTCAAGTGGAGGGGAACCGGGTCCGACCACCTGCCCGCCGCCCAGAGTACGGACTGATCCGGTGGGCGGCGCCGACCAGACGCAGGACATCGACCCCGCTCCCGGGCTGGCCGGTGCCGTGGCCGAGGTCCTCGGACCGGACGGGAAGCCCGTCGGGGCGGGATTCCTGGTGGCCGAGGACGTCCTCGTCACCTGTGCGCACGTCGTCCAGGCCACGGGAGGCGGCCCCGGGGAGACGGTGCGGCTGCTGTTCCCCCATGCCGAGGGCGCACCCCAGAGCCGGGGGGTGGTCCTGCAGGAGGGCTGGCGGGACTCCGCGTACGAAGACGTGGCCGTGGTGCGCCTGAGCAGCGCCCCGACGGGTGTGGAGGTGCTGCCACTGGGCTCCGCGGCGGGCTGCAAGGACCACCGTGTGCACTCGTTCGGGTTTCCCGAGCAGGCCCCGATGGGCGGGCACTACGGGTACGCCGTCGCGGGCGATCTGCTGCCGGCCACCGACGGCAGGGGCAGCCTCCTGCAACTGACCGGCGCCAACGACCTGACCACCGGGTTCAGCGGAGGACCGGTCGTCGACGAGGTGTCCGGCCTGGTCATCGGCATGCTCACCGAGATCACCGCCCCCGACGCGTTCGGCAAGGGTCAGGGGATCGCGTACGTGACGCCCACGCAGGTCCTGCGGGAGGTCTGGCCGGACCTGGCCTGGCAGGACCAGTGCCCCTACCGCGGGCTGGAGCCGTTCACCGCGGAACAGGCCCGGTGGTTCGTCGGCCGGACGGAGGCGGTGAACCAGGTGCTGAACGGCCTCAAGCGGCAGCAGCGGCTGACCCTGCTCCTCGGGCCCTCCGGATCGGGCAAATCGTCCCTGGTCGAAGCCGGTGTCCTGCCCGCGCTGGCCGCGGGCGGCGCAGTGCCCTTCAGTGAGGAGTGGCTGCCCGTCCTCGCCCGGCCGAGGCAGAACCTGCTGGTCGAGCTCGAGCGGGCCGGACTCCCCGGGGCCGCCACCGACGGCATCGCCGCGGCCATCACCCGCAAGCTCGCGGACGAACCGTCCTACCGGCGCGTCGTGCTGGTCATCGACGAGTTCGAAGAGCTCCTCGCCCACCCCGCCACCCTGGAGGAACAGCAGCGCCGCGTGGCCGCCACGGACCAGATCACCATGGCGGTGGAGTCACCCGCCCCGATCAGCGTGATCCTGATCATGCGCGACGACTTCTACCCCCAGCTGGCGGCCCTGGCCCGCATGCTGGAGGCGGCCATGCCGGGACTCCTCAACGTCCCGAGCGCCCTGAGCCAGGGCGATCTCCACGACATCATCACCCTGCCCGCCCAGACCATGGGAGTCCGCTTCCAGCCCGGACTCCCCGAACACATCATCAAGGACGTGCTGGCCTCCACCCCCGAGGGGGCCACGGCCGGCCAGGCACCCGTCACCATGCTCCCCCTGCTGGAACTGACGCTCAGCCAGCTGTGGCACAGGCGCCAGGACGGATTCCTCACCCATGAGGCGTACGAGTCCATCGGCGGGGTCACGGGCAGCCTGACCACCTGGTGTGACACGGCCCTCGGCCAGTTGCCCACCGCTCACCGGCCCATCGCACAGCGGATCCTGACCTCCCTGGTCCAGCCCGCCGACCCCGCCCATCACGTTCCCGCCATCCGCAAGCAGGTCTCCCTCCGCGAACTGCGCGACCTGGCAGCCGATCCGCACGCCGCACCCGGCGGCGACAGGGCGATCGACGAGGTACTGGCCGCCCTCACGCGCCACCGCATCATCATCACGCACACGCCCCGCACTCCTGGCCGTCCCGACGTCCCCGCCGGTCCGCCGGTGGCCGAACTGATCCACGACTCGCTCATCCTGGACTGGGGGACACTGCGCGAGTGGGTCGTCCAGGACCACCTGTTCCAGAAGTGGCTCGATCGTGCGCACGAACGGCACACGCGCTGGGTCGAGAAGGGGCGGGACCCCGGTGACCTGCTCGGCGGAACAGCGCTCGCGGAGGGCCTCGACTGGGCGGAGCAGCGCCGCCTGCCGGGGGAGATCAGAGCCTTCCTCACCGCGAGCCGCCAGCGCCAACAGGCCGTCATCCGGCGCAGCAAGCGCATGAACACGGTGCTGGCCGTCGCGCTCGCCGCCGTCGTCCTCGTCTCGGGGGGCATCTTCCTGGCGCTGCAGACGGCCAAGGACGAGCGGAACAGAGCCCTGTCCCGGCAGATCGCCGCCCAGTCGGGCACCCTCATCAATGCGCACCCCGACCTCGCCTCGCTGCTGGCCGTCCAGGCCTACGACACCGGCCACACGCGCGAATCCGAGGAAAGACTGCAGACCGCGGCCGCCCTCCCGCTGCTTCAGCGCCTGTCCGGTCCCAGTCGACCGGTGCACGCGGTGGCGTTCAACAGCGCCGGAAACATCCTCGCCGCCGCCGGCGCCGACGGGACCGTGCGGCTGTGGGACGCGGACACCGGCACGACCCGCACCACTCTGACCGGCCACACCGACACGGTGCACTCGGTGGCGTTCAGCCCCGACGGACACACCCTCGCCACCGCGGGCGCCGACCACACCGCACGCCTGTGGGACATGGCCACCGGCAAGCCCCACACCACCCTGCAGCACACCGGTCCCGTGCGTTCCGTGGCGTTCAGCCCCGACGGAACCACCCTGGCCACGGCCGGCGCGAACAAGGCCGTGGACCTGTGGGACGTGGGCGATACGGCGCATGCACGAGACGCCCGACAGGCAGGGGACGTCGAGCACGTGACCACCCACGAGCCGCGCACCACGCTGACCGGCCACACCGGCACGGTGCTCTCCGTGGCGTTCGGCACCGACCCGGGCACCCTCGCCACCGCGGGCGCCGACGGGACCGTGCGGCTGTGGGACGTGGACACCGGCACGACCCGCACCACGCTGACCGGCCCCACCAGCCAGGTTCTTTCCGTGGCGATCAGTCCCGACGGCAAGACCGTCGCCACCGCGGGCGCCGACAACCAGGCGCGCCTGTGGGACGTCGCCACCGGAGAGTTCCACACCACTTTGACCGGCCACACCGACCAAGTGCGTTCGGTGGCGTTCAGCCGCGACGGGAACACCCTCGCCACCGCGGCCGCCGACCGCACCGCACGCCTGTGGGACGTGGACACGGGCAAGACGCGCACCACCCTGACCGGCCACACCAACCAGGTGGACGCGGTGGCGTTCAGCCCCGACGGAAACAAGCTCGCCACCGGCAGTCACGACCTCACGGCCCGCCTGTGGGACGTGGCCACCCGCACGACCCTGATCGGGCACAAGAACGCCGTGCGTGCGGTGGCGTTCAGCCGCGACGGAGACACCCTCGCCACCGCCGGCGCCGACCGGACCGTGCAGCTGTGGAACGTCGCCACCGGCGAGCCCCGCCATGCCCCCCTGCGCCACACCCAGCGGGTGCATGCGGTGGCGTTCAGCCCCAAGGGCAACCTCCTCGCCACCGCCACCGCCACCGCCGCCACCACCGAGGCCGACCCGCGCTCCGCCCCCGGCAACGCGGTGCAACTGTGGGACGTGGGGGACGCGGCCACCGTCACTCCCGGCACCACCCTGACCGGCCACACCGGCACGGTGCACTCGGTGGCGTTCGACAAGGACGGAACGACCCTCGCCACCGCCGGCGCCGACAAGACCGTACGGCTCTGGGACACAGCCACGGGCAAGCCCCGCCGCAGTCCGCTCAGGCACCCGAACCAGGTGTACGCGGTGGCCTTCAGCCCCGACGGAACCACGCTCGCCACCGCGGGCTCCGACTACCGGGCGCGGCTGTGGGACGTGGCCACGGGCAAGGAGCACTGTCCGCTCGCTCATGCCGACCAGGTGCACTCGGTGGCGTTCAGCCCCGACGGAAAGACGCTCGCCACCGCAGGCGCCGACTACCAGGCGCGGCTCTGGGACGTGGCCGGCTGCACGCTCCGCACCACCCTGACCGGCCACACGGGCATGGTGCACTCGGTGGCGTTCAGCCCTGACGGCAAGACCCTCGCCACCGCCGGCGCCGACAAGACCGTACGGCTGTGGGACGTGGCCGGGAAGGAGACCCGGGCCACGCTGACCGGCCACACCGGCACGGTGTACACGGTGGCGTTCGACAAGGACGGAACGACCCTCGCCACCGCGGGCGACGACCAGACCGCACGGCTGTGGAACGCCGCTCTCCCCAGCCATGAAAGGGCCATCGAGAAGGTACGCCGGGCCGTCAACCGCGACCTCACCCCGGAGGAGCGGAAGGCGTACCTGCCGGAGCGGTGAGCCCGCCGGGTACGCCCTCCGCGCGCCCTCCGCCGCACGGCCTCCGCACGCCCTAGCGGGAGGCGGGGCCGGTCCAGCCGGCCGGGACGTGGCCGAGGCGGATGCGCTGCGGGTGGTCCCCGACGGGGACCGAGACCCGCTTGGTGCCGGTGGCGAAGTCGATGGCGGTGACCTGGTCGGCGCCGCTCTCGGAGATGACACAGGCCGTTCCGTCGCCGTCGACGGTGGCCCAGTACGGCTTGGCGGCGGGGACGAGCGGCCCCTCGGCGAGGGTGGCGCGGTCCACGACGGTCGCGTAGTCGTCCATGGTGCCCGCGATGCAGAGCTTCGCCCCGTCGGGGCTCATGGACATGCCGTGGTGGCGGGAGTCGTTGACCCAGGTGGTGCGGTCGGCGCTGGTGGCCGGGTTCATGGGGAGGTTCTTGAGGCGGGTGATGCGGTCGGAGGCCACGTCGTACTCGAGGAAGCCGTTGAAGAACGACACCTGGAAGTAGAGCTTCGACTCGTCGGGGCTGAAGGAGACCGGGCGTACGGAGTCGGACAGGTCGCGGCGGCCGAAGGCGTCGAGCCGCTCCCGCATGTCGATCACCCGGACCGTGCGGAAGGTCTGCGCGTCGACCACGGTGATCTTCCGGTCGCCCTTCGTCCAGTCCAGCCAGGGCGCGTCGAGGGCGGTGTTCACCTCGCCGATGGAGCTGTTCCACAGGAAGCGGCCGTCGCGGGTGAAGGTGTTCTCGTGCGGCTTGTCCCCGGTGCCGAAGGAGCCGAGCTGGCGCCCGGTGGCGATGTCCAGGACGTGCACGGTGTTGGAGGTGGAGGCCGAGACGGCGATGCGGGTTCCGTCCGGGGAGACCGCCATGTGGTCGGAGCGGAAACCGGATACCGGGAAGCGCCAGTTGATCCGTCCCGAGGTCACGTCGATGGACACGACGTCGGCGAAGCTGGGGCGGGAGGCGACGACGGCGGATCCGTCGGGGGTGGTGAACATGTCGTCGACGAACTGGTCGTGGCCCTCGCCGGCGCTCTCCCGGATGCCGAGGAAGAAGGCGAGCTTCACGGGGTTGAGGTAGATCTCGCGGAGCCGTTCGGCCTTGTCGGGGATCATGTTGATCCGGCCGACCTTGGTGAGGTTTCCGGTGGAGGCGAGGACGTCCGCGGTCCCCTCCCAGTTGTTCCCGACGAAGAGCACCTCGCGCAGGCCGTCGCCGGGGCCGGAGGCCGGTGCGGCCGGTGCCGGCGTCAAGGCGGTGAGCAGGGTGGCCGCGGCCAGCACGCCCAGGGTTCGCACGGCTCGCACGGTTCGTACGGTTCGCAACATCCGCTCAACTCCGGTGTGGGAAAGGGATGGAGAGGCTGCCTCCTGTTACCGGCCGGTAAGATAGGGGGAACGCCGAAAGGGCGCAACCCCTACGGGGTGCGCCCTTTTCTCACGTTCGGCCGTCACTCCTTCAAGCGACGGAACCGATCCTGTCGATCACCGTGTTCGAGACGTCCGGGTGGATCGGGATGTGCGCGCCGGTGAGGGCCGCGCCGGTGCCGCCGCGGCGGTTCGCGACGATCTCGGCGGCGATGGACAGCGCGGTCTCCTCCGGGGAGCGGGCGCCGAGGTCCAGGCCGATCGGGGAGCGCAGCCGGGCCAGTTCGAGCTCGGTCACGCCGACCTCGCGCAGCCGCTTGTTGCGGTCCTCGTGGGTGCGGCGGGAGCCCATGGCGCCGACGTAGGCGACGGGAAGTCTGAGGGCCAGTTCGAGGAGCGGGACGTCGAACTTGGCGTCGTGGGTGAGCACGCACAGGACGGTCCGGCCGTCCACGTCCGTGGTCTCCAGGTAGCGGTGCGGCCAGTCGACGACGATCTCGTCCGCCTCGGGGAAGCGGGTCTTCGTCGCGAAGATCGGCCGCGCGTCGCACACGGTCACGCGGTAGCCGAGGAACTTGCCGATCCGCACGAGGGCGGAGGCGAAGTCGATGGCACCGAAGACGATCATCCGCGGGGCCGGGACGCTGGACTCGACCAGGACCTTCAGCGGCTCTCCGCAGAGCCTGCCGTCGGCGCCGATCTCCAGCACGCCGGTCCGGCCGGCGTCGAGCATGGCGCGGGCCTCTTCGGCGATGGTGCGGTCCAGCTCGGGGTGTCCGCCGAATCCGCCCTGGTGGGCGCCTTCGGTACGGACGAGCACGGCGCGGCCCATCAGCTCGGCCGGGCCCTCGGCCATCCGGGCGACCGCCGCCGCCTCACCCCGGGCCGCGGCGGCCAGGCCGGCCGCGAACACCTCCCTGACGGGCGAGTCCACGGGGACCGGGGTGACGAGGATGTCGATGATTCCGCCGCAGGTCAGGCCTACGGCGAAGGCGTCGTCGTCGCTGTACCCGAAGCGCTCCAGGACGGTCTCGCCGTCCTCCAGCGCCTGTCGGCACAGCTCGTACACCGCACCCTCCACGCATCCACCGGAGACCGAGCCGATGGCGGTGCCCTCGCTGTCGACGGCGAGGGCCGCCCCGGGCTGCCTGGGCGCGCTCCCGCTGATCGCCACGACCGTGGCGACGGCGAAGTCACGTCCCTGCTCGACCCACCGGTTCAGCTCTTCGGCGATGTCCAGCATGGGGGGCCTCCTCGGAGAGGTTCGATTTCCAGTATCGGATACGTGGAGGGTGCGGTTTTGTTCGTACGGATCAGGCGGTACGGATCAAGCGGTACGGATCAGGTACGGCCTGGTCAGCCGACCCCGAGCCAGCCCTCGATCGGGTGGAGGGCGAAGAAGACCAGGAAGATCCCGGTCAGCGCCCACATGAAGCCGCCGATCTCACGGGCCTTGCCCTGAGCGATCTTGATGGCGACGTAGGAGATGACGCCGGCGGCGACACCTGCGGTGATCGAGTAGGTGAACGGCATGATCACGACGGTCAGGAAGACCGGGATCGCGGTCGCGCTGTCGGACCAGTCCACGTGGCGGGCGTTCTGCATCATCATCGCGCCGATGACGACCAGGGCGGCGGAGGCGACCTCACCCGGGACGATCTGGGTGATCGGGGTGAAGAAGAGGCAGGCGGCGAAGAACAGACCGGTGACGACGGAGGCGAGACCCGTGCGGGCTCCCTCACCGACGCCGGTCGCGGACTCGACGAACACGGTCTGGCCGGAGCCACCCGCGACGCCACCGATGGCGCCACCGGCGCCGTCGATGAACAGGGCCTTGGACAGACCCGGCATGCGGCCCTTGTCGTCGGCCAGCTTGGCCTCGGTGCCGACACCGATGATGGTCGCCATGGCGTCGAAGAAGCCGGCGAGCACCAGCGTGAAGACGATCATGCCGACCGTCATGTAGCCGACGTCGCCCCAGCCGCCGAAGGAGACGTCGCCGAAGAGCGAGAAGTCCGGCATCGAGACCGCGGAGCCGTCGAGCTCCGGCGGACCGTTCTTCCAGGCCTTCGGGTCGATGTCCACGATGGCGTTGAGGATCGCGGCGAGGATGGTGCCGCCGACGATGCCGATCAGGATCGAGCCGGGCACCTTGCGGGCCTGGAGCATGAAGATCGCGATCAGGGTGATGGCGAAGAGCAGCACGGGCCAGCCGGACAGCTCACCGGTCGCGCCGAGCTGGACGGGGGGCATGAACTCCCCGCCGTTGCCGACGAAGCCGGCCTTCACGAAGCCGATCAGGGCGACGAAGAGGCCGATGCCCATGGTGATGGCGTGCTTGAGCGCGAGGGGGATCGCGTTCATGATCATCTCTCGGAGGCCGGTGACGACCAGGAGACAGATCACGACGCCGTAGACCACGCACATGCCCATGGCCTGCGGCCAGGTCATCTGCGGGGCCACCTGCGAGGCGAGCACACCGGAAACGGAAAGGCCTGCGGCGAGGGCCAGCGGGACCTTGCCGACGAAGCCCATGAGGAGCGTGGTGACGGCCGCGGCGAAGGCGGTGGCGGTGATGATCGCCGATCCGTCCATCACGGTGCCCGCGACGTCCTTGCCCGAGAGGAGCAGGGGGTTGAGCAAGAGGATGTACGCCATGGCCATGAAGGTCGTGATACCGCCACGGACCTCGTTGCCGACGTTGGAGCCTCTGTGCGTGATGTGAAAGTAGCGGTCGAGCCAAGAACGACCGGCGGGGTTGCGAGAGCCGTCGCCGGCCTCTTCCGCGGTGGTCTTGGGCTCCACAGACGATTGGGTCATGGTGCCTAACTCCCAAGGTTCAAAGGGGCACCCGCGTGGGGATTGGAGATTGCGGGATTTGGGATGGTGCGTTTGGCTGCACGACCCGGGGTGACGGCCCGAGGCGACGCGAAATGTTCACTGCGTGTACTGCGGGTAGTGCGGGGGTGACCGCTGGTACTACGTGGGGGTTCTTGCAGGGGTACTGCCAGGTGAAGGGACCGCGAGCGGTGCGGTGCTTCGTATGTACTCCGGGCGGTGTGCGGTGAAGTGTGACGTTCCCGAGTCACACCGCCCGGAGAGTCTGTGGGGGTCCGGGGGCCTCGCGGCCCCCGGACCACGCCGTCCTAGAGGGTCCCGGTAAGGGCTTCCGGACGGATCGGCGTCTTGTTGAGCTCCAGACCCGTCGCCTGCCGGATCGCCGCGAGGACGGCCGGGGTGGACGAGAGGGTCGGGGCCTCGCCCATACCGCGAAGGCCGTAGGGCGCCTTCGGGTCGGCGAGCTCCAGGACGTCGACCGGGATGGTCGGGGTGTCCAGGATGGTCGGGATCAGGTAGTCCGTGAAGGAGGGGTTGCGCACCTTCGCGGTCTTCGGGTCCACGATGATCTCTTCCATGATCGCCACGCCGAGACCCTGGGTGGTTCCACCCTGGATCTGGCCCACCACGGAAAGCATGTTGAGCGCCTTGCCGACGTCCTGCGCGGTCGCCAGCTCGACGACCTTGACGAGGCCGAGCTCGGTGTCCACCTCGACGACCGCGCGGTGCGCGGCGAAGGTGTACTGGACGTGGCCGTTGCCTTGGCCGGTGACCAGGTCGAACGGGACGGTCGGGTGGTGCCGGTACTCCAGCTCCAGGTCGATCGCGTCCTCGCCCTCGAGGATGTCGGCCAGGTCCGCGAGGACCTCGCCGCCGTCGGTGACGACCTTGCCGCCCTCGAGCAGCAGCTCGGCGGTGGCCCACGCCGGGTGGTAGGAGCCGTTCTTGCGGCGCCCGATCTCCAGGACGGCCTCGCGGACGGCCTCACAGGTGTTCTTCACGGCGCCACCGGTCATGTACGTCTGCCGCGAGGCGGACGTGGAACCGGCGGAGCCGACCTGCGTGTCGGCCGGGTGGATGGTCACCTGCGTGACACCCAGCTCGGTGCGGGCGATCTGCGCGTGGACGGTGATGCCGCCCTGGCCGACCTCCGCCATGGCCGTGTGGACCATCGCGACGGGCTCGCCGTTGATGACCTCGAGGCGCACACGGGCGGTCGAGTAGTCGTCGAAGCCCTCGGAGAAGCCGACGTTCTTGATGCCGACCGCGTAGCCGACGCCGCGGACGACGCCTTCGCCATGGGTGGTGTTGGACAGACCGCCGGGCAGCGCGCGGACGTCCGCGTTCTCGCCGGCGCTCTCCCACTGGCGCTCCGGCGGCAGCGGGCGGGACTTGACCCGGCGCAGCAGCTCGGCGACGGGCGCCGGCGCGTCCACGACCTGGCCGGTCGGCATGACCGTGCCCATCTCCATGGCGTTCAGCTGGCGGAACTCGACCGGGTCCATGCCCAGCTTCGCCGCGAGCTTGTCCATCTGGGCCTCGTACGCGAAGCAGGCCTGGACGGCGCCGAAGCCGCGCATCGCGCCGCAGGGCGGGTTGTTCGTGTAGAGCGCGATCGCCTCGATGTCCACGTCCTCCAGGACGTACGGACCCACCGAGAGGGAGGAGGCGTTGCCCACGACCGCCGGGGAAGCGGACGCGTACGCGCCGCCGTCCAGGACGATCTTGCACTTCATGTGCGTGAGCTTGCCGTCCTTGGTGGCGCCGTGCTCGTAGTAGAGCTTCGCCGGGTGACGGTGCACGTGGCCGAAGAACGACTCGAAGCGGTTGTAGACGATCTTGACCGGCTTGTTCGTGGCCAGGGCCAGGAGGCAGGCGTGGATCTGCATCGAGATGTCCTCGCGGCCACCGAAGGCACCGCCGACGCCGGAGAGCGTCATGCGGACCTTCTCCGGCGGGAGGCCGAGGACCGGGGCGATCTGCTGGAGGTCCGAGTGCAGCCACTGGGTGGCGACGTACAGCTCGACGCCGCCGTCCTCGGACGGCACGGCCAGGCCGGACTCCGGGCCGAGGAAGGCCTGGTCCTGCATGCCGAAGGTGTACTCGCCCTCGACGATGACGTCGGCGCGCTTGCGGGCCTCTTCCACGTTGCCGCGGATGATCGGCTGGCGGTGCACGATGTTCGGGTGCGGGACGTGACCGATGTGGTGGTCGTCGCGGCCCTCGTGGATCAGCGGCGCGCCCTCGGCGAGGGCGGAGGCCTCGTCCGTGACGAGCGGCAGCTCACGGTAGTCGATCTTGATCTTGGCGGCCGCGCGGCGGGCGGTCTCCGGGTGGTCGGCGGCCACGAGGGCGACCGGCTCACCGTGGTGACGTACCCGGCCGTTGGCGAGAACCGGGGTGTCCTGGATCTCGAGGCCGTAGTTCTTCATCTCGGCCGGCAGGTCGTCGTACGTCAGCACCGAGTACACGCCGGGCATGGCGAGCGCCTCGGATATGTCGATGGAGACGATCTCGGCGTGGGCGACGGTGCTGCGCAGGGTCTGGCCCCACAGCATGTCCTCGTGCCACATGTCCGAGGAGTAGGCGAACTCGCCGGTGACCTTGAGGGTGCCGTCCGGGCGCAGCGTGGACTCGCCGATGCCGCCCTTGTTGTGGTTCTGCGTGACGTTGGTCGGCGTACCCGCCGGAACCGTGCGCGTGTTCTGAGCCATGGTCAGACCGCCTCTCCCTGACGGGCGGCCGCGAGGCGGACCGCGTCGAGGATCTTCTCGTAGCCCGTGCAGCGGCAGAGGTTGCCGGACAGGGCCTCACGGATGTCCTGGTCGGACGGGGAGGAGTTCTCCTCCAGCAGCGCGTCGGCCTGGACCAGGAGGCCCGGGGTGCAGAAACCGCACTGGACGGCGCCGGCGTCGATGAACGCCTGCTGGATGTTGGAGAGCTCGACGCCCTCGCCGGTCTGCGAGTCGCCCGGCTTCGCCTGCCACTGCTTGGCCGCGTCAAGGGAGACGCCGCCCTTGCTGCCGCAGCCGCCGCCGGTGCCGCAGGCACCGCCGTGGCCGTGCTCCTCGCGCTGCTTGGCGAACTCCGCCAGGCCCTCGACGGTCACGACGTCGCGGCCCTCGACCTGGCCGGCGGCGACGAGACAGGAACAGACGGGCACGCCGTCGAGGCGGACGGTGCAGGAACCGCACTCGCCCTGCTCACAGGCGTTCTTCGAACCCGGCAGGCCCAGGCGCTCGCGCAGGACGTAGAGAAGGGACTCGCCCTCCCACACGTCGTCGGCTTCCTGCTGACGGCCGTTGACAGTGAAATTGACGCGCATGATTACGCAGCCCCTTCAAGCGAGCGGCCGTTGCCGGTACCGCGGTACTGCTCCCAGGTCCAGACGAGCTGGCGGCGAGCCATGATGCCAACCGCGTGACGGCGGTACTTCGCCGTGCCGCGGACGTCGTCGATCGGGTTGGCCGCGCCGGAGGCGAGGTCACCGAACTGCTTGGCGATCGACGGGGTGATGACCTTGCCGGACTCCCAGAAGCCGCCCTCTTCGAGCGCGGCGTTCAGGAACTCCTCGGCGGCCTTCGCACGGATCGGGGTCGGCGCGGCCGAACCGATGCCGGTGCGGACCGTGCGGGTCTCCGGGTGCAGCGCCAGACCGAACGCGCAGACCGCGATGACCATCGCGTTGCGGGAGCCGACCTTGGAGTACTGCTGGGGGCCGTCCGCCTTCTTGACGTGGACGGTCTTGATGAGCTCGTCGGCGGCGAGCGCGTTGCGCTTCACGCCGGTGTAGAACTCGTCGATCGGGATCAGGCGAGAGCCGCGTACGGACTCCACCTCGACCTCGGCGCCCGCCGCGAGCAGCGCGGGGTGGGAGTCACCGGCCGGCGAGGCGCAACCGAGGTTGCCGCCGACGCCGCCGCGGTTGCGGATCTGCGGGGACGCGACCGTGTGCGAGGCGAGCGCGAGACCCGGGAGCTCCGTGCGGAGGTTCTCCATGATCTGCGTGTACGGGACGGAGGCGCCCAGACGAACCACGTCCTCGCCGACCTCCCACTCCCGCAGGAGACCGATGCGGTTCAGGTCCAGGAGGTACTCCGGCCGACGGTGGTCGAAGTTGATCTCGACCATCACATCGGTGCCACCCGCAATCGGCACAGCTGTGGGGAACTCGGCCTTAGCGGCGAGCGCCTCCTCCCAGCTGGCGGGGCGAAGGAAGTCCATGTGCGGCTCTCTTCTTCTTCATCGTGTCGTTCACTTCAAGCCAGGAGGCCTACAGGCCCTCGACTGGTCGTTCACGTGCTGTTAACGCGGTGTGGACTCAGTACACCGGCCGCCTATCCCCCGGGTGCAGTCACCGAAACCATGAAGGAGTTGGCTGACGACCTCCCTCGTCTTGTAGATTCGTATGAAAGGCAGGATGCGACGACCTGCCCGATTTCCAACGGCAACATTCGAGACAGATCGGCGGCGACATCATGCGGCTGCGTGCACTGCTGGAAACCGAGGTGCTGGGGCTGCGGCTGCTCGGCGGCGAGGAAGAACTCGACCGGACGGTCCGCGGGGTCATGACCACCGACCTACGTGATCCCAGCCGGTACCTGTCCGGGGGTGAACTCGTCCTGACTGGCCTGGCATGGAGACGAAATTCAGCCGACTCCGAGCCGTTCGTACGAATCCTCGCGAGCGCCGGCGTCGCGGGGCTCGCCGCGGGCGAGGCCGAGCTGGGCGCCATCCCGGACGATCTCGTATCGGCCTGTGTGCGCAACCGGCTGCCGCTGTTCGCGGTGAACGAAGACGTTGCATTCGCCACGATCACCGAGTACGTCGTACGGCAGGTCTCGGGCGAGCGCGCCGGGGACCTCGCGGCCGTCGTGGACCGCCATCGCCGCCTGATGACCTCGGGTCCGGCCGGCGGCGGCCCCGACGTGGTGCTGGATCTGCTCACCACCGACCTCGATCTCCGGGCCTGGGTGCTGTCCCCCACGGGCCGGCAGATCGCCGGGGCGGGCGAGCCGCTGGCGCCGGGCGTGTGCGCAGCACTGGCGAGCGAGCACCTTGCGGCGGTCCGGACGGGCCGTAGGGGACCGCACCGGATCTCCATCCAGGGTATTACCTACTCGCTCTTCCCGATCAGGGGACACGGGCGCGGCGCCGCCGGTCCGGCGGCCCGTGACGTGCGCGAGACCGTGCTCTCGGACTGGCTGCTGGCCGTCGAGGCGGACGCCGGCGACTGGCCCGCCGAGCGCCTGGACCTGCTGCAGGGCGTCACCCAGCTGATCGCCGTGGAGCGGGACCGGCGCGACGCGGCCCGCACCGTGCGCCGCCGCCTCGCACAGGAGGTCCTCGAACTTGTCCAGACGGGTGCCGCGCCCGCCGAGATCGCCGCCCGCCTGCGGGTGGCGGCCCCCGTACTGCTGCCCGGGCTGGGCGCCGCCCCGCACTGGCAGGTCGTCGTGGCCCGGGTGGACTGGGACGGCGGGGACATCCCCGGCGGCCCGGTGGCCCAGTCGCTGCTGGAGGAGATTCTCGTCGACCCGTCGGTCTCGGGGCCCGAGCCCTCGGACCGGATCGCCGTCGCCCATGCGGGTGACGAGGCCATCGCGCTCGTCCCGCTGCCCTCGCTGTCCGGGGACGCCGGGGAGGACAAGGGCCCGGACTCGGCCCTGCACGCCGACGAGCTGCTCGCGACCGTACGGGACCCCCTGGCGGCCGGCCTGGCCGGCGACGGCCGGATCACCCTGGGCGTCAGCGCGGCCGTGCACTCCGCCGAGGGGCTGCGCGGGGCACTGGAGGAGGCCCGGCACGCCCGCCGGGTGGCCGCGGCGCGCCCGGGCCGGGTCTGCGCGGCGGGCCACCACGAGCTGGCCTCGCACGTGCTGCTGCTGCCGTTCGTGCCGGACGACGTGCGCCGCGCCTTCACGGCCCGGCTGCTGGACCCGCTGCGGGACTACGACCGGCGCCACCGCGCGGAGCTCATCCCGACGCTGGAGGCCTTCCTGGACTGCGACGGTTCGTGGACGCGCTGCGCGACGCGGTTGCACCTGCACGTCAACACGCTGCGCTACCGCGTCGGCCGGATCGAGCAGTTGACGGGGCGGGACCTGTCCCGGCTGGAGGACAAGCTCGACTTCTTCCTGGCACTGCGCATGAGCTGAGAAGATCCGTCCCGCGGCCGGAGGCGTCCGACCTGCGGGACGGCTGATGATCCGTCCGGACTTTGTGAAAGAGTTCACCCGACCCCTTGGCCGAGCCTCCGATCCGTGCTCTCATTTCGCCCCAGGGCTCAACGATGTGCTGCTTGGTTGCTTTGGGGAGGGCAATGTGGCGGATACCGCCATGTCGGGTGCCGGAACAACCGGAGGGGACGACCCCCTCCAGCGGGCGATATGGCGGCTGCGTTCGCGCGGCTGTTGGACCGACGCGGCGGCGCTGTTGACGCCGCACGTCGGCAAGGAAGGCAACGCCGCGGCGGCCGTGCAGCGGACCGCGCTGCTGGTCGAGCGGTGCCTGTTCACGGGCCAGGGCTGGGCCGAGGCCGAGGAGGCGCTGCGGACCGCCGAGGCGCTCGCGCAGGACGACGACGACCGGGGCGCGGCCGCGTGCGAGCGGGGCCAGCTGGCGTACGCCGCCACCGTGCTCGGCGTACGGGACCGGGCCGACGAGGCCCGGTCCGCGCTGGGGCGGGCGGCGGCCCTGCTGTCGCCGGGGTCCCGGACCCGCCCGCTGCTGGACTTCCGCCGCGGGCTCGTCGCCGAGCACCTCGCGGACGCCCCGCAGTCGGCCCGGCCGGCGTACCACCGGGCCCACGCCGGGGCCGAGGCCCACGGGGACACCCTGCTGCTGTCCTTCACGTGGCGGCACCTGGCCGCGCTGGCCCTGCGGGACGGCGAGGTGGCGGAGGCCCGCAAGGGCTTCGCGGAGTCCCTGCGGATCCGGGAGGACCTGGGCTTCCTGATCGGCACGGCGCCGGCGCTGGCCGCGCTGGCCGAGGCCGAGCCGGAACCGGAGGCCGCCCGCCTGCGCGCGGAGGCCCGCCGCCTGTTCCATCTGCTGGGCGGCATCCCCACCTGGCTGGCGGACCAACTCCAACCGGCCCCTTCGCCTGCGGCGTAGCCCCCGGTCAACTACACGGCGCTCCGCGCCCGCGCCTCAAACGCCGGCGAGGCTGAAGATGCCGGGGCTCCGCCCCGCACCCCGCTCCTCAAACGCCGGAGGGGCTGGATGTGGCTGCGGCTACGCCCACTTCTGGGCCGACGCCGGGCACAATCCAGCCCCGCCGGCGATTGAGGCGCGGGCGCGGAGCGCCGTTGGGGGTGCGGGCCGGGGCCCGGGGGTCAGGAGCCCGCGAAGTGTTCGCGGACCAGGGACTCGACCACCGGGAGGTCGCGCGCGATCAGCGCCTCCAGCAACGCCGAATGCTCCGCCGCATCGGCGACGAGATCGGCCCGCCGCACCCGCGGAGCACCCGGCAGGGGCCACTGCGCACGACGGTGCAGCTCCTCGGCCACCTGCACCAGCTGGTCGTTGCCGGCCAGCCGCAGCACCGCCCGGTGAAACGCCCGGTCCGCCTCCGCATAGCCCGGCAGGTCGCCCGCCGCAGCCGCCTCCGCCGTGGCGGCGGCCGCCGGGCGCAGGTCCTCCCAGGCGTCCGCGGGCAGCGTACGGGCCAGCCGGAGCATCACGGGGACTTCGAGGAGCGCCCGGACCTCGGCCAGCTCGGCCAGCTCCTTCGGGGTGCGCGACAGAACGCGGAAGCCCCGGTTCGGGAGGCATTCCACCGCCCCCTCCACGGCCAGTTGCTGCATGGCCTCGCGCACGGGGGTCGCGGAGACCCCGAAGCGCTCCCCCAGCGCCGGGCCCGAGTAGATCTCCCCCGGCACCAGCTCGCCGTCGACCAGCGCCGCGCGCAGCGCGTCGAGGACCTGACCGCGCACCGAATGGCGCAACACCTTCCGTCTTTGTGCCGGTACCCGGGCGTGGGCCGTTTCGTGCACTCGGTCCTCCTCCGGGTATCGGCCTGTCCTGCCGTCCTGAGAATAGGTGACGGGGCGCGGCACGGAGTGTGAGGATACGTTTCGGCGAAGATCGGGTAAGGTAAGGCTAACCTGTTAACGATCGCGTGATTCGGTGGTCCGCCATGACCGTCTCGACCCTCCCGGCCGTCACCTCCGCCCCGCCCGGCTCTGCGGTGGCGGATGCGTACGCCCGGCTGGCCGAAGCGTACGGCGGGCTCCGCGTCGTCGAGCGAGCCGCGCACGAACCCGTCCCTCGCGGTGTGGGATGGGTCGGCGCGGACGAGCTCGCGGCCGGCGGGCCGGCTCTGGACGCCTTTCTGGCCTGGGACAACGCCCAGGTCCTGAGGGACTACGGGACCCAGGCGCGCCCCGATGTGATCGCGAGCTTCGGCCTGCACCGGTACGCGTGGCCGGCCTGTCTCCTGATCACCCTCCCGTGGTTCCTGCACCGGCGGGTCCCCCGGCTCCCGGTCGCGGAGGTGACCTTCCACCGGACCCTCGGCCGGATGGCCGTGCACGTCGAAAGCTTCGCCTGCCTGCCGGACGACCCGGCGGCCGCTCTCCCCGGGGCCCGTGTCGTGCCCGACGAGGAGGCGCTGCGCGGTGAGGTGCGGGCTGCGGTGGCCCAGCACCTCGGACCCGTGCTGGAAGGTTTCGGCCCGCGCATGCGGCGCGGCCGCCGCGCCCTGTGGGGCATGGTGACCGACGAGGTCGTCGAGAGCCTCTGGTACATCGGCAACCTGCTCGGCGAGGAGCACCGGGCGATGGCCGAGCTGGAGGCGCTCCTGCCCGGCTCGACCGCCCCGTACACCGGGGGCGCGGGGTTCCGTACGCTCACGGGGCCCGACGGCGGCGAGCTGCCCACCCGGGACCGGGCCAGCTGCTGCTTCTTCTACACGATCAGGCCCGAGGACACCTGTGTCACCTGTCCCCGGACCTGCGACGCGGACCGCGTCGCCCGGCTGGCGGAGGCCTCCGCCGCCGCCTCGTGACCACCGGCCGCCCAAGGGTGTCCCGCCGGACGGGGCCCGACGCCCGCTACTGAGCGTGATCCCGGCACTAACCCACCCCCAGGGGTGGCCGTAATCGAACACAACTCGGCGCACACGGGCGCCAGTTCGAGATACAACACCCTATCCGGCGGTCCCCGCCCCCCGATGGCGTCCACTTGCCCCGAAACCCGCATGCACGGCTCACCGGCTACGCCACTATGGCGCCCGGAAAGCCGCACGGCCGCAGACGCGAGGCAAGGGACATCCGCATGAGACTGACCGACATATCGCTGGACTGGCTGCTGCCCGGCAGCCTGCTGATCCTGGGCGTACTTGCGGCAGTTGCGGTACTGGCCCGTGGCAAGCGCGAGAGCGAGAAGGCCGCGGCCGACGACAGCTGGGAGCGCAGCGAGGAGCGACGGCGTCGCAAGGAGGCCGTCTACGGAACCGCCTCGTACGTCCTGCTCTTCTGCTGCGCGGCGGTCGCCGCCGCGCTGTCCTTCCACGGGCTGGTCGGCTTCGGCCGGCAAAACCTCAGCCTCTCCGGCGGCTGGGAGTACCTGGTCCCCTTCGGCCTCGACGGCGCCGCCATGTTCTGCTCGGTGCTCGCCGTCCGCGAGGCCAGCCACGGCGACGCGGCCCTCGGCTCGCGCATGCTGGTCTGGCTGTTCGCGGGCGCGGCCGCGTGGTTCAACTGGGTGCACGCCCCGCGTGGCCTGGGCCACGACGGGGCCCCGCAGTTCTTCGCCGGGATGTCGCTCTCGGCGGCCGTCCTCTTCGACCGCGCCCTCAAGCAGACCCGCCGGGCGGCGCTGCGCGAACAGGGCCTGATCCCGCGGCCGTTGCCGCAGATCCGGATGGTCCGCTGGCTGCGGGCCCCCCGGGAGACCTTCGGCGCCTGGTCGCTCATGCTGCTGGAGGGGGTGCGCACGCTCGACGAGGCCGTGGACGAGGTGCGCGAGGACAAGAAGGAGAGGGAACAGGACCGGCACCGCAGGCGCGATCAGAACCGGCTGGACCGGGCGCGCATCAAGGCGCTGGGCCGGCAGAACCGGGCGTTCGGGCGGTCACGCGGCCGCCAGGTCGAACTCCCGGAACTGACCCAGGGAGCGGGCTCCGCGCCGGTCGGCGCGGAGCCGGCCATACCGGAAACGGGACAGCTGCCCCTTCGCCGCCGGCCCTCCCTGCAGGCCGTCAACCCCACCGACTCCTTTGACGTGACCGGCACCCGGACGGTGGACCTCACCGCCGAGGACGACACCCAGACCATTCCCCGGCTGGACTCGCTGGAGCGCAAACTGAAGGATCTGGAGCAGCAGTTCGGCTGACCGCTCCGATCCGGGGAAACGCGAACCCCGCAGGGCCCGCCTGCTCAGGCGGGCCCTGCGCCGTACTGCGGGTCGCGGTGCCCGTCGAGCTCGAACCACACGACCTTGCCGCTGCCCAGGGCCAGTGCGTCCACGCCCCAGTCGTCGGCGAGTGCCTGCACCAGCACGAGTCCCCGGCCGTGCGTACCGTCGTCGGCGGTCGGTACGTACGGCCGGGGCCTGCGTGCGGCGTAGTCCCGGACCTCCACCCGTAACCTCGTGGCGGCCAGACTCGCGGACACCTCCGCGCCCCGGTCGGTGTGGACGAGGGCGTTGGTGACGAGCTCGGTGATCAGCAGCTCGGCCACCTCCGCGGCGTCGGTCCGACACCGGTGGCGCATCAACTCCCGTAGTGCCCCGCGGACTTCGCCCACGGCCTTCAGGTCGGCCCGGCGCACGCTCCGGGTGATCCGCAGCGTGTCCACCGCTCCCCCGTCCTCACCGGCGGACGGTTCGCGCGGCACCGGCCTCCCTCTTCCCCACAGCTTCCCGGTCTTCGCCCCCACCCGCACGGCGATGTCCCTCCCGTGTCCACGCTCTCGAACTGGTCTACGGGATGCATGCCCCCCGGGCCGTTCCGCACTCCTGCGGGCTTACGGGCGGGGCACGTTGCGCAGGTTGGATCGAGCCATCTGGATCATCCGCCCCACCCCGCCGTCCAGCACGATCTTGCTGGCGGAGAGTGCAAAACCGGTCACCATTTCGGCGCTGATCTTCGGTGGAATCGACAGGGCGTTGGGGTCGGTCACCACGTCCACCAGAGCGGGCCCCCTGTGGCGGAAAGCGTCCTTCAAAGCCCCTGTGAGCTGCTTGGGCTTCTCCACGCGGACCCCGTACGCGCCCGCCGCGCGGGCGATCGCGGCGAAGTCGGGGTTCTTGTTCGTCGTCCCGTAGGAGGGCAGGCCGGAAACCAGCATCTCCAGCTCGACCATCCCGAGGGATGAGTTGTTGAACAGGACCACTTTGACGGGCAGGTCGTACTGCACCAGGGTGAGGAAATCTCCCATCAGCATCGAGAAACCACCGTCACCCGACATCGACACCACTTGACGGCCCCGATCGGTGAACTGTGCGCCGATGGCCTGCGGGAGGGCGTTGGCCATGGAGCCGTGGCTGAAGGAGCCGATGATGCGCCGTTTGCCGTTCGGGGAAAGATAGCGTGCCGCCCACACATTGCACATGCCGGTGTCGACGGTGAACACGGCGTCCTCGTCGGCCAGTTCGTCGAGGACCGCCGCCACGTACTCGGGGTGGATCGGCGTGTGCTTCTCGACCTTGCGCGTGTAGGCCTTCACCACGCCTTCACGTCGTCGGGGAGGAAGGCGTTGTACGGGAAGTCCGTGCCGAGCACATCAGCAGGTCGCACTCGTGGGTGGCCTCGTAGGCCGCGCCGTAGCCGAGCAGTCCGCTCACGCCGACGTCGTAGGGGTTCCCGTACTGGCGATACGTGCGTATGTGAATGCGAGCACGGCCCTCATGGCCTCTCCGGCGGGTTGCGGCACCGGTATCCGTCCCTGCGTCGCCGGTGACCCACTCTCGACAGTCGTCACCCGAATGGAGTAACCCAACGCGCCACCCACATGGGTGAAGATCAAACTGATGAGTGCCCCAACCGAGGCAATCCGCGAAAGGGAAACCACATGCGCATTCGACGAATTCTCGCCGCCGTCACCGCCACGGCGGCCCTCGCCGGACTCGGACTCACAGGTGCCGCCACCGCCACCGCCGCCACCACCACCGCCGTCGCCGGAAGCCTCACCCCGGGTGAGTGCGAGAAGGGCGGCGGAACGGTCGATTGGGCGACCAACACCTGCAAGGGCGGCACGGGCAACGGCCAGATGGTCGACTAACCCCCGCTGGGCGCCCCGCAGCCACGCGCCGCGGGGCGCTCCCGCGCGAGCATGCTGCCGACGCGTGTGCCTCCCATCCAGCCACGGGTCCGCCGGTTACGCCTCCCAGACCGCGGCGGCGGTGCGGTCGTCGGCGTACCCCTTGAGCCGGAGCTGGGTGTCCGCGAGGAAGGCCGCCAGGCCGGGCGGCTCCGGCTCGGCCCAGCGGGCGGCGAGCTCGGCCGGGAGCGCGGCCTCCTCCCTCATCGGCTCGGCGAGGCCGCCGGAGCACAGGAGCAGGGTGTCCCCGGGCCGGGCCACGGCGGCACGGAACCGGAATCCGCTCTCGGGCTCGTCGGCCGGCCCGGTGGTGTCGGTGGCGGTTCCGGTGCCGCCGGCTCCGGGCGGCCCGGCGTGTTCCAGGTCCTGCCAGCTGCCCGACCGGAGCCGGAACAGCCCGCCCGCGCCGGCGCCGAAGCACACGCGGGTGCGGCACTGCGGGTCCACCGGAAGCAGCAGCCCGCGCAGCCCCGCGGTGTACGCCGCCTCCTCCAGCCCGAGCTCGGCGGCGCGGGCCCGCAGTCGCCCGTAGCCCCGGTCGGTCAGGCGCTGGAGGCCCGAGCGCAGGGCGTCGCGGCGCCCGGCCCGGATGTCCTCGGCCAACCGTTCCTGGCTCCGCCCGACCGCCGCCGCGACCGTGCGGCACAGCTCGGCGGCGGCCTCCGCGGCCCCGGGGGCGGCCCGGTCCCCGCCGGCGAGGGCCACCAGGACCAGGGCGTCGTCGCCGCTTCCGAAGCGGGCGGTGAGCAGGAAGTCCCGGCGGGCCTCGCCGCGGAAGCGGGCGGAGTCCCCGCGCAGGGAGGCGGCGCGCAGCGTGTATGTGCCGTAGCGGGCCCCCTCCAGGACCGTGTCCGGGGTCAGGTCACCGAGGGCGGCCGGGTCGGCGGGCGGGAGGGCGCCCGGTTCGGCGGCGTAGGTGGGAGCGCGGTCACCGAGGTGCCGCACCTCGGGCCGTGCCGCGGCAGCAGGTGCGGCCACCGCCGGCCCGGAAGACGGGCCGGGGCCGGGCACGGGCGCAGGACCGGGTTCGCGCCGGGGCTGCGCCATCGCATCGGCCCGCGGCGCCTCGGTGGGCGCGGTCGCCTCGCGCGGCACCTCCCAGCGCCACGCCGGCAGCTCGGGCGACCCGGACACCGGGGGCACCTCGACGCCGCCGAGCGCGTAGCCGGTGGCACCGCCCGTCCGGGGATCCCGCGGGGCTGCGCCGCCCGGCGGAGACGGAGGCAGAGGCGGAGCCGGGGGTGGGGGCGGCACGTACCGCTCACCGGGCAACGGCACTTCCGCCGGGGACCCCGGCTCGGGAGCCGAGCGCGGCCCCGGAAGCAACGGCTGCCCCGCTCCCTTGGCCCCGAGTGCGCCGTCCCGCACCGGAACCGCCCCCGGCGGCGGCACGGACTCCTGCCGAACCACGTCCGGCCCCGGCGGCCAGACACCGGCATCAGGCACCGGCGGATTGACAGGCAACCCCCCATCCCCGGCCGGGGGCCGGGCAGGCAGCCCCGCATCCGGAGGCTGGCCAGGCAAGCCCGGGGCCGGAGGCCGACCAGGCGAGCCAGGGCCCTGGGACTGACCAGCCAGACCCGCATCCGGGACGGGCGGCTGCCCAGACGCACCCGCATCCCGGCCCGGAGGCCGACCAAACGGACCCGCGTCCGGAGCCGGCGGCCGGGCAGGCAAACCCCCATCCACGGCCGGGGGCCGGCCAGGCAAACCCGCGTCCGGGCTTGGAGGCCGCCCCGACAGACCCGCATCCGGGACGGGCAGCTGCCCAGACGCACCCGCATCCCGGCCCGGAGGCCGACCAAACGGACCCGCGTCCGGAGCCGGCGGCCGGGCAGGCAAACCCCCACCCGCGGCCGGGGACCGGACAGGCGGACCCGCGGCCGGGGACCGGACAGGCGGACCCGCGGCCGGGAACCGAGGTTGGCCAAGCAGACCCTCATCCGGAGCCGGGGGCCGGGGAGGCCAGCCCGAGCCCGGGGCCGGAGGCAGGCCGAACAAGCTCCCATCCGGGGCCAGAGGCGGGCCGGTCAAGTCCCCGTCTGCGGCCGGAGGTTGTCCAGGCAAGCCCCCATCCGGGGCCGGGGACCGGGCTGGCAAGCCCCCATCCCGGGCCGGAGGCAGGCCGAACAGGCCCGCGTCCGGAACCAGAGGCCGATCAGCCGCACCCGCGTCCGGAGCCGGCGGCCGATCCGCCGCACCCGCACCCGCGTCCGGAGCCGGAGGCCGGCCCGGCACACCCGCAGCCGGCGGCTGGGCAGGCAGACCCGCGTCCGGAGACGACGGCCGGCCACCAGGCAGACCCGCGTCCGGGGCCGGGGGCCGATCGAACAGGCCGCCATCCGGAGGCGACTGCCGGGCAGGCGGAGGCGCGTCCGGGGGCGGCGGCCCGGCGGGCATGGCTGCGTCCGGGGCCGGGCGTGGGCCCGGGAGGGGGCCTCGCTCCGGGGCCCGCTGTCCGGGCTCCCGTCCTTGCCCCGGCTCCCGCTCCGGCGAAGCCGGCACGGCCGGGTCCGCCGTGACCCCCGCCGCCGATCGGAACCGGTGGTCGAGGGTGTCTCCCGGATCGGGTGCCGGCCCCGCGTCCGGATCCTCGTAGAGCTTCTGCCACCAGTCGTCCGCGCCCTGCTGACTCATGCCCTCATTCTCGGCCTCCGGCCGGGACCTAAACGCCGTTTGCGCGAAAAGGGTAGGTCCACCGGGCCGCCGCCCGGTGGACCCCTTCCGCTCACCCGTACGGATCAGCGCACGTCGTACGCCCGCGCGACCGTCTGGGTGACCGTGGCGCCCTTCGCGTCGGTCAGTTCGACCTGCAGCGACACCGGCTTGCCGGAGGCTCCGGCGTGGTCCACGACCGCGGACCACCGGCCCCCGCGCTCGCTCACCTTCGCCTGCGTCCAGTGCTCACCGTCGTAGGAGTACGACAGCTTCGCCGACGTCAGCGCGCCCGGCGCGTAGCCCGCGTGCCCCGTGGCGTCCAGCCCGATGCTCAGGCCGTCGGCCGCGGCGACCGTCTTCATCCCGTCCAGCGGGGCCGCGTACCGCGGGAAGAGGACCGGCAGCCCCTGCGAGTACGCCGACGCGTCGAGCTTCGACGTGAAGCCCCAGGTCGTCCGGACCGATGTGGAGCGCTGCCAGACACGGGCGGGCGGCCCGATCTTCTCGATGCTCTGGGTCAGTTCGTAGCGGCCTTCCTCGGCCGGGATCTCGAAGACCCCGAACGGGTACCAGCTGTCGCCGATGACCTCGCCGTCGCGCTTGAGCTGGAGGTTGCCGATGTCGCCGAAGGAGCCCGGCTGTGCGGCGTGCCGGCTGTCGCCCCACATGGCGGCGGCGAAGCCGATCAGGCTGCCCTGGCGTTCGGCGGCCAGCGTCTCCCGGCCCGCGAGGTCGCGCGGCGCGACCGGGCCGGTCACCCCGTCGTACCAACTGGCGCTGCTCTTCTGTCCCTTGGCATGGGTGCGCTGCTCGCCGGTCATGAACTCGCCCCAGGGGAAGCTGCTGGAGAGCACCTGGTCCCAGGCCGTGTCCCCGGCGGTGTAGTACTCGGTCCGCCTGCCCGGTGCGGCCACGGTCTCGATCCCGCCGAAGTAGACCGCGGCGCCGATCGGCCGGTAGGCGCCGGCCAGGTCGATGAAGTCGGCCGCCACGCCCATGGAGTGGTAGGTGGACTCGACCTGGCCGAGGTCGCGGTCGCGCACCCGGTAGGTGTGGCCGCCCTTGACCTCGCCCTTCTCGGGGAAGGCGAGGGAGTAGACGTACGGGCTCTTCGCCGTGCCCTTCCAGGACAGCGTGACCTTGCCCGCCGCCAGCCGGTCCAGCAGCGCCTTGCCCTCGGCGGCCTCGATGGCCATGGCGGGCAGCGCGCCGCCCGCGTAGCCGGTGAAGCCGACCCAGCGGCCGGGGGCCTCGCGGTGGGCGAGCAACGCCTTGGCGCCGGCGGCCTGCGCGTTCTGCGCGACCTCGTACAGGGCGCCGTCGGTCACCTTCACCAGGACGATCGCGCCCTTGGCGCCGGCCGCGGCGAGCTCCTCGGGGGTGCCGGTGCCCGCGTTCACGAGCGGCGCGCTGCCGGTTCCGTCGAGGTTGTCGCTGCCGGTGGACGAGGTGATCGGGTGCAGGACCGGTCCGCCGACGGCCTTCAGCTCGGAGATCAGCGGGGCGCCGGCCCTCCAGTAGCTGCCGAACTCGAAGTCGCCGTCCTTGGCGCGGCCTTCGACGGAGGCGTAGAAGCCGCGGATGGTCCGGCCTCCCGCCGCCGTGCCCGCGTGCAGCCAGGCGTCGTCCCAGCTGCGAGCGAAGCCGAGGGTGGTGTTGCGGGCCTCGACCGGCTTGTCGGCCTCGATGTTCAGGCGCCCGGCCTTGCGGGCGTCGAGCACGATCGTGGTGTCCTTCTTCAACTCGACCTGGGGGCGGCCGAGATAGGTGAGGGAGTCGATCAGCTCGGCGCCCTCCCCCGCGTCGGGCGTGCCGACGAAGGCGGAGAGGAAGTACGCGCCCGGGCGCACCCGGTAGACCTGGTCCGCGGAGCCGTCGTTGAAGCGGCGCTCGCCGGTGGCGTCGTCGGTGCCGATCACGTCCAGGGAGGAGGGTCCGGCGGCCGGCTTGCCCGCGCGGTCGACCAGCTTGACGCGCAGGGTCACCGTCTCGGGTTCCACGTAGAGCGAGAACGGGGTGGAGACGCGCACGCCGTTCGCCGTGGCGACGACGCGGCCGGTGACGTCCCCGTACTGGGAGCGCTCCAGCTTCGCGGCCGGGTCGAGGGCGAGCGGCACCTTGACGGTCGCGCCGGCCGGGACGGTCACCGTGCGCCGGTCGAGGCGGGCGACCTGGCTGCGGACGGCCGAGCCGTCGTTGCCGGTGACCTTCCCGACGGAGAGGTTCAGCGTGACGGGGCTCGTGCCCCGGTTGGTGTACGGGACCTCGACGGTCGTCCGGTCGCTGCGGTCCTGCGGCCAGTTGTACGTGCCGCCCTGGACGGCGGGCGCGCCGGTGACGGTGGTGTCGAGGGCGGCCTTCACGTCGAGGCGGCCGCCGCCGGTCTCCCGTACGTCCCCGGGGATCCTGGTCTGCGCGGAGCCGACGAGGGCGGCCTTGATCTGCTGGGAGGTCCAGTCGGGGTGCCGCTGCTTGACGAGGGCGGCGGCGCCCGCGACGTGCGGGGTGGCCATCGAGGTGCCGGACATGCCCTGGTAGGCGTACACCCCGCGGCCGCCCGCGGCGGCGGCCGAGATCCCGACGCCGGGGGCGGCGATCTCGGGCTTGAGGGTGTGCTGGAGACCGGCCGGGCCGCGGCTGGAGAAGCCGGCCGTGGTGTCGTCGCGGTCCACGGCTCCGACGGTCAGCACGCTCGCCGCGCACCCGGGCGAGGAGACCGTGTTGTTGCCGGGGCCGGAGTTGCCGGCGGCGATCACGAACAGCGGGCCCTGCCGGGAGAGCTGTTCGGCGGCGGCGGCGAGCGGGTCGTCGCAGGCGGTCTGGGAGGGGTCGCCGAGGCTCATGGAGACCACGTCGGCCTTGGACGCGACGGCCCATTCCATGCCGGCGATGATCCACGAGTCGAGGCCGTAGCCCCCGTCGTTGAGCACCTTGCCGCTGAGCAGTTCGGCGCCGGGGGCCACGCCCTTCTTGGCGCCGCCGCTCTCGGCGCCGGAGCCGCCGACGGTGGAGATGGTGTGGGTGCCGTGGCCCTGCCGGTCGGTGTCGGTGTCGGAGTCGGTGAAGTTCTTCGACGCGCCGACGCGGCCCTTGAGGTCGGGGTGCTCCAGGTCGGTGCCGGTGTCGAGGACGGCGACCTTGGTGCCCTTGCCGTCGTATCCGGCGGCCCAGGCGGCGGGGGCGCCGACCTGCTGCGTGGAGCGCTCCAGGTTCGCCTGGACCTTGCCGTCCAGCCACAGCTTCTTCAGCCCGCCCGAGACGGAGCGCGCGCGGGCGTCCGTACCGGTGACGTCGGCCCAGAAGGCGGCGGCCTGTTCCTTGTCGGCGGCGAGCGCGACGGCGCCGATGGAGCCGAGGACGAGGCCGCGGTCGGCGCCGCGGGGCGCGGGCGGGGCGCTGCGCGCCACGTTCACGGAACCGTCGTAGACCGCGATGAGCGGCAGCTTCTTGGTGTGCGCGTCGTCGTAGCCCTGCCGGACGAGGCCGGTGACGTTGAAGAGCTCGTGGTCGGCCTTGCCCGCGGCGAGTGCCTTGACCGCGCCCTCGGGATAGACGTACAGGTCCTTGCCGGACTGCCGCGTCTGCACGAGCGGCTGCGAGCCGTCCGGGCGCGGCATCGCGGTGGCGGCCGTCCTGCCGGCCGCGTCGGTGGAGACCAGGATCCGGTCACCCGTGACGAGGGTGACGGTGACGGGTGCCGTGGGCTGCTCTCCGGCCGCCTCGCTCCCGACGAGTGGTCTGTTTCCCGTTCCAGGCGCTCCGTCGGCCGGCTGCGCCGTCGACGGGCCGACGGCGGTGACGGCCAGGACGGCCGCGGTGGCCGCCCCGAGCGCCGTACGCGATATCGGACGCATCGCTCTCCCCAGGTGAATTCCGGCCAACCACTGCATTGCACGGCAAAGCTGCCGCGTAAATGGCTTCTGGCCAGCGGATGTTGGTGCTGCGGTGGCGCCACCTTGGCAGAGGGGCGGGGGGTACGGCGATGATGTCCGAGGCGGGTTTGCGCCGTGGCCGCTTCCCGCCAGGCGCGGTGTTCGAGAGGTGGGGTGGACGGGTTGCTGGGTGCCATAGGTCTGGACGAGGGGCAGGAGTCGGCGTACCGCGTGCTGGTGGCGCTCGGTGCGGCGGAGGTGCCCGACCTCGCGCACCGGCTGACCCTGCCGGTGCCGCAGACCGAACGGGCCCTGCGCCATCTGGAGCGGCAGGGGCTGGCCGCCCAGTCCTCGGCCCGGCCCGGGCGCTGGGTGGCGGCCCCGCCCGGGGTGGCGCTGGGCGCCCTGCTGACCCAGCAGCGGCACGAGCTGGAGCAGGCGGAGCTGGCAGCGGCGCTGCTGGCGGAGGAGTACCGGGCGGAGGCGGCCGAGCCGGCGGTGCACGACCTCGTGGAGGTGGTGCAGGGCGCGAGCGCGGTGGCGCACCGCTTCCACCAGCTCCAGCTGGGCGCGGAGAAGGAGGTGTGCGCGCTGGTCAGCGGCCGGCCGCAGGTGGTGACGGGGACGGACAACGACGCGGAGGACCGGGCCTCCGTACGCGGTGTCGACTACCGGGTGGTGATCGAGCGGGAGGTGCTGACCCTGCCGAGCGGGATCCGGGAGGCCTCGTCGGCGCTGGCCCGGGGCGAGCAGGTCCGGGTGACGGCGCAGGTCCCGACGAAGCTGGTGATCGCGGACCGGACCCTCGCCATGGTCCCGCTGACGGCCCGCGGCGCGGAGCCGGCGGCGCTGGTGGTGCACGCGTCGGGGCTGCTGGAGTCGCTGACGGGCCTGTTCGAGGCGGTGTGGCGGGAGTCGCTGCCGCTGCGGCTGGGCGCGACCGGCTCGGCGGAGGAGTCCGGGGGCGGCCCCGACGCCACGGACCTGGAGATCCTCTCGCTGCTCCTGGCGGGCATGACCGACGCGAGCGTGGCGAAGCACCTGGAGCTGGGGCTGCGTACGGTGCAGCGGCGGGTCAAGGGCCTGATGGAGCTGTCCGGGGTGACGACACGGCTGCAGTTGGGCTGGCACGCGTACGAGCGGGGCTGGGTGGCCCGATAGGGCCCGGTCGGTCACGCTGAGCAGATGGATCTGCCTCAGCTGCTCCTGGTGGGGCTGGTGCTGCTGCTCGGGGTGCTGGGGGTGCTGGTCCCGGGCGTGCCGGGCACCTGGCTGGTGTGGGCGGGGCTGATGTGGTGGGCGCTGCACGAGCGGTCGGCGACGGCGTGGTCCGTACTGGTCGCGGCGACGGCCCTGCTGCTGGTGGTCCAGGTGGTCAAGTGGCTGCTGCCGGCCCGGCGGCTGCGGGGGGTGGGGATCACTCCCCGGATGGCGGTGTTCGCGGGGGCCGGCGCGGTCCTGGGCTTCGTCCTGATCCCGGTGCTGGGAGCGGTACCGGGCTTCGTGGGCGGCATCTACCTGTGCGAGCGGCTCCGCCTCGGGACGCACGGCGAGGCCCGGACGTCGGTGCGGACGGTGATGCGGGCGGCGGGCACGAGCGTGCTGGTGGAACTGTTCGCATGCCTGCTGGTGGTGGGGGCGTGGGTGGGGGCGGTGGTGGCGGGGACGTAGCGGGCGGGCGCCAGGAAGAACCGGTCACCTCACCTGGGGGAACGGCGTGCGCCGGCCCTGAAGCCCCCGTGCCGCCGCCCCGACAGGGCGCCCTGTGTCGACCGTGGGCGGGCGGCCTTCGGGCCGCACCGCCCACGGTGACGCGTTGCGTTCGAGCAGGTCGGCGTGATCCGGCTACACCCGACCGCCCCGCTTCGCCGTGTAGTTGGCGCGGCCCTCCGCCGACTTCAGGCGCCAGTCGCGGCGGATCTCCGAGCGGAGGCGGGCGTCCGTCTTCGCCACGATGCGCTGGTTCTCCCGCAGGAGTTTGCGGTAGCTCTCCAGGCGGCGTTCCGCGAGTTCGCCCGAGTCGACCGCGGCCAGCACCGCGCAGCCCGGTTCCGCCTCGTGCGCGCAGTCGTGGAAGCGGCAGTGCTCCGCGTACTCCTCGATCTCCGAGAAGACCTGGCCGACGCCGACCTCGGCGTCCCAGAGGCCCACGCCGCGCAGGCCGGGCGTGTCGATCAGGACGCCGCCGCCCGGCAGGGCGAGCAGGTTGCGCGTCGTCGTCGTGTGGCGGCCCTTGCCGTCGACCTCGCGGGCCTCCTGGACCTCCATGACCTCCTCGCCGAGCAGCGCGTTGGCCAGTGTGGACTTGCCGGCGCCGGAGATGCCGAGCAGCACGCTCGTGCCGCCCGAGACGACGGCGGCGAGGACGTCCGTGCCCTCGCCGGTGACGGAGGAGACGGTCAGGACCTGGACGCCCGGCGCCGTGGCCTCGACGTCCTGGACCAGGTGCCCGAGCGTCACCGGGTCCGGGACCAGGTCCGCCTTGGTGAGGACGACCAGGGGCTGCGCCCCCGACTCCCAGGAGTCCGCCGACTTACGCAGCAGTGCCTCACCGCTCGAACTGGACATCGCGAGCGCGAGGAACCGTTCGATCCGCCCGAGGTCGAGTTCGACCGCGAGCGACACACAGATGACGATGTGATCGATGTTAGTGGCCAGCACCTGGCCCTCGGAGCGCTTGGACGACGTCGACCGTACGAAGGCGGTCCGCCGAGGGAGGATCGTCTGCGCGTACCGGGGGTCACTGCCCTCGGGGTCGACGGCGACCCAGTCCCCCGTGCACACGACCTTCATCGGATCGCGGGGAACGACGAACGCGGTGTCGGCCCGGACGACGCCAGCAGGGGTGGCGACGTCGCACTGACCGCGGTCGACCCGTACGACCCGGCCCGGGACCAGGCCCTGCGCGGCGTACGGGGCGAACTCCGCTTCCCAGCCCTCATCCCAGCCGTAGGCGGCAAGGGCGTGCTGAGCATCAGAAGTGGAAGACGTGTTGAGCGAAGCGTTGAACAAGGGGAACCCTTCGAAGGGTGGCCCCGGCGGCGCGCTCTGCGCGCGGATCGAGTGGGTGTCAGCCGGAGACCACAGGGGTGGAAACGATGAACTCCTGAATGCGGGCAGCGCCCGTCACCATGACAGTCATCAATGTCCTCACCTCCTGCTTCTTCTCAACGAACCAACACCGTTCCCTCGGCAACGACACACAGCCGCGCCCTGGAACGAGCAGAACCATAGCCTCGCCCCAGGGCACGGCACCACCGATTAAATGCGGGGCCTCACCTCCACACCACCGCGGCCGGCGGACCATCGTCACGCCGCGAGCCGTACAGCATCCTGGCTCGTGTCCAAGTGGGCTGTGGCTTTGGGCAACTTGGCCTCCAGCGCGTCCAGGACGTACCTCATCTGTACTGTCACCGCGTCGGTGTCGGGCTGTTCGAAGAGGTCAAGTTCTTTGAGCCATCACGCTGATCTTACGAAAGACCAGCTCAGAGCACACTTGGAAGACAGGCATTCGCTTCCAACGTCGGCCTGGATGCTGGGCGCTCAGTTCTCTGAGTATTCGCACATCGTCTTGGACCTACCGCCTTGGTTGTCCGCAACCTTCTTGCCGTCGACGGTGATCACACACTGGGCGGCGCGCAGCATGCCGTCCTCACCTTTCACGGTGCCGGGGACGACGGACACCGACAGGCCGCTCGCCTTCTCGGCGTCGGTGGTCAGAGTGATGGTCTCGGTCTTCTTCCAGGGCAGGGTCACGGTCTCAAACTTGTTGGTGTTGAGGTTGTAGTAGACCTGCGCCTGGCCGGTCCCCAGGACTTCGAGGGTGACCTCGTGAGTGACCTCGCCCGCCGTGGTCTCCTTCGGCGAGACGTTCTGCTTCGAGTCGCCGGTCTTCTCCGCGGCGGGTCCTGTGCTGTCGCTGTTGCCGCACCCGGTGAGCAGTGCCACAGCCAGAATCAGAGCAGCACTAGCCTTGATCTTGAACATTATTCCCCCTGAAGACGAGTAAGTGATCTTAGTCGGGGCGCAACGTGCCTTACTCGCCGGGGCTCTGACAGCAGCCCACAGTCACGTGATCCGGCGGACCGCCAGGATCGTGCGGCGACTGGAGAGCTCGGCCACTTCCACGACACGGCCCGGTCTCGGGGCACGCACGACCAGGCTGCCCCCGATGAACATTTCGACACGTGCTCTGGCCGGGAGCCCCCGTGAAGACACAGTCCCCGGCTGGATCGCCTTGGTCGGCACCGCGTGCCCGTCGTTGATCTGCGTGTAGGTCGTGCGGGAGATCTGCGCGCCGCCAATTCCGTAGGAGCGCTGCATCTGGGACGAGCACTGGCGCACTCGGCTGCCCGGGACGTGCCCGCGCTGTCCCCCGCAAGAGCATGTTCTCGTCGGGAAGTTCATCAGGGCAGGGCTCGATCCCGCCTGTACCCCGCAGAGGCTTCGGCCGGTTGTGGGAGCGGTGGCGCCGACCACTCCCGGGATGTCGTCCCGTCCGCTTCCCAGCCGCTGCGCCGTAGGGACTCCGCCTCCGCACTGCGGCCAGCGGATTCCAGCATGAACAACGCCGATGTGAACGCGCCGTGTTCGCCGACCAGTGCGCCGCGTGCGAGGCGGATCACCGCTTCGTCCACACGCCCCGCGTGGACGAGCGCTTGCACTGCTCGGTGACGCGCCTCGGTGTCGCCCGATTGTATGCCTCGCTCGTACCAGGTCAGCGCCTCATCGAGGCACCCCATCTCTGCAAGCATTCTCCCCGCGCAGCGCGGAGCTTCGATATCGCCTGCCTGAACCGCCCGCTCGTACCACTGAAGTGCCTCCGCTGTCAGACCAACCTCTGACAGCAGATCGCCTACCCGGGTCAGGGTTTCAGGAGGACTCGCCCCAGCGGCTCGTTCGCACCAGACCAATGCTTCCTCCACGAAGCCCACCCGCATCAGAAGCCAGATGGCCGTTCCGAGAGAACGAGGACGGCCCGCGTGCGCAGCTTGCTCACACCATTTCCGAGCTTCCGAGGCCCTTCCCGCGCGAACCAGAATGTCTGCTATGGGCTCAGAGGAGGAGCCCGCTGCCACCGCTCGTTCGCACCAGACCAGCGCCTCCTCCCACCGCCCCAGGTCGGCCAGCAACTTGGCTGCGGCGACGGGAGCTCTGTCACGACCGGCTCGCCTGGCACGCTCGTACCAGTCCAGCGCCTCGTTCACCCTGTCTCTGGCAGCCAGCGCCTCGGCCGCAGACAGAAGGACGGAGTTGTCTCCAGCGTCGACTGCGCGCTCGTACCAGGTCAAGGCCTCGTCCAACCGCCCGTGGGCAACCAGCACGTTGCCGCCCCGGGCGAGAGCACCACTGTGGCCGGTCTCTGCGGCCTTCTCGTACCGCGTGAGCGCCATGTCGAGCCGCCCTGCTGCAGCCAGGCTGTCGGCTGCCCAGATGAGCGCCGACGTTTCGCCCGCGTCCACGGCCCGCTCGTACCAGGGCAGGGCCTCATCCAGGTATCCGTGATCCGCCAGAGTATCGGCCACCCAGAGCAGGTCTCCGGCGTTCTGTTCTGCTGCGCGCTCGCACCAGTCCAGCGCTTCCTCCAGCCGCCCCAGTCCTACCAGGGTCGCTGCCATGGAGAAGAGAGACTCCCGGTCTCCGGCACTTGCGGCTCGTTCATACCAAGCCATCGCCTGAGGCAGGCGATCGGCCTGCTTGAGGAACGATGCTGCTGAGTGCAATGCTTCCCTGTCACCGGCCTGGACTGCTCGTTCGTACCAGGCGAGCGATTCCTCGATCCGTCCCGTCACGATCAGCACTTCGGCCACCACTAGATAGGCGTCGGTGATCCCTTTCCGGGCGGCTTCGCTCCCGAGCAGGACCGCGAGCCGGGACAGGCCCATCTCGCGGACAGCGAGGGCGATTCGGACGAGTTCTGAAGGGTCGGCGTGCTCCAGTAATGCCTCCCAGAACTCGGCAGGGACCGGTGCCGCCGTGGCGTTCGCGCGGCCGTGCTGTTCCAGGTAGTCGGCCAGACGGTAGAGGGGGTAAGTGTGCTGGGGTTCTCCGGGCCTCAGGTGGACACGCGTCAGAATTCCTCCAACCCCGCGACAGTCCGCATCGGTGAAGCTGAGGGCGCCTGCCAGCCAGTCCTCCTGCCCGGCCAGCCGGTTCCACTGGATTTCGGTCAGGTAGGCAGGCGCGGCGGCCCGAAGGACAGGCAGGGGGATATCGCGGCCATGACCGAAGCGGCGGGCATCCACAGCTGCCCTTACGAGTGCTCTGGCGCCGTCAGGGGCGACCTGATATCGCTCCATCAGAACGGGCACGCCAGCGAGGTACTGAGTGATTTGCTGGCCTGCCTTGGCCAGCGCCTGGCCGAGCCTGGGATCGGCGCCGGCCGCCTCGGTGAGACGCGCCTGGTCCTCGTCGCTGGTAAAGGCAGCCGGCGTGGGAATACCGTGGCTCGTCAGCAGGGTACGGGCACGTGGATGCAAGTCGTCGGCACCAGCGGCCGGCTGGGTCGTGAGCCGGTCCCAGACTTCCTCCCACATGGTGCCGAGCAGCAGGACCGGAGCGCGAGTCGGGTCGTGGAGCAGCGTGCGCAAGCGGTTGCAGAGCCTCTCGCCCACGCGCCCCTCACGGACCCGTAAATAGCTGTTGTGGGTTTCGTCGAGCCAGATCACGGTACGTGGCACGACGGCGTCGAGCCGATCCAAGGCCGCCTCAGCATCCGCAGGGTGCCACAGCCGCCATCCGTCCGGCAGCAGGGAGAGTGCTTCCCAGCACGCGCGCGTCTTGCCTGACGAGGATGAACCCACCAGCATGGCCAATCCGCTGGCCCCCTCGGCCGCGGCCCTGACAACTCGCCCCAAGACCATGTCGTGCTGCCGCTCGACATAGAGGGGCAACAGAGGAAGCGGCTCGCTCCCCGGCGGAGAAGCGTCAATCGCCGGGTGCACCTCCAACTGGAAGGGATCTGTGACGTCGGCCAGGGGTTGACCGGGCGCCTCAGCAGCACTCGCGGCAGCGGGCGGCATGTCGACGACCGCCGCCCGACGCCCTCCCTGCCGGCCGCGCCGTTCGTCAGCCGCCCGCCTTCGGAGAACTTCCCACCACGCGAGCTCCTGTGCCCTGTAGTCAGGGTTTCGACGGCGATCCGCCATGGCCTGCAAGCCCTCCACCAGTACCCGGAAAGGCCTGGCGGAGGCGGGAACGGTCTTGCCGGCGATCCAGTCGCTGAGTGTGGCGTCACTGAACACCACCGGCGGACGCTGGTCCTTCCCATGTTTGATCAGGCGACGGTAGGGCGGCGCTCCCGCCCGCCTGTACAGCTCGGCCAAGGCGGAGAAGAAGTTCTCCACCGCCGGACCCTGTTGCTCATCCGCCACGGCGCCCCCTGCACGACTCCGGCCACGGATCCGGACCGGAAACCGCCCGGATTCTTCGTCATCGACGCGGTGACCAGCATAGGGATGCTCGTGCGACGACGTGGCAGTTCACCGGATCGGCGCCCGGAAGTGCCTGATGACGTCACCTCCCGACCGGGCGGCACGGACACACGGAGTGGACACTTCCCATGGCCGATCGAACGAACAACAGCAGCTCGACGAGCATGCGCGAACGACTGACACTGGCCGCGGTACGCGGAGCAGCCTCCGGCGCCTCTCGAGCCATTGTCACCTGGCTCATCGAGCTGCTCCGCTGAAGGAACCGGAAGTTCAAGCTCACAGAGGCCCCCGCCCCGCTGCACGACCCGCACCGCTCTCCCAGGCCAGGGCGAGGAAGCGCTCGATGCGCCCCAGGTCCAGTTCGACGGCGAGGGAGACCGCGATGATCGCGTGGTCGACGTTGGCGGCGAGGATCTGGCCCTCGGACCGCTGCGAGGAGGTGGACCGTACGAAGGCGGTCCGGCGCGGCAGGTACGCCTTCACGTAGCGCGGGTTGCCCGCCGTCTCGACGGCGGCCCAGTCGCCGGTGCAGATGACCCGGAGCGGATCGTGCGGGGTGACGAAGGCGGTGTCGGCGCGGACGATGCCGTCCGCGGTCATGACGTCGCACTGGCCGCGGTCGACGCGTACGACCCGGCCGGGTACGAGGCCCTGCTCGGTGTACGGGGTGAACTCGGCCGCCCACGCGTCGTCCCAGCCGAAGGGGGTGAGGTCGTGCGAGGGGGAAGCCTGCGGGAAAGAGGAGAAAGACAAGGGGAACCCTTCACAGGGTGGCCCCGGCCGTGCGCGCCCGCTCGACGGCGGCGCGCGAAGAGGTGTGAGGTCAGCCGGAGACCACGGAAGTGACATTGATGGTCTTCTGAGTGCGGGCAGCGCCCTGCGCAACGACAGTCATCAACGAACTCACCTCCGGGTCATGCACGTACTGGCCGTTCGGCCGTTCCCCACCGGTCGGCGGGAACGGCCCCACCGTAACAACACCTCCCGCGCTGCTGCCACTCGTTTATCCGGGAGGTCGCCGCCACCAGTGGCATGTGGCCCGCGACCGGTGTCCGTTTCGTTCAAGACGGGCGGCCGGGGCCTGCCTAGGCTGCGGACATGACTCCCCGACTCGACATGATCGGCCTGGTCGTCTCCGACATGGCCGCCTCGCTCGCCTTCTACCGCCGCCTCGGGCTGGACGTCCCGGCCGACGCCGACGGCCTGCCTCACGTGGAGGCCGTCCTGCCCGGGGGGATGCGGATCGGGTGGGACACGGAGGAGACCATCCGCTCCTTCGACCCGTCCTGGACCCGGCCCGCCGCCGCCGGCGGAGAACGGATCGGGCTTGCCTTCCTGTGCGACTCCCCCGCCGGGGTGGACGCGCTGTACGCCGAGCTGACCGGCGCCGGCCACCCCGGCCACCTGAAGCCCTGGGACGCCTTCTGGGGCCAGCGCTACGCCGTCGTCCTCGACCCGGACGGCTGCGGGGTCTCCCTCTTCGCCCCGCTGGAGCCCGCCGAGGACGCCTAGGACGCCGCACCCGCCGATCCCGCGGTGTAGGCACTCAGCGTCGTGCCGGCCAGCGTGCGCACCTCGCGGGCCAGATGCGCCTGGTCCGCGTACCCGGCCGCGCACGCCACCTCGGCGTACGCCAGCCCCGAGCGGGCCAGGGCGAGGGCGCGGCGCAGCCGCAGGATGCGGCCGAGGGTCCGCGGGCCGTACCCGAAGGCGTCGAGCGAGCGCCGGTGCAGCTGCCGCTCCCCGAGGCCGACCGCCGCGGCGATCCCGGCCACCGCCTGCCCGGCCCGGAGCCGGGCCGCCACCTCGGCGGCCAGCGGGTCCGGCGGCCCGGCCTCGGCCGCGCGGGTCCGGGCCAGCGCTTCGAGCCCCGCGCGCGGGTCCCCGTACGCCGCCACCCGCCCGGCGAGGCGCCGCACCTCCCGCCCGGGCCACAGGTCGGCGAGCTCGACGCGCGCGTCGCGCAGCACGTGGGCCGGTACGCCGAGCAGCGCGGGCGCGGTGCCGGGCGCGAGCCGGATCCCGGCGAAGGCGCCGCCCCGGACTTCCCCGGCGGGATGCGGCCCGGTGTCGGGTCCGGCCACCAGCAGCCGCCCGTCGACCCACAGCAGGTCCATGCAGCCGTCGGGCAGCACCAGCCCGCCACCGCCCTCGGCCCGCCACAGCACGGCCCCGGGGACGATCGCCGACGGCGTTTCCTCGTACACCCCTCCAGAGTAGAACGAAGATCGCTGGCATCCCCTGCCAGGGCGCCGTAGGGTCGCCGTATCCGTTGGTTCCAGGGGGAGTTGAGACGTGAGCGACAGCACGGGACAGCAGGATCCGGGGAGGATCCCGCCGATGCCGGCCCAGCCGCCGCAGCCGGGCCCCGTCCCGCCGGCCGCGCCGATCACCCACCCGCCCCGCTGGGCCTGGTGGGTGATCGGGATCGTGGTGCCGGTGACGGGGACCGTGGCCACGGTGCTCGCCACGTCGGGGAAGAACGACACACCGCCGCCCGCCACAGGCGGGGGCGCGCCGGTGTCCGCCACCTCGGCCCCGCAGCCCACGAGCGCGCCGTCGCAGTCTCCGACGCCGTCCGTCGCCCCGCTGTCCCCTTCGCCCGGCCCGTCCTCGGCGTCCGCGAGCCCCTCCGGCGTCCCGGACCTGTCGGCTCCGGCGGGCTACCGGCCGACCCAGGGCAGGTGGGGCATCGCGCCTCCGATCTGCGGGGAGACCCTGCTCGTCGACCTCGACGCGGGGGTGTCCACGTCCGCCGTGCTGGAGGCGACCGCGGACAGCGCGCCGCCGGAGCGGACCGCCACGACGGAGCTGGAGTACCGGCCCGACCGCCAGGGCTGCGGCATGTCCGGCATCACTCCCTCGTCCACGGAACTGCGCTCGGCCCCCGGCCGCCAGGTGGGCGTGCTGCGCGCGGGGCAGCCCCAGACCTTCGAGAACTGCAGGGCGGCCGCGGGCACGGGCTTCGGCGCGGTGGGTCTGGGAGGCTCCACGGCGACGGAGCGGGGCCTGGTGCGCGGCGCCGCCGTGTGCTCCGTCACCGACCGGGGCTCGGTGGCCATGGCGCTCGTCGAGGACCTCGGCACCGGGCCCGCCCCGGCCCTGGGCGGGCGGCTCGTCGTCTGGTCCAAGGGCTGAGCCCAAGGGCGGAACCCCACCACGGAGCCCCACCACGGAGCCCGAACGCTGGGCCCCACCACGGAGCCCGAACGCTGGGCCCGACCACGGTGCCCGAACGCTGGGCCCGACAGCCCGGTTCGGGCACCCCCCGGCCCGGCCCGGTCAGTGCTTGCGCAGCCGCGACGAGTAGTCCTCCGGCGGGAGGAACTTCGACCAGCGCTCCGGGAACTCCGACGGCATCCCCTCGTCCTCGTCGTCCTCCGACTCGCCCTCCGCCATCGCCCGCCAGGCGGCGGCCCGCGCGATCAGCTGCGCGGCCTCCAGCTCGCGGGCCCGTTCGTTCGCCTCGCGGGCCGCGGCCGTGGCCACGGACGGCCAGACGCGGTCGATGGCGGCGTTGACGGCGGCGCCGACGAGCACCGCGAAGGCCGAGATGCCGATCCACAGCAGGACGGCCACGGGCGCGGCCAGCGATCCGTAGATCGTCGGCCCCTCCACGGTGTTGGTGAGGTAGATGCGCAGCAGGAACGAGCCCAGCACCCACATGGCGAGGGCCACCAGCGCCCCCGGCACGTCCTCGATCCACGGCGAGCGCACCGGTACGGACACGTGGTAGAGCGTCGTCAGGAAGGCGATGGACAGCAGGGTCACGGTCGGCCAGTACAGGACGGCGATCACCTCGGTGCCCCAGGGCACCAGCCGTACGACCGCGTCCGGCCCCACCACCATCAGCGGCAGCACGATCGCGCCGATCAGCAGCGCGATGATGTAGAGCAGGAAGGCCAGCAACCGGGTCTTGACGATGCCGCGGTGGCCGTCGAGCCCGTACATCACGGTGATGGTGTCGATGAAGACGTTCACGGCGCGCGAGCCCGACCAGAGGGCGAAGGCGAAGCCGAGCGAGATCAGGTCCGGGCGGCCGCGCCCGGTGACGTCGTCGAGCAGGGGCCGGGCGATGTCGTTGACGCCGCGGTCGGAGAGGACCGTGCCGACCGCGCCCAGGATGTTCTCCTCGATGCTCTCGACGGTCCGGGTGTCGGTCCAGCCGTCCACGTAGCCGAGCAGGCCCAGCAGGCCGAGGAAGAGCGGGGGCAGCGAGAGCAGCGTGAAGAAGGCCGCCTCCGCGGCGAGTCCGAGGATCCGGTACTCGATGCACGAGTTGACGGTGTCCTTCAGCAGCAGCCAGCCCATCTTCCGCTTCGAGACGTTGCGGTAGAGGGCGCGGGCCCGGTGGAGCCGTCCTGGGATCCGCTCGGGTGTTTCTTTTGCTGGCTGCACGTCCTTACGGTATCCGCATGGCAGCCACCACCCACACAGTCAGCAACCAGGCCCCGCCCCTGGTCGGCCACGACGTCTACGGCGGCGATCGGGCCCTCACCGAGGGCATCGAGCGTCACCTCGGATCCGCGGACCCCGAACTCCTCGGCGAGGTACGGCAGGAGCTCACCGACCTCGGGCGCGCGGCGGGTTCCGCGCAGGCCCAGGAATGGGGTGTACAGGCGAACGAGAATCCGCCCAAGCTGCGGACGCACGACCGGTACGGGAACCGCATCGACGAGGTGGATTTCCACCCGGCCTGGCACCAGCTGCTCGGGCACGCGGTCGGCTCGGGGCTCACCGACGCCTGGGGGCGGCCGGCCGGGCACCTGCGCCGCGCCGCCGGGTTCTTCCTGTGGTCGCAGGCCGAGGCCGGGCACGGGTGCCCGATCTCGATGACGCACGCCGCCGTACCGGCGCTGCGGGCCGATCCGGCGCTGGCCGCCGAGTGGGAGCCGCGGCTGACCTCGCACGTGTACGAGCAGGGCCTGCGGCCGGCCGCGCAGAAGGCCGGTGTGCTGTTCGGCATGGGGATGACGGAGAAGCAGGGCGGCAGCGACGTACGGGCGAACACGACGGCCGCGGTGCCGCTGGACGCGTCCGGCGAGTACCTGCTGACCGGGCACAAGTGGTTCTGCTCGGCGCCGATGTGCGACGGCTTCCTGGTGCTGGCGCAGGCTCCCGGCGGGCTGACCTGCTTCCTGGTGCCGCGGGTGCTGCCGGACGGTACGCGCAACGTCTTCGCGATCCAGCGGCTCAAGGACAAGCTGGGCAACAAGTCGAACGCGTCGAGCGAGGTGGAGTTCGACGGGACCTGGGCGCGCCGGGTCGGTGAGGAGGGCCGGGGGGTGCGGACCATCATCGAGATGGTCGCGGCGACCCGACTGGACTGCGTGATCGGCTCGGCCTCGCTGATGCGGCAGGCGCTGACCCAGGCCGTCCACCACGCGGAGCACCGCTCTGCTTTCGGAGCGCCGCTCATCGACCAGCCGCTGATGCGCAACGTGCTGGCCGACCTCGCCCTGGAGTCGGAGGCCGCCACCACCCTGACCCTGCGCCTGGCGGCCGCCTACGACGCCGGGACCGAGCAGGAGAAGGCCTTCCTGCGCCTCGCCGTGCCCGCCGCCAAATACTGGGTGACCAAGCGCTGTACGCCGATGGTCGCGGAGGCCCTGGAATGCCTGGGGGGCAACGGCTACGTCGAGGAGTCCGGGCTGCCGAGACTGCTGCGCGAATCGCCGCTGAACTCCATCTGGGAGGGCTCGGGCAACGTACAGGCACTGGACGTGCTGCGCGCCCTCCAGCGCGAACCGCAGGCACTGGGGGCCTTCCTCCAGGAGGTCGGCCAGGCCCGCGGCGCCGACCACCGGCTGGATTCGGCCATCAAGGACCTGCTGACGGAGCTCGCCGACCTGGAGGGCATCGAGGCGCGGGCCCGCCGCGTCGTGGAGCGCATGGCGCTGGTCCTGCAGGGATCGCTGCTGGTGCGGTGGGCCCCGCCGGAGGTCGCGGACGCCTTCTGCGCCTCGCGGCTGGGGGGCGACTGGGGCGCGGCCTTCGGCACGCTGCCGCACAGCCTCGATCTGCGTGCGGTGGTGGAACGGGCGCGGATCGCGGGCTAGGGAGGAAGCCCCCGTCGGGCTCCGCTGCGGTCCCCAAACCGCTCCGGGCCCGGATCCGGGCCCGTCGACCGGTACAGAGGTGGCGCCGCGCCGACTCGGCACCACCCCTGATCCGAAGCCCCGAGGAGGAGCTGTCACGCCGCTCGGCGGCGTCCGGACAGTTTCGGTCGGCCGACCGGGACTTGGCGAGAGTTGCATACCGTTGCAACCTTTGAGTCGGCAGCTGCCCGTCGGGATGCCGGGCAAGCGACACCCGCGGACCGCCCGGGCGGCTCGCGACGTACGTCCTGTTCGCACGGGGAGGTTCCGGTGGCCGACACCACAGGCAGCGCGGCCGAGGTGGCACGCATCTCGGCCATGGACGCGCGGGAGGCCGCGCGTATGCTCAAGGGGGTGCGGGCGGCCGCGCTGGCCGGGGACCGGCCGCCGGCCGCGCCGAGACCGGAGATCGCGGAGTCCTGGCGGCGGATGCTGGCCGGCGGGGTGCACCCGGACCGGGACGCGCGCTCGCGGATGCTGTCGGCCGCCGAGACCGAGGAGCGGCGGCACGGATCGCCGCTGCGGGAGGTCCTGCCGGTGCTGCGGGAGGGACTGCTGCCCGCGCTCGACGGGGCGCTGCACATCATGGTCGTCGCGGACGCGGACGGGCGGCTGCTGTGGCGGGAGGGCCACACCTCCATCCTGCGCAAGGCGGACCGGCTCGGTTTCGGCGTGGGGGCCGACTGGGACGAGGCCGTCGTCGGCACGAACGGGGTCGGCACCGCCCTGGTGACCCGGCGGCCGGTCCAGGTGTTCTCGGCGGAGCACTTCGTCTCCAGCCACCACGACTGGACCTGCGCCGGGGCGCCCGTGCGGGACCCGCGGGACGGGCGGCTGCTGGGCGTGGTCGACGTCAGCGGGCCGCTGGCCACCATGCACCCGGCGACGCTGGCGTGGGTGAGCTCGGTGGCCCGGCTCGCGGAGCAGGAGTTGCGGATCCGGCACCTGGAGTCGCTGGAGCGGCTGCGGGCGGTGGCGGCCCCGCTGCTGGCCCGGATGCCGGGGCGGGCGCTGGCCGTGGACCCGAACGGCTGGACGGCGGCGGTGACGGGCCTGGCTCCCACGGAGCGGATCCCGCTGCCGAAGACCTTCGGGCCGGGCCGGGTGTGGGTGCCGCAGCTCGGCGACTGCGTGGTGGAGCCGCTGCCCGGCGGCTGGCTGCTGCGGATCGCGCAGGACCGTACGGGCACGGCGGCCACCCGGATCGTCCTGGACCTCAGCCGGTCGGGATCCTGGTCGGCGACCGTGTACGGGTCCTCCGGGAGCTGGTCGCAGGAGCTGAGCCCGCGCCACGCGGAGCTGCTGTTCCTGCTGGCGGAGAGCCCGCGGGGACGCTCGGCCGCGGAGCTGGCCGCGGATCTGTTCGGGGACCCGACGCGCACGGTGACGGTCCGCGCGGAACTGTCCCGGGTACGCCGGCACCTCGCGGGCGTCCTGACCCACCGGCCGTACCGCTTCGCGGAGGACGTGGAGGTGGAGCTGATCCGCCCCCAAAACCCGGCCGCGCTGCTCCCGCACTCGACGGCCCCGGCGGTGGTCCGGGCCCGCCTGGGGTGCGAGGGACCCGGCATGGTTCCCTGAAGTGCATGAGCGCCATCACTCTCACCACCTGGTCCCTGGACATGACCTCCGCTACGGACCTGGTCCCGGCCACCCCGCCGGGACCGGAGGTCGCCATCGTGCGGGCGGAGGTCCCCTCCCCCGAGTTCAGCCGCTTCCTGTACGCGTCCGTGGGCGGTGACATCCACTGGACGGACCGGCTGTCCCTGACCCGCGCGCAGTGGGTGGAGCAGCTGGACCGGCCGGGCGTGGAGACGTGGGTGGCGTACGACCGCGGCACGCCCGCCGGGTACGTGGAGCTCGACCCCCAGGACGACGGCGTGGTGGAGATCATGTACTTCGGCCTCCTCCCGGACTTCCGCGGCCGCCGCATCGGCGGGCACCTGCTGTCGGTGGGCGTCGCCCGGGCTTGGGACCTCGCGTCGCGCTGGCCGGACCGGGAGCCGACCCGCCGGGTGTGGGTCCACACCTGCAGCCAGGACGGCCCGACGGCGATGGACAACTACCTCAAGCGCGGCTTCACGGTCTTCAAGACGGAGACGGAGCAGAAGGAGGAGACCCCGACCCCCGGCCCTTGGCCCGGCGCGTAGCCGCTGCGCGGGCCCCGCAGATCAGTCTGGCGGCCCCGGCGCTCGCCCCTTCCGGGCCGTGCCCGGGCTGCGGCCCGGTGGCCGCGCCTCAAGCGCCGGCGGGGCTGGGTGGTGCGTCCTCGGCGGAGGCGTGGGCTTCGGGCCGGGCAGGGTGATGGCTTCGGGTGGGGCGGTGCCCCTCCGGGGGCTCTCCTCGGCTCGCGCCTGCGGCCGTGGTTCTGCCGTGCGGCCTGGGTTGCGCGCTCGTCCTGCGGGGAGCCCCCGGAGTGTCCCCGCCCCACGGCCCCGCTTCGTCCGAGACGGGGCGCGGATCCGCCGGGTGGGGGTGTGGGGACGGTGGGGGGTGTCCCCGCAGGACGAGCGCGCAACCACCCCGTACGGCCGGGACATGCCCGCAGGCGCGAGCCGAGGAGACACCCCCCGGCGGCACCGCACCCCCACCCCCGGTCCCGACCCCGTCCAGGGCACACATCCCCAGCCCCGCCGGCGCTTGAGGCGCGGCCACCGGGCCGCAGCCGGGGAACACCGGCCCCACCGGCCACTCCCGCGCGTGACCCCGGTCACACCGTCTCGCGATCCGGGACGAGTCCGTCCGAATCGTGGACAGTAGTGGACTCCTCCAAGAAGCACATGACACGCTTCCGCCATGAATGGAGCTGGAATTGCCTTGGTGAGTCGGCGGCACGTCGACCTCGGCCGCATGTCCAGCGCCATCTGTCCGGCGCGCTGACGGAACCAGCCACGCCGCACGTCGTCGCCGTCCCCGCCGCCGCGGACGCCGCCGATCACCCGCCAGCCCCCTGAGGCCGATGTACCGCCCTGCCCGCCGGCAACCCCGGCAACAGTGCGGCAATCAGCCACACCCGCTCAGTGTCGCCGACCTGACAGGGGTATGCCGCAGCCTCCCCCTGCCCTTGCCTTGAGCCGCCGAAGAAGGACGTACCGCCATGGCCGCCACCCCCGAAACGCCTGCAGCCGCACCCGCAGCCGCGCGCCGCAAGACCGGCCGTCACCGCGGTGAGGGCCAGTGGGCCGTCGGACACCACACGCCCCTCAACGGCAACGAGCAGTTCAAGAAGGACGACGACGGTCTCAACGTGCGGACGCGCATTGAGACGATCTACTCCAAGCGGGGCTTCGACTCGATCGACCCCAACGACCTGCGCGGCCGCATGCGCTGGTGGGGCCTCTACACCCAGCGCAAGCCCGGGATCGACGGCGGCAAGACCGCGATCCTGGAGCCGGAGGAGCTGGACGACGAGTACTTCATGCTGCGCGTCCGCATCGACGGCGGCCGGCTGACCACCGAGCAGCTCCGCGTCATCGGCGAGATCTCCGAGGAGTTCGCGCGCGGCACCGCCGACCTCACCGACCGCCAGAACGTGCAGTACCACTGGATCCGGATCGAGGACGTTCCCGAGATCTGGCGCCGGCTGGAGGCCGTCGGCCTGTCCACCACCGAGGCCTGCGGTGACACGCCCCGCGTCATCCTCGGTTCGCCGGTCGCCGGCATCGCGCAGGACGAGATCATCGACGGCACCCCCGCCATCGACGAGATCTACCGCCGCATCGTGGGCAACAAGGACTTCTCCAACCTGCCCCGCAAGTTCAAGTCCGCGATCTCCGGCTCGCCGCTGCTCGACGTGGCGCACGAGATCAACGACATCGCGTTCGTGGGCGTGAACCACCCCGAGCACGGTCCCGGCTTCGACGTGTGGGTCGGCGGCGGTCTCTCCACCAACCCCAAGCTCGGTGTGCGCCTGGGCACCTGGGTCTCGCTCGACGAGGTCCCGGACATCTACGAGGGCGTCATCTCGATCTTCCGCGACTACGGCTACCGCCGGCTGCGCACCCGCGCCCGCCTGAAGTTCCTCGTCGCCGACTGGGGCCCGGCCAAGTTCCGCCAGGTCCTGGAGGACGAGTACCTGAAGCGGAAGCTGACCGACGGCCCCGCGCCCGCGCAGCCCACCGGCCAGTGGCGCGACCACGTCGGCGTCCACCAGCAGCAGGACGGCCGCTTCTACGTCGGCTTCGCGCCCCGCGTGGGCCGTGTCGACGGTGCCACCCTGACCAAGATCGCGGACGTCGCCGAGCAGCACGGCTCCGGCCGCCTGCGCACCACCGCCGAGCAGAAGATGATCGTGCTCGACATCGAGGCCGACCGGGTCGACTCGGTGGTCGAGGCGCTGGAGGCGCTGGACCTGCGGGTCAAGCCGTCCCCGTTCCGCCGCGGCACGATGGCCTGCACCGGCATCGAGTTCTGCAAGCTGGCCATCGTCGAGACCAAGGCGCGCGGCGCCTCGCTGATCGACGAGCTGGAGCGCCGCCTGCCGGACTTCGCCGAGCCGCTCACCATCAACATCAACGGCTGCCCGAACGCCTGCGCCCGTATCCAGGTGGCGGACATCGGTCTCAAGGGCCAGCTGGTCCTGGACGACGACGGCAACCAGGTGGAGGGCTACCAGGTCCACCTGGGCGGCGCCCTCGGCCTGGAGGCCGGGTTCGGGCGCAAGGTCCGCGGCCTCAAGGTCACCTCGGCCGGTCTGCCCGACTACGTCGAGCGGGTCGTCAAGAGCTACGAGGAGCAGCGCGAGGACGGCGAGCGCTTCGCGGCGTGGGTCGCCCGCGCGGACGAGAAGAGCCTGTCGTGAGCGAGCGCGCCGCACCGTTCTACTGCCCGTACTGCGGCGACGAGGACCTGTTTCCCCACGAGACGGGTCACGGCGCCTGGGAATGCAGGGCCTGCAACCGAGCCTTCCAGCTGAAGTACCTCGGGCTGCTGGCCCGGGGCGTTCGGTCCGATTCAGCTGGAGGGGACGGAATATGACCACCATTCAGGACGCCGGTCTCAAAACCGCGACGCTCAAGACGGCGACGCTCAAGGGCGTGGCCGAGCAGGCGGGCCGGGACCTGGAGGACGCCTCCGCGCTGGACATCCTGCGCTGGGCGGCCGACACCTTCGGCAAGAGGTTCGCGGTGACCTCCTCCATGGAGGACGCGGTCGTCGCGCACCTGGCCTCGCGGGTCTTCCCCGGTGTGGACGTGGTCTTCCTCGACACGGGCTACCACTTCGAGGAGACCATCGGCACCCGTGACGCGGTCGAGGCGGTGATGGACGTCAACGTCATCACGCTGACCCCGCGTCAGACGGTGGCCGAGCAGGACGCCGAGTACGGCCCGAAGCTGCACGACCGCAACCCCGACCTGTGCTGCGCCCTGCGCAAGGTCAAGCCGCTGGAAGAGGGCCTGACCGCGTACGACGCGTGGGCGACGGGCCTGCGCCGCGACGAGTCCCCGACCCGGGCGAACACCCCGGTGGTCGGCTGGGACGAGAAGCGGCAGAAGGTCAAGATCTCGCCGATCGCCCGCTGGACCCAGGACGACGTGGACGCGTACGTCGCCGAGCACGGGGTGCTCACCAACCCGCTGCTGATGGACGGTTACGCCTCCGTCGGCTGCGCCCCTTGTACGCGGCGTGTCGCGGAGGGCGAGGACGCCCGCGCCGGCCGCTGGGCCGGGCGCGGCAAGACCGAATGCGGACTGCACGGCTGATGACGACCAGCGTGACGACGACCGAAGAACTTACGGAGACAGAGCAGATGAGCGTGAGCGACCAGGGCGCCACCGTGTGGCTGACCGGGCTGCCGAGCGCGGGCAAGACCACCATCGCCTACGCGCTGGCCGAGCGGCTGCGCGCCGAGGGCCACCGCGTGGAGGTGCTCGACGGGGACGAGATCCGCGAATTCCTGTCCGCCGGCCTCGGTTTCAGCCGCGAGGACCGGCACACCAACGTGCAGCGGATCGGCTTCGTCGCCGAACTCCTCGCGAGCAACGGCGTGAAGGCGCTGGTGCCGGTGATCGCGCCGTTCGCGGACAGCCGCGAGGCCGTCCGCAAGCGGCACGCCGCCGAGGGCACCCCGTACCTGGAGGTCCACGTGGCCACCCCGGTCGAGGTCTGCTCCGAGCGCGATGTGAAGGGCCTGTACGCCAAGCAGGCGGCGGGCGAGATCTCCGGTCTGACCGGGGTCGACGACCCGTACGAGGCACCGGAGTCCCCGGACCTCCGTATCGAGTCGCACACGCAGACCGTGCAGGAGTCGGCCTCGGCCCTGCACGCGCTGCTCACCGAGAGGGGTCTGGCATGACCACGGCCGCACACCTGCACACCGATTCCGGCTCCGACGCTCCGTACGCGCTGTCGCACCTCGACGCGCTGGAGTCCGAGGCGGTGCACATCTTCCGCGAGGTGGCGGGCGAGTTCGAGCGGCCGGTGATCCTGTTCTCCGGCGGCAAGGACTCCATCGTCATGCTGCACCTGGCGCTGAAGGCGTTCGCGCCGGCGCCGGTGCCCTTCACGCTGCTGCACGTCGACACCGGGCACAACTTCCCCGAGGTGCTGGAGTACCGCGACCGCACGGTCGAGAAGCACGGCCTGCGCCTGCACGTGGCGTCCGTCCAGGACTACATCGACGCGGGCAAGCTGCGCGAGCGCCCGGACGGCACCCGCAACCCGCTGCAGACGCTCCCGCTGACCGAGGCGATCCAGAGCCTCAAGTTCGACGCCGTCTTCGGCGGCGGCCGCCGCGACGAGGAGAAGGCCCGCGCCAAGGAGCGCGTCTTCAGCCTCCGCGACGAGTTCTCCCAGTGGGATCCGCGCCGCCAGCGGCCCGAGCTGTGGCAGCTCTACAACGGCCGCCACGCGCCCGGCGAGCACGTGCGCGTCTTCCCGCTCTCCAACTGGACCGAGCTGGACGTCTGGCAGTACATCGCCCGCGAGGGCATCGAGCTCCCCGAGATCTACTTCGCCCACGAGCGCGAGGTGTTCCTCCGCAACGGCATGTGGCTGACGGCCGGCGAGTGGGGCGGTGCGAAGGAGGGCGAGACGCCCGAGACGCGCCTGATCCGCTACCGCACCGTCGGCGACATGTCCTGCACCGGCGCCGTCGACTCCGACGCCGCCACGCTCGACGCCGTGATCGCCGAGATCGCCGTCTCCCGCCTCACCGAGCGGGGAGCGACCCGCGCCGACGACAAGATGTCCGAGGCCGCGATGGAAGACCGCAAGCGCGAAGGGTACTTCTAGACATGACCAGCACCACCGAGCAGTTCGCCGATCTGTCGGCGACCACCCTGCTGCGCTTCGCGACCGCCGGATCCGTCGACGACGGCAAGTCCACCCTGGTGGGCCGGCTGCTGCACGACTCCAAGTCGGTCCTGACCGACCAGATGGAGGCCGTCGAGGCCGTCTCCGCCCAGCGCGGCCAGGACGCCCCCGACCTCGCACTGCTCACCGACGGCCTGCGCGCCGAACGCGAGCAGGGCATCACCATCGACGTCGCCTACCGCTACTTCGCCACCGCGCGCCGCCGGTTCATCCTCGCGGACACCCCCGGGCACGTGCAGTACACCCGCAACATGGTCACCGGCGCCTCCACCGCCGACCTCGCCGTGGTCCTGGTCGACGCCCGCAACGGCGTCATCGAACAGACCCGCCGCCACGCCGCCGTCGCCGCCCTCCTGCGCGTCCCCCACGTCGTCCTCGCCGTCAACAAGATGGACCTCGTGGGCTACCAGGAGTCCGTCTTCGCGGCCATCGCCGAGGAGTTCACCGCCTACGCCTCGGACCTGGGCGTCCCGGAGATCACCGCGATCCCGATCTCGGCCCTGGCCGGGGACAACGTGGTGGACCCGTCCGCCAACATGGACTGGTACGGCGGCCCGACGGTGCTGGAGCACCTGGAGACCGTCCCGGTCAGCCACGACCTCACCGCCTGCCCGGCGCGTTTCCCGGTGCAGTACGTGATCCGTCCGCAGACCGCCGAACACCCGGACTACCGGGGCTACGCCGGCCAGATCGCCTCCGGCGTGCTGCGCGTCGGCGAGGCCGTGACCGTCCTGCCGTCCGGCCGCACCTCGGTCATCGAGGGCATCGACGCGCTCGGCGAGAGCGTCGACATCGCCTGGGCCCCGCAGTCCGTGACCGTGCGGCTCAAGGACGACATCGACATCTCGCGCGGCGACCTGATCGCGCCGTCCGCGAGCGCCCCCGCCACCACCCAGGACGTCGAGGCGACGGTCTGCCACGTGGCCGACCAGCCCCTCTCCGTCGGCGCCCGAGTGCTGCTCAAGCACACGACCCGTACGGTGAAGGCGATCGTCAAGGAGATCCCCTCGCGGCTGACCCTGGACGACCTGTCGCAGCACCCGAACCCCGGGCAGCTGGTGGCCAACGACATCGGCCGTGTCGTCGTCCGCACCGCCGAGCCGCTCGCGCTCGACGCGTACGCCGACTCGCGCCGCACAGGGTCCTTCCTGCTGATCGACCCGGCCGACGGAACCACCCTGGCGGCGGGCATGGCGGGCGAATCCTTCGCCTCCAAGGCCGAGACCACCGTCCAGGCAGACGAAGAAGGGTGGGACTTCTAGATCATGCGTGCCGATCTGTACTCCTCCTTCGCGAAGGAGGGCGGCCGCGTAGGCAGCGGCTCCCTCGGCAGCGGCCAGGGAGGGGTGGCGCGATGTGCGCGATGACGTACGCGCACCGCATGCGCGCCCACACCCCCCACCAGCTGCACCTGCCCCCGCTCCACAGACGAAGACGTGCGTCATGAGATGACCACGTCACGAGAGGAAGCCCTCCCGTGCCTGCCACCGGTATCACCCGCACCACCCTGCGCCGCGGCGCCGTCGCCGCCGCGGCCCTGCCGCTCCTGATCGGCGCTCTCGCCTCCTGCGGCTACGGCTCCGAGGCGAAGAAGGAAGACGAGAAGGCCAACGTCGCGGCCACCGACGGCAAGAAGCTGTCGGCGTCCGAGGTCCGCATCGGCTACTTCCCGAACCTGACGCACGCCACCGCGCTCGTCGGCCTCCAGGAGGGCCTGATCGAGAAGGAACTGAACGGCACCAAGATCAAGCCGCAGGCCTTCAACGCCGGTCCGTCCGAGATCGAAGCCCTCAACGGCGGCTCTCTCGACATCGGTTTCATCGGCCCCTCCCCGTCGATCAACGGCTATGTGAAGTCCAAGGGTTCCAACCTGCGGATCATCTCCGGCTCCGCCTCCGGTGGCGTGAAGCTCGTGGTGAACCCGGACAAGATCAAGACCCTGGACGACCTCAAGGGCAAGAAGATCGCCACCCCGCAGAAGGGGAACACGCAGGACGTCGCGTTCCTCAACTGGATCTCCGAGAAGGGCTGGAAGGTCGACCCGGAGTCCGGCAAGGGTGACGTCTCCGTCGTCCGCACGGACAACAAGGTCACCCCGGACGCCTTCAAGCAGGGCTCGATCGACGGTGCCTGGGTGCCGGAGCCGACCGCTTCCAAGCTCGTCTCCGACGGCGGTTCCGTCCTCCTGGACGAGACCGCCCTGTGGCCCGAGAAGAAGTTCGTGATCACGAACATCATCGTGTCGCAGAAGTTCCTCAAGGAGCACCCGGACGTGGTCGAGGCCGTGCTGCGCGGCACGGTGAAGACCAACGAGTGGATCAACGCCAACCCGGACCAGGCGAAGGCGTCCGCGAACGCGAAGCTCGCGGCGGAGAGCGGCAAGCCCCTCGACGCGAAGATCATCGACCCGGCGTGGCCGAGCATCGCGATCACCGACGACCCGCTGGCCACGACGCTGAAGACGCAGGCCGACTACGCGGTCAAGGCCAAGCTCATCGAGCAGCCCGACCTGGCCGGCATCTACGACCTGACGCTCCTGAACAAGGTCCTGAAGGCCGCGGGCAAGCCCGAGGTCTCCGACGCCGGTCTCGGCGTCAAGTAACCCCAGTCCAGCAACCCCAGGAGGTGACGACCATGGCCACCACGCTCGCCAAGGCCGCCGAGGGCTTCGTAGCGGAGCAGACGCACGCCGCCCGCATCGCGCACGTCTCGAAGTCCTTCTCCGGCCCGGCCGGATCGCAGCTCGTCCTGGACGACATCAACCTCGATGTCGCTCCCGGAGAGTTCGTCACCATCCTGGGAGCCTCGGGCTGCGGCAAGTCCACCCTGCTCAACCTGGTCGCGGGCCTCGACAAGCCGACCGCGGGGTCCATCGAGACCCCCGGCGGCCGCCCGGCCCTCATGTTCCAGGAACACGCCCTCTTCCCGTGGCTGACCGCGGGCAAGAACATCGAACTCGCCCTGCGCCTGCGCGGAGTCGCCAAGGCCGACCGCCGTCCCGAGGCCGAACGCCTGCTGGAGCTGGTCCGCCTGGGCGGCGCCCACGGCAAGCGCGTCCACGAACTGTCCGGCGGCATGCGCCAGCGCGTCGCCCTGGCCCGGGCCCTCGCCCAGGACAGCGAACTCCTGCTGATGGACGAGCCGTTCGCCGCGCTCGACGCCATCACCCGCGACGTCCTGCACGGCGAACTCACCCGCATCTGGGAAGAGACGAACCTGTCCGTCCTGTTCGTCACCCACAACGTGCGCGAGGCCGTCCGCCTCGCCCAGCGCGTGGTCCTGCTCTCCTCCCGGCCCGGCCGGGTCGCGAAGGAATGGACCGTGGACATCCCGCAACCGCGCCGCATCGAGGACGCGGACGTCGCGGAACTGTCCCTCGAGATCACTGAACACCTGCGTGGGGAGATCCGCCGCCATGGCCAGCACTGACACCGCCCGGAGGGCCACGGACGTCAAGGGCACGCGCGACGACCTGGCCGGCCTGGAGGCGGGCCTCGACGCGCTCGACGCGGTCCAGACCCACCGCACCCCGGTCCGCGAGGTCCTCGTCCAGAAGGTCCTCCCGCCGCTCCTGGCCGTGAGCCTCGTGCTCCTGGTCTGGCAGATCCTCGTCGCGACGAAGGTCATCGAGGAGACCAAGCTGCCCGCGCCGTCCGCGGTCTGGGACAGCCTGTCCGCGATGTGGCTGCAGGGCACCCTGCTGGAAGTGATCTGGACCTCGGTCTCGCGCGGTCTGCTCGGCTTCCTGCTGGCCCTGGCCATCGGCACGCCGCTCGGTCTGCTGGTCGCCCGGGTGAAGTTCGTGCGCGCCGCGATCGGCCCGATCCTGCAGGGCCTGCAGTCCCTGCCGTCGGTGGCCTGGGTACCGCCCGCCGTGCTCTGGTTCGGCCTGAACGACGCCATGATGTTCACGGTCATCCTGCTCGGCGCCGTCCCCTCCATCGCCAACGGCCTCGTCTCCGGCATCGACCAGATCCCGCCGCTCCACCTGCGGGCCGGCCGCACCCTGGGCGCCACCGGCCTGAGCGGGGCCCGGCACATCGTCATGCCGGCCGCGCTGCCCGGCTACCTCGCCGGCCTGAAGCAGGGCTGGGCGTTCTCCTGGCGCTCGCTGATGGCCGCCGAGATCATCGCCTCCTCGCCCGACCTCGGCCTCGGCCTCGGCCAGTTGCTGGAGAACGGCCGCAACAACATCGACCTGCCCGGCGTGTTCCTCGCGATCATCCTGATCCTCGTGGTCGGCATCGCCATCGACCTGCTGATCTTCAGCCCGGTCGAGCGGTGGGTGCTGCGCAGCCGCGGCCTGCTGGTCAAGAGCTGAGTCCGATGTCCCCCGCACCCGCCCTCCTGGTCATCGCCCACGGCAGCCGCGACCCGCGGCACGCCGCGACCGTGCACGCCCTCACCCGGCGTACGCGGGAGCTGCGGCCCGGGATGCGGGTCGAGACGGCCTTCCTCGACTTCAACACCCCTTCGGTGGGGCAGGCCCTGTCCGCGCTCTACCTCTCGGGCGTACGGGAGGTCGTCGCCCTGCCGCTCCTGCTCACCCGCGCCTTCCACGCGAAGTCCGACATCCCGGCGGCGCTGGCCGAGTCCACGGCCCGGCTGCCGGGGCTGTCCGTACGGGTGGCGGACGTGCTGGGCCCGTCCCCGCTCCTGCTCTCCGCCCTCGAACGCCGGCTCACCGAGGCCGGCCTCACCCCGGCGGACCGCGCCACCACCGCGGTGGTGCTCGCGTCCGCCGGCTCCACAGACCCGGAGGCGATCGCAGTGATCGCTGAAATCGCGCGGGAGTGGCGGCACACCGGTTGGTGCGCCGTGCGACCTGCGTTCGCCTCCGCTGTCCTTCCCCGTACGGAAGACGCCGTACGGGCCCTGCGCGCCGAGGGCTTCGCCCGCGTGGCGGTGGCCCCGTACGTCATCGCCCCGGGCCGGCTGCCGGACCGGATCGCGGCGGGCGCCGAAGCCGCGGGGGCGGATGTGCTGGCGGGCGTCCTGGGCGCCGCGCCGGAACTGGCCCGTCTCCTGCTGCGCCGCTACGACGCCGCCCTCACCCCCCTCGACTCGGCCCTGCCGGCCCCCTCGCCCGCCCTCACCGCGTAGTCGCCGGGGCATCGCCCGGGCACGGTCCGGGGAGGTGCTCGGGGCGTGCGCGCCGGACCGGCTGGTGCCAGACTGAGATCAGGGGTACCGCGCCGCTGACCGGCGGAAACGTGAGCCATCCGGGGCGTGCACCGTGACCAGGGACGTACGGATCACTGTCGGGCGTAGCGACGGCCGCGCAGACGACGAAACCGAGTCGCTGCAACCTCGGATGAAGGTCCTGCGCCGGGATCCGCTCCTGCTAGACGTGGAGCGGGTACGGCATCCCCGCGCCGGTCCGGCTCCCCGCGGAACGCGCGGCACCGCCGCACGGCAGGGGGACCCATGACCAGGCCGGAACCGGGCAGACACGCGCTGGTCGTCGTGACCAGTACGTACAGCGATGAGGGGCTGGGGGCGCTGCGGGCTCCGGTGAACGATGCGGCCGGACTCGCCGAGGTGCTCGGTGACCCCGCCATCGGCGACTTCGACGTGGAGGTGCTGACCGACCCCACCGCCCAGCACGCACGGCTCGCCGTGGAGGACTTCTTCGCGGACCGGTCCACCAAGGACACCCTGCTCCTGCACTTCTCCTGCCACGGGGTGAAGAACGCCGCGGGCAAGCTCTTCCTCGCCGCCACCGACACCCTCCGTACCCGACTGGCCGCGACCGGGATCCCGGCCGAGTACGTGAGCGGTCTGATGCTCGAGAGCCGCGCCCAGCGCGCGGTGCTGCTCCTGGACTGCTGCTACGCCGGGGCGTTCGAGCGGGGCATGCTCGCCCGGGGCGCCGCGGAGGCAGAGGTCCAGGAGAACTTCCAGAGCCTGAGAGCCACCGCGGGGAAACGGGGACGCGCGGTCTTCACCGCCTCCAGTGCCGTGGAGTACGCGTTCGAGGGCGACCACCCCGTGCCCGGCACTCCGGAGAACGGGGGCGGCGGACCCGGGCCCTCCCTGTTCACCGGCGCTCTGGTGGAGGGCCTGCGCACCGGCGAGGCCGACCTCGACAACGACGGAGAGGTCGGCATGTCCGAGTTGGCGGACTACGTCAGCGAGCGGATCCGCCTCGTGACTCCGCACCAGACCCCGCAGCTGTGGCTCTTCGGCTCCCAGGGCGACCTGTCGATCGCACACACCGGCCGGCCCCGGCCCAGGCCCGCGAACCTCCCGCCGCCGCTCGCCGACGCGGTCCGCTCCGAAAGCCGGGAACGGAAGCTCTGGGCGGTCGAGGACCTGGGAACCCTGCTGTGCGGCCCGGACGTGGGCGTGGCACTCACCGCCCACATGGCCCTGTCCGAACTGGCCGCCGACGACAGCCGGCGGGTGGCCGACCGCGCCACGCACGCCCTGGCCCGGGCCGCTCCCGTGGTCGACACCTGGGCCCTGGAAGTGGGGCCCACCGAGACGGCCGTGGTCAAGGTGATGGGCCCGCCGCTCGTCCTCGCCACGCTGGAGGCCAAGACCGAACCGTGGCTGAAGGTCCGGTACGTGGACGGCGGCATCGAGCTGGCCCCGGACGTGGCCGCGCAGGGGCGCTATGCGGGGACGGTGCAGCTCCGGACGGTGTCCGGGGAACTGGCGATCGCGGTGGCGACAAAGGTGGAGGCGGAACCCGAACCCGAACCCGAACCCAAGCCCAAGCCGGCACCGGTGGCGGAAACGGCGGCGGTGCCGGAGACCAGGACCAGCGGGACCCGGGAGCGGAACGGAACGCCCCCTCCGGTGGCGGAACCGCGCGCCCACCGGGTGCGGCAGGAGCAGGCCAGACCATCCGGACCGCACCAGGCGACCGGAACACCCCGCACACGTGCAACCGGAACACCCCTGCTGAGCCAGTGGCCTTTCCCGCTCGCGGCCGTCGCGATGGTGTGGGCCCTGTGCGTGCCCTTCTACGAGAATCTCGAACCACCCACCGACCGGCACACCATGTGGCTCGTGGCACCGATGGAGTGGATCTGGCCGATGGGAGCAGCGGGCCCGATCCTGTTCGTGCTGACGGTTCTGAGCGCCGTCACGTGTGCCACGGCCGGAGTCATGGTCAGGGGCCGCTTCCCGGCCCTCGGTCGGCCGGTGCTGCGCTGGTGGTGCGGCGCACTGGCGGCGCTGACCCTCGGCGCCATGGTGACGGTGTCGTTCATCGCCTCCGTCGTGGCCGGCAGGTTCGACCCCCTCGCCGGCTGCCTGGCCTTCGCCGTGGGCAGTCTGCTGCAGGCATGCGGCGCCGCGCAGCTGTGGCCGCAAGGGTCCGTGGCGGGCACCGGGCCGCCGGAGCCCACCGATCCCCGCTCGCTCCTGCCGTTCAAGCTCTCGGCGCCGGTGCTGGGCCTGGTGCTGCCGCTGCCGCTCATCAGAGGCGACCCGGACTGGCGGCTCATCGAAGGGCTGCACCCGGACAGCAGCCGGTCACCGGCGGCGTGCGCGCTGGCGCTGCTCGGCCTGATCGCCTGCGTGGTCGTCGGGTTTGAGGCCTGGCGCGGCGTCCCGGTGGCCCGGCTGCCCAAGGTGCGCTGGTGGTACAGCGGCCTCGCCCTGCTGACGCTGGGGACGTCCCTCTACTTCTGGAACCACGAGAACCCGGCCGCCTCCGGCCTGTACGTCCTCACGTTCGGCTGTGCCCTCCAGCTCTGGGCCTCGGCCACCCTCTGGCTCGCCGGACCGTCCCCCGGGCGGACCGCGGCCACCCGCGGCCGCGCCACCGTTGCAGGCCACCCACCGACCGTCCCCCGGGCAAGCCCCGGTCGCTAGTCGGCGTGTCGTGCCGATCAGGCCGGGCCGGCCGGCAAGAGGCCCCCCTAGGTTGTGGCGTCAAAGTCCCGTCTGGCCGGCGGGGCCTGGCGCGCCCTAGATCCGGGCCGTGGCCTCGTCGGCCAGGGTCGTCAGGTCTTCGATGGACATCGCGCCCGGCGGCAGCGACTCCCGCGCGAAGATGTTCGCCGCGTGCCGCAGGACGTCGTTGACGGGGGTCGGGATCCCGTGCAGCCGGCCCAGCAGGCAGATCTCCCCGTTGAGGTAGTCCGCCTCCACCGAGCCCGTCCCCCGCGCCAGGCTCTGCCAGGACGACCCGCCCCGCACCCCCGGCGGCTGGTCCACCTTGCCGTCGCGCGCCTGCGCCTGCTCGGCGTCCGAGGCGTACGCGATGCCCGCGGCCCCGAAGGCCGCCTTCGCCTCGCGCACGGCCCGCAGCAGCAGCGCCGCCTTCGCCGGTTCCGGCTCCGGGCCGGTCGTGGCCTGGATCGCGTTGCCCAGGTTCCCCAGCAGCTTCGCGTACTTCCACCGCATCACGTCCTCGACGAGCGGCGCCTCGAAGCCGGCCTTGCCGAGGTCCTCCGCGACCGCACGGGACAGGGCGTCCGTGCCGCCGGCCGCCCGGCCCAGGTGCAGGATGCCGGTCAGCGGCGTGCACAGCGCCGAGACCACGCCCGGCTCCAGGAAGGTCGCGGGCAGCCATACGCACACCCCGTACACGCGCGCGAAGCGCCGTAGCGCCAGCCGCTCGCTCTCCACGCCGTTCTGCGCGCACAGCACCGGCAGCCGCTGCGCCGCCGTGCCGCCGCCCGCGACCTCCGCGTCACCCCACGCGTCGAGCGCGGCGATCGCGTCCTGGGTCTTCACGGACAGCAACAGCACGTCGTCCGGCCGCAGTTCCCCGAGTTCGTCCGGTCCGGTGACCACGGGCAGCCGGTGTACCCGCTCCCCGTCGGCCGTCGTGAGCCGCAGCCCGTCGGCCCGCAGGGCCTGCGCGTGCGCGCCGCGTGCGACGAGTACGACCTCGCCGCCCGCCCCCGCGAGCCGTCCGCCGATGGTGGCGCCGACCGCGCCCGCGCCGATGATGATGTAACGCATGCCCCCGAGCCTGGCACATCCCGCCCCCCGCGTTGCCGTCGGGGCGGGGTGAAGAGGTACCGGATCCCGGCGGGGAGCCGCCCGTACGGGGAGCGGTTCGCCCGAGGGGTCAGCGCACGTCGGTGCGCAGGTGCGTGCGGGCGGTCTCGAAGAGGCCGGTCAGGGCCGAGGCCCCGGCCACGTGCTGGTCCTCGACCAGCAGTTTGCAGACCTGGCCCTGCTCGCCCGCGACGAAGAGGTCGACGCGGTGGGCGGGCACGCTCTCGCCCTCCCAGCGGAAGTCCAGGTCCAGCCGGACGGCGTTCTTCCCGCCCTGCTCCAGCGGGGTGGAGGTGTGGGTGAGGTCCTGCATCTTGGACTCGGCGGTCTTGCGGTACCAGGCGAGCTCGCCGATGGAGGCGGCCTGCGCGGTGCTGCCGTAGGTGCTGTCGCGCTTGAGGCCGATCACGTAGCGGCCGTCCGGGGAGACCCAGTTGACGTGCAGCGCGTCGTCGTCCTTGATCTTCCAGCCGTCGGGCACGGCGAGCGACGCGGTGAGCGCCACGGCGGCCACCTCCGCCATCCGCCGGGTCCGTGTCGGGTGCGTCGCGGGCGGTGTGTCGTCTCCTGCGGGCAGGCTGCCGCTCATCACTCCCCCTCCGTGATCCCCACCCCCATTGAAACCGAACTGACTTTGCCCCGGGTTGAGTTCGGTCAGACCGCGGTCAGCTCGACGAGCTTGGCGACGGTGTTCCAGTTGCGGGTCGTCGCGTCGATCCCCTTGACGACGGCGGGCTTGGCGAGGGCCTCGGCCAGTTTGGAGCGGCCCAGTCCGTTGGGGGCGTAGAGGTAGAGGACGTGGTCGCCGAGGCGGTACTCCTCGGGGAGGTACGCCGCCTCGTCGAGCGCGGCGAAGCGCTCCGCGCCGGGCTGTTCCGAGAAGAAGGTGGCGTGGAGCTGCTTGCCCTCCAGCTCCGCGGCCGGGAAGGGGCAGGCGTCGGCGACGGCGCGCAGGTACGCGCCGTCCACCACCAGGCACGCCACTCGGAAGCCGAAGTGGTCCTCGATGGCCTTCTCCAGCTCCCGGGCGAGCGTCCCCGGGTCCTTCTTCGCGCTGCTGAAGACGGCGTTGCCGCTCTGCAGGTACGTCTGTACGTCGCCGTGGCCGAGCCCCTCCAGCAGGGAGCGCAGCTCCGCCATCGGGACCTTCTTGCTCCCGCCGACATTGATCCCGCGCAGCAGCGCCGCGTATTTCTTGCTCATGAGGGCACCCTAGGACCCGGCTACGACAGTTCGGCCTCGATGAGGTCGGCGGCCTGGCGTGCGCCGCCCTCGGCGGCCATCCCCGCGCGGACGGCCTCGGCGCGGGCCGCGACCCCGGGGTCGGTGACCAGGGCGAGGACCGCCTCCCGGAGGGTCACGGCGTCCGCGTCGGCCATGGGGACGTGCCAGGCCACTCCGAGCGAGACCAGCATGTCGGCGTTGCCGAACTGGTCGACGGCCTGCGGGACGGCGACCATCGGGGTGGCGGTGGCGAGCCCCTCCTGGCTGCCGCCGGCGCCCGCGTGCGTGATGAAGGCGTCCGCCTGGCGCAGGATGTCCAGCTGCGGAACCCAGCGGTGGACCTCGACGTTGGCGGGGATCTCGCCCAGGTCGGCCTCGTCGGTGAACGCGCCGATCTGGAGGACGACGTGCCAGTCGGCCAGGTCCGCGAAGGCGTCGATGCAGGCGCGGTAGAAGACGGGCTGCTTGGTGAAGGCGGAGCCGAGCGAGACCAGCAGCACCTTCTTGCCCTCGGCGGCGGCCGGCCTCTCCCAACTGCCCTGCGTGGCCGAGCGGTCACCCTGGCAGGCGCCGACGAAGGTGTGTACGGACCGGTCGACGCGGTCGGCGTGGGGCTGGAGCGCCTCGGGGATCAGGACGAGGCTGCGGCGCGGGCGGCTCTGGAGGCGTTCGATCTGGCCGTCGAGACCGTTCTCGGTGAGCCAGGCGGCGAACCGGGCGTAGTACGCCTGTCCGCGCTCGGAGGCCTTCAGCCCGGCGAACATCGGCTCGGCCACCTCCTCGTCGTAGCCCTCCCAGGCGACGAGGTTCGGGGAGAGGGAGACGGCGGGCACGCCCCAACGGTGGGCGAGGACGGGTGCCGGGTAGGAGGTGATGTCGTGGATGACCAGGTCCGGCTCGTCGCCCGCGAAGGCGGCGCCGAGCTGCGGGAGGACCTGGATGGCGTCGTTCAGGAAGGGCTCCAGGTTGTCGATGAGTTCAGTGCCCCAGGCCTCGGGGTCGTCGTCGGTGGGGAGGGTGGAGGTGTAGACGACGGGCGTGGCGCCGGTCTCGGCGACCTTCTCGGCGAAGGCGGCGGGGATGGCGTAGCTGACGCGGTGACCGCGGGCGACGAGCTCCCGGATCACCTCGATGCTCGGGTTCACGTGGCCGTGGGCGGCGATGGAGAACATGGCGATGTGCGCGGGCTTGGCTGAGGTCATGATCGAACCATAACGAGACGATACGTCTCGTGCAACCTTTTTCGCGCCCGGCCGGCCGCGAAATCAGCCCGTACCGGCCGGACCCTGGGGACCCAGGGGAGCCTCGATGCGCTCGACATCGGTGGCGAGCGAGTCCATCCAGGTAAGAGCGGCGAAGAACCGCGGCGACCCCACACCCGGCTCCGCGCCCGCCGCCACACCCCCGTCTCCTGCGGCGACGCCCGTGGCGGGCCCCGCGGCCGGAGATTCGGTGGCCGGAGATTCGGTGGGCGGAGATTCGGTGGGCGGCGGGTCCGGGGTCGCGCGGTCGGCTGCCGCTCGCATGCCGGCGGTCACCACGACCGAGCGGTCGTGCAGCAGTGAGGCGTTCTCCGGGACGAGGGGCGGGCCTCCGTGGGCGAGGAGGCGGCGCGAGCCCCAGAGCACGTGGTGGCCCGACATCATGGCCGCCTGCCAGTCCGGAGCCCCGCCGGCGGGCGCCCGCGGCTCGCTCTGGTGCTGCGCCCACGCGGACTCCGCCAGCGTCAGCGCGCGCTGGAGCGGCCGGTCGTCGGGGATGTTCCCCGGCGTGCCCGCCACCACGGCGGCCGCGGTGCCCTCCACCGTCTCGGCCTCCCGCGTCAGCAGCAGGGCGACCGCCCGGCGCAGCTCCTCCTGCGCCCCCCGCGGCCAGGCGAGCAGCCCGAACACGATGCCGATCATGCTGCCGATGACCACGTCCATGATCCGGATCTCGGCCAGCCGCCACGTCACGGGCGCCAGCTGCGCGAAGACGAACGACACCACGAGGGTGAACATGCCCTGGGCCCAGCCCACCCCCCGCACCGGCCCCACCCGGAACGCGACGAGCATGACGAACGGCAGCGCGATGGCGTAGACGGTGGTGCGGCCGCCGACCAGGGCCAGCACGGCGGCGGCCGTCAGGGCGCCAACCAGCGTGCCCGTGAGCGCCAGGCGCACGGTCGCCCGGGTCTGGGCGGCCGTGGTGCGGGTCAGGCTGAGGACGGCCAGCATGGCCCAGAAGCCGTGGGGCAGCGACTCCACGCCCGCGATCGTCCGGGCGGCCGCGAGCGCGAGGCTGATCCGGACGGCGTTCTGGAAGTGCACCGACCGGGGTCCGGCGTGGGCCGCCAGCCGGTGCCACCACAGGCGGGGCGGGAAGTGGCCGGCGTACCAGAAGCGGCCGGCGTCGGTCTCGGCCGGAAGCCGCGCGCGCCGGCCCCGCACCGCCAGCTCGGCCGCCGTCGTGAAGGCCACGGCGGCGTCCGCCATCTCCAGCAGCGCCGCCCGTCGGCGGCCCCGGGCCGGGGGCGAGGACTCTTCCAGTACGGCCGCGGCCGTGGCCTGCGCCCGTACCCGCCGCAGGGCGCCGGCCTCGTCGGTGGCGTCGGCCTCGCCGTCCAGCAGTGCGGCGGTCTCGGCGGCGGCCCGGCCGACCGCGATCAGCACCTCGGGCCCCTGCTCCGGCGGCAGCCCGCCCGGGGGAGGCGCGGGCAGCCGCGCCATGCGGTTGAGGAGGGTGCGGGCGGCCAGGCCCGCGTGGGCGAGGGCGCGGTCCCGCAGCCCCGGCCCGGCGGGCCGGTCCGCCTCGTCGACCCGGGACGGACGCAGCGCCTCGCCGACCGTCCGGGCCGCCTCGATCGAAGCGGCGGAGAGCGTGTACGGCGCGCGGTGCAGCTCGGCGGCGCAGCGGGCGGCGGTGCCGGCCGCCTCGGCGGCCAGCCGCCGGTAGGAAGGGCCGGGCTGCTCGGGCAGGACGAACAACTCGGCGAGGACCAGCAGGACGAGGCCGAACATCGCCCCCGCGAGCCGCTCGTCGAGGGTGTCCGGCGCATAGGGCGGGAAGCTCGGCAGGATGTACAGCAGTTGCAGCCCGGGCGCGGCGCCCCCCGCCCGGGGCCCGGCCGCGGCCACGAAGGCCAGGAGGAAGCCGATCAGCAGCATGCCGGCCACGGCGCTCCAGGTCCGTACCGCGAGGTAGGTGCCGAGCACGATCAGCACCCCGGCCACGGGCGCCGTCCTGACCAGGACGGCCGCCCGCTGGCGCCCGGTGCCCGGGATGTGGGAGAGGGCGGCCATGGACACCACCCCGAAGAGGGCGTACGTCGCCGCCACGGGCTCGTCCAGTCCGTACAGGCACACGAAGAACGCGGCACACGCGGCGAGGGTGGTGCGCAGGGCGCGCCGGGTCACGCTCGCCGGGCCGCGGCGGGCGCCTCCGTCACGTTGGGCGGCCATGACTCCAGCATCGGGCCGCCCGCCGGAAGCCACCACACGCCGGCGGACGGGCCGGTCGGACGGGCTCCGGGACGCTCCCCCGCCCACCCGGGCCGGGCGGTGGTAGAACAGGACGGCGCATCCACGGCGATCACGATCACCATCACGATCACCGTCAGGGCCACGATCAGGACCACGGCGACCCGGCGAAGGGCGAGACCAGCGGCATGGACGAGGCGCGGGCCAGGGACGTACTGACGGCGGCGGGCCTCACGCGGGAGGACGCGCGGCGGGCACCGGCGCTCCTCGCGCTCGGCGAGAACGCCGTCTTCGCCGTCGGTGACCTGGTGGTGAAGGTGGGCCGGGAGGCGTCGCTGCTGGAGCGGGCCGAGCGGGAACTCTCGGTGGCCGCCTGGTTCGCCGCGTCCGGGGTCCCGGCGGTCCGCCCGGCCGAGCCGAAGGCGCGGCTGGTGGACGGGCACCCGCTGACCCTGTGGCACCGGCTCCCGGACGCGGTGCGGCCCGCGGGCCCGGCGGACCTGGCGGTGCTGCTGCGCGCCGTCCACGCACTGCCCGCGCCGCCGTTCGCGCTCCCCCCGCGGGACCTGCTGGAGGGGGTCGAGCGCTGGCTGCGGCTGGCGGGGGACGCCGTCGACCCGGCCGACGCGACGTACCTGCGGGCCCGCCGGGACGCCTACGCCGGTGAGGTGGCGGCCCTGACCCCGCACCTCCCGCCGGGCACGGTCCACGGCGACGCCCTCCCCCGCAACGTCCACGTGGGCCCGGACGGCCCGGCCCTGGTCGACCTGGAGACCGTGTCGGCCGATCTGCGCGAGCACGACCTGGTGGTGATGGCCCTCTCCCGCGACCGGTACGGCATGCCCGCCGAGGAGTACGGGGCGTTCGTGTCGGCCTACGGCTGGGACGTCCGCGACTGGGCGGGCTGCGCGGTCCTGCGCGGAGCCCGGGAGACGGCCAGCTGCGCCTGGGTGGCCCAGCACGCCCCCGGCAACCCCGGGGCACTGGCCGAGTTCCGCCGCCGCGTGGCCTCCCTCAGGGACGGTGACCGGGAAACGCAGTGGCATTCGTTCTAGCACCCGGATACCAAGTGACCATGGAGTTTCCCGTCACCGTCCACCGGGCCCGGCTCGGCCCGCAGGAGTTCAAGGTCGTCCGCCCCGCCCGCCCGCCGGAGCACGCGGTGCTCCTGGACGACGGCTGGTTCCTGAACGCCTACCTCGACGAGGCGGCCGCACGGCTCATGGCCGGGCTGTGGAGGCTGGCCGCGACCTCGCCGCGCTCACTGATCCATCTGCCGCTGCGACGCGGTGCCGGCACCGGCGCCGCCGCCGGCACCTCGGAGGCCGGGGCGCGCCCTCTCGACCTCGTCCTGCTGCACCATTCGCTGCAGTTCGCGCCGTCGCGCTGGAAGGAGCTGCGGGGCAGGCTCGGCCCGGGCCTGCGCCGGAGCGTCACCGTGCCCGCCTCGGATCCGGAGACCGGCCACGCGGCCCTGCACCACGCGGAGAACCGCGACCTGTTCCACCAGCACCTCCACGCCGAGACGCTGTTCGTGACGGGCAGCGCGAAGGTGTTCCGGGAGACCGCCGGGGCCTTCCGCGAGGTCGCCGACCACGGCCCGCGACACGCCCGCGACGGTTCGCCGGGCGGGCATTACTGCGCACGCCTGGGCTCCGGCGACGACGGCGCGCGCGACATCCACATCGAGTACAGCGACGCGCGGGAGCCGTAGCCCTCGCCGCTCAGGCCGGGGCATAGCCCTCGCCGCTCAGGCCGGGGCGTAGCCCTCCCCGCTCAGGCCGGGACCAGGCCCCGCAGCGGCCAAGCCGTGTCGATCACCGCGTCCGGGGTGCCCTGCCGGCGCAGGTACGACTGGAAGTCCCGCGCCCAGCGCGCGTGCCAGGTGCCCTGCCGGTCGTGCAGGTCGGCCGGGGTCAGCGCCGCCACATCCGGATGGCGCTCGGCTATCGCACGGGCCACCTGGACCGCCGCCAGCGCGTCCGCCCCGGCGTCGTGCGCGTCGTCGAGGGTGACCCCGTACACCCCGCAGACCGCCTCCAGGGTCCGCTTGCCCCGCCGGTAGCGGTCCACGGCCCGGTCGATGGTCAGCGGGTCCACCACCGGCCCGGTCTGCGCCCCGCCCAGCCGGTCGGCGAGCGACGGCAGCCCGTGCCGGGCCAGTTCGGCGGTCAGCAGGGTCAGGTCGAGGGCCTTATCCACGCACGCCCGTGTCTCACACGTCCGCGATTCGTTGACGGTCCAGGGGGTGCGATCAGATGGAGATCTTCTTCACGGACCCGGATGCGCTGGAAGCGGCCGGGGTAAGCGATGCTCAAAGGGCACTTGAACGACATGGCTTGCACGCTGGCGCGCCGTTCATCCTCAGCCACGACGGCAGCTACGACGTCCAGCTCAACCGCTTCCTGTGGTCCCTGCCGACCCTCGGGGTGAGGTCGGTTCACTCCTGGCGCGCGTACGCTCTCGATCTGCTGACCTGGGGGCGGTTCCTCCAGGAACATCGCGGCAAGACCGTGTGGCACGCGGACCGTGACGACGTCACGGTGTTCCACCGAGCCCGGCGTGTCTCTCCCGATCCGACGCAGGTCGTCTCGGCTTCAACCTGGAACCGGGCGGTCGCGGCCTTGGACAAGTTCTACACATGGGCGGTGGACGAGGCTCTGATCGAACGGACACCATTCAAGTACTACGAGAGTTCACGCCACTCGCACTTCGGACAGCAGGTACGCGTCCGCAACAACCGCGCCGTCGAGAAGGCCGCCAAGCGCAGCAACGTGAAGTTCCTCTCCGTAGACCGCTATGCGGCCTTTCGTGACATCGGCCTACGGGGTCAGCTCCGGACGGGCACCACCGATTCGACCTTCCGAGGCCGTAATGCGGAGCGAAATGCCCTCATGGCGGAGCTGTTGGTCACCACTGGCTTACGCATCGAGGAGGCCGCTTCGCTCTGCTGGCCGGAACTCCCGGACCTGGACAGCCAGAGAGACGTGAAGAGCGTGCCGTTCGACCTGGCGCCGCCGACCGCCAAACGGGACAAGGGGCGCAGGATCCTCTTGCCCAACCGAGTCCTTCGCGCCCTGGCCGATTACGTGGAGATCGAGCGTTCCCTGATGCTCGACCGCTGGCGCGCCCGCGACTGTCCGCTGCCGACCGGCGCGGTACTGGGGAGCCAGGCCGACCGGCGAGGTGTACGGATTCCCATGAAGGACGGACGACTCCGGAAACTCCCCTGGTCACGCGTGCCACCGGCAGTCCGGGCTCGGCTGTACCTCGTTGACGAGCAGGGCCGTCCTCTAGGCCCTGCGTGCCTCTGGCTGGGCCAGGAAGCTCGTCCCGTGACCCTGTCGGCCTGGGAGTCGGTCTTCGTGCGGGCCTCGGAGAGATGCCGTGTGTACGGGATCGACGTCGCCGCCACACCCCACGTCCTCAGGCATACCTTCGCCGTGCATCTGTTGTCTGCACTGATTCAGGAGCAGATCGGCTCGGTGGAGAAGGACGAGATGAGTGACGGCGTGTACCGACGCATCATCGGCGATCCACTCGATCACCTGCGCCGTCTGTTGGGGCACTCCTCGATCACGACGACGTACATCTACCTCGACTGCACCGACCAAGCCCAGGCCCTGATCGACGGCGCGGTGGATGCCTGGACGTCCGAGGTCGTGGACACGGCACATCGCGTGTCGCAGGAGATCGACAACTCCTCTGCTCAGGCGCAGGGAGCAGCCCCGTGGTAGGCCGGGGGCGGCGCAGCGCCCGGCTGAACGCACCCGCACTCCAGCCGGTCGACCCGACTCCAGCCATGCTCGGAGTTTTGAGGATCGAGGTCACCTTCCCGGACAACCGGCCGGCCGTCGTGGACTGGACGCGGGAGCCTCAGCAGCGGCTGCTGGGGGCACTGGGAGCCGAGTTGGCGGCCTCGTGTGACGTGGGGCAAGGAACTGGTTCACCGCATACGCTCCGCAATCGCGCACGCTCCTGCCTGCTCTGGGCGCGGTGGCTCGACTCCATGGAAGCGATGGACATGCGCGTAAGCGACCTCCTTCCGCGCCACCTCGACGGATTCGAGAGCCACCTCAGGGAGAGCCATCCAGAGTTCTCCCGGACTCCCTACGCGCGAATCGCTGACGTCGTGTGGGTCCTGCGCCGACTCGGCGAGAAGGAGCACGGACTGTCCCCGTCGATGATCCGCAGGCTCTCCTATACATCCACTGGTCCGGTCGGCTCGTACTACCCTCGCGACGCTTACTCGCCTCACATCGTCAACCAGTTACGCGCTTCCGCGCGAGCCGACGTCGACGACGCAGTCCGACGGCTGACGCTACAAGGTCCGGCCCTACTGGCGCAGGGGCGGGATCCGCGAAGAGCAGGCTGGGACTCCGATGCCAACGTGCTCTGGGAAATCCGTCACCGCGATGGGCAGTTCACCAGGCAAATGTTGGCACAGGCAGTCGGTGATCAGCACGCGAACGCGCACACTCCCGGTCGTCTTGCGCCTCTGCTGTACCCGACCAGCCGGGACGTGTTCGCCCTACTCCTGTTGTTCTGCCTGGAGAGCGGCATGGAGCTGGAGGCAGCCAGAGAGCTGACTTCCGACTGCCTGAAGAATCCGAATCGCGGTTACGTACAGATCGAGTACCTCAAGCGGCGGCGGCACGGGCAGGAGTGGAACGTGATCCGGGTGCGGGACGGCTCTCCCAACTCACCTGGCGGGCTGATTCGGTTGGCACTACGCCTTACGTCGTCTGTCAGAGAAGCCACCGGCGCCCCCGCGCTGTGGCAGTTTCGGACAAAGGACGGCCCTCTGTCCGCAGGACTCAGCCCCGGCACGGCGAGCAAGATGGCCCGGAACTTCGTCTCAGTACATCAGCTGACCGACGAAGGGCGCCCTGTCGACCTCCGCCTGTCCCGGCTCCGTAAGACGTACAAGGCAGCCGTCTACAAGACGACCGGCGGGAAGATGTCGGCGTTCGTTCAGGGCCATTCCCCAGACATCGCCGCCGCGCACTACGCAGACATCCCCTCGCTACGCCGCCTCCACGAGCAAGCCGTGGCAGACGGCCTGCAGGACGCGCTGGCGGACGCACAGGCGCCCACCATCCTTACGCCCGAGGAAGAAGAGGCATTCAGGCAGCCGCCGTCGAATGGAACTGAGTCGCCGGGCCCTGCCGACCCGGAGCTGCCGCAATTTCTGACCGGCGAGTCCGATCTGTGGTTGTCGTCCTGCCGCAGCTTCTTCGACTCGCCCTTCGGCACGAAAGGGAAGCCCTGCCCGGTGTCCTTCTTCGCCTGTCTCGGATGCAGCAATGCAGTGATCACCCGAGGGAAGCTCCCAGCCATCCTGTCGTTTCTCAACCACATCGAATCCGAACGCACAAAGACGCCGGCAGAGGAGTGGGCGGCGCGTTTCGGCAGAGCCCGCCAGCAGATCTTGGAACTGATCATCCCAAGGTTCAGTGAGGACGACGTGCTGCACGCCAGGGCAGTCGCCGAGTCTGAAGCATCGCTGATCTTCCTGCCCCAGAGCATGCTGGGAGGCCACTGATGCCGACGCAGCCGCTGCCAGTCGGTCATGGCGACATCCGTCCTCTCGGCACGACGCCCGTTCTCTCCGGACGTCCTCTCACCGTCGATCCTGGTGCCGTGCCCAGATTCGCTGACCGTGTCTGGAACCTTGCGGTTGCTGGGCACGCAGGAAACCGCTACGCCAGCGAGTTCCTCATCGACTTCGACTCGCTCAGCAATACCGCACGGCGCGAGGCCGCTCGCGAGTTTCTATTCTGGAGGCTCAACACACGTCCGGTTCGTGGCCCGCTGCCCTCCATCTCGACAGTAGCGGCGGAGTGGTGGAACCTGCGGTGCTTCCTCCGGTTTCTCGACACTGAGCACGATGGGATTCGCATGCGCACGGTGACGCAGTCAGTCCTGGACTCCTACCTGGCCAGCTGCCGCAGCGAGGGCCTGATGAAGAGCAGCTTGCGCCAACGGCTCCAGGTGATTCCGCGTCTTCACCTCGCTGCAGAAGCCATGCCGACGGACGCGCTGGAGGTGAATCCCTGGAACGGGCGCCCCCTCTCCCGCGTCATCGGAAGTCCGGTGGTGAGCACACACGAGAACCAGACTCCCCGTATCCCACCCCAGGTCGTCGCCCCGCTGGTCCAGGCTGCCCTGTTCTACGTCCATACCGCGGCGCCCGACATCATCAACGCACGAGCCGAACTGACGGCGCTGGAAGCCTCCGTCGGGGAGATCCACGGTCTGTCACTCACCCGGCTGAACCACTATCTCGGCAGCCTCGCGGCCGGCGGACGTGGGGTTCCAGTGCTGGACGGTACCGGTCGCCAACCCCACCTGGCCGGTACGCCTGCGTACACGTACGTCATGCGGAAGTCGGGAGCTGGCCAGGCGATCGCCAGCGGCTCGTATAACGACCGCATCGACCGTGCTCTGCAACAGCTGGGGCCTGAGCCCGGCGGCATGGACACTCCCATCACGCTCCACCCGCAGAGCGGGCAGCCTTGGCGTGAGAGATTCAGCCCTCCCGCGATCCCCCGCGAGGAACGTCTCCTGCGAGCCGCCTGCTACATCCTCATCGCCTATCTGTCCGGCATGCGCGACTCCGAAGTCAAGGAACTCCGAGACGGCTGCCACTTCACCGAGCGAAGCGCTGACGGCGTCGTCGTACGGCACAAGGTGCGCTCACAGCTCGTCAAGGGTGGCCGGGGAACCTCGGAGAGCTGGATTGTCATCGAGCCGGTCGCCTACGCCATCAATGTTCTGGAACGCCTGCCCCACCGTGACCTGCTGTTCTGCCGGCCGGTAACTGGCCGTCCACACTCGACGATCTCTGCCAACCGCATGAATGACAACCTCAACGAGTTCCTGACGCACTGCGCGGACATCGGCTATCCGGTACCCGATGTCAATGGGGAACCGTGGAATCTTACGACCCGCCAATTCCGCAGGACCGTGGCCTGGCACATCGCCCACCGCCCGTTCGGCACCGTGGCCGGGATGATTCAGTACAAGCATCTCTCCGTGGCCATGTTCGAGGGGTACGCGGGTACTTCCCCCTCGGGCTTCCGCGCGGAGGTAGCTGCTGAGGAGGCGCTGGCCCGCCTGGCCGATGTCGTGGAGCGCTACGAGGATTTCAAGGCGGGCGTACGCTCGACCTCCCCAGGCGGACCACGGACCGACAACGAGTTCGCGCGTGTCCAGAAGGAGCTCCAGGACTTCCCGGGCAGGTTGGTCGATGAGCGCCGCCTGCACGCCATGCTCAAGGCTTCCGCACGCACCCTGCATATCGGCACGGTCAACGACTGCTACTACCAGCCCGAGACCGCCCTGTGCCGCACACCGAGCGGCGAGGACCGGCCTCTGCTCAACAGCTGCCGTCCCGATCGCTGCGGGAACTCGACCATCACGACCCGGCATCGCATCGGTTGGGAAGCAGCACGCGGAGACACCGAGCGCGCGCTGGCCTTCGTCGGCCTCTCCGATCTCCAGCGAACGGCTCTGCGAGGGCACCTCAACGACGTCACCAAAGTGATCGAGGGTATCGACTGTGCCAACGACTGACGCAACCGAATCAGCCCTCCGAGCGGCTTCCGAACGCCTACTCCGAGGAGAGCCCACCCGTAGCGACGGTTCCCTGACCGTCGCCTCTCTAGCCGTCGAGGCCGGTGTCAGCAGAGCGAGCGCATACCGCCACCCTCGTGTTCTGGCAGAGTTCCAAAACCTCGTAGCCGATCGAGAGGATGCAGCCGCACCCTCAACCTCCCTCCGGCAGGAGGTCCAGACCCTGAAGGCAGCCGAGCGCCGGCTCCGCCAAGAGCATGCACGCGAGGTGCGGGAGCTACGCTCCTCGATCAACGTCCTCGCACAGCAGGTTCAGCTCCTCGCCCTGGAGAATCAACGTCTCTCCATGGCGGCCGACCGAAGCGATCGCGTCACTCGCATCGATCGTCGCTGATCTACTCGGCCCGATGCGGCATGATATCTCGCTTGCAGAAGGTGATCTCGATGGCCATCCTCGCAGGTGGCGAGGCAGATCGGGCGGTGCTGTGCTGGACCATCCCGCCCTACGCTCCCGATCACGAGATCGACGGCTGAGCGAGCATCGTCATCAACCACGGGGAGCAACGTGCCGCCTTTCGTCTACCGGATCACCAAGTACGACCCTGCCGACCGCGACGAGCACGGCAGCTACATCGGCGCTGAGGACTCGACCAGCGACCACGGACCAGTCGAGGCTGCATATCTGCAAGCGATTGCCACCTTCGCCGAGGACACCGGCATCGACCGCCTGGCCATTCGTGAGCCGGGGATCTCCGGCCTTACCCACTTCGGCCTGGAGCCGGCGATCGACGGCCACGGCCTTGCCGGGCTCTTCCCACCCGACCTCAGCGGGTTCCACGACGGTGCGGAGGTGCCCGTCTCCCTCGGCCTGGAGCTGGTCAGGGGCATGCTCCGCGACAGCGGTGCCTGGTGCCGTCTGGCGGTGGAGGACAAGTTCGACGTGCAGGTCGGTTGGGACCAGTACGTCTACGTCAGCAGCGACAAGCCCTGCGAGCGCGCCTTTGCCCGCACCCGGGCTCTCGGTCTCTTCCCGGAGCGGCTGGAGGCCTCGCCCTACGACGCGGACTTCGACGAGCCCGGCGTGCAGCGGCCCGCCGACGAGGACTACTGGGCCCGTCTTCGCTGGTCCATCGCCATGCGGCACGCAGCGATATTGGAGGAGGGGTACCTCCACAATGCCTCCCGCTGGCATCGCCTCACCGATGGGAACCTCGATGCGGTACGCGCCCGACTCACCCCTCGTGCCCAGTTGACCGTCTGGCCGGACCTGTCCACCGATGTCGACGCGGTCCTTGCCTCGCTTCCCGACGAAGGTCCGGCGGAGTTCGTATGGGAGGACGAGAACGGGGCTATCTCCAGCACGGTGGCCGACGAGTCCGAGTACAGGGAACTGGCCGCCCAGGTGGCAGGCGCCCGTGCCGCTACGGCCCTGTCCTTGACCCTCGACGAACGCCACCCGCTGTTCACCGCGGTCCTGCCCGACAGCGACGGCGTCCTGCGCGCGCGGTGGAGGACCGAGCCGACTCCGAGCGACCGGAACTGGGCCTTCCTTAAGACTCTCCACCGTGGGCAGATCTGCACTGGCACGGTCACGGAGATCGCCAGCTTCGGTGTGACCTTTGTGGACATCGGCGGCTTTACCGCGATGATCAACATTCCGGAGCTGTCCTGGCGCCGTTTCAATCACCCATCCGACGTCGTCAGTATCGGCCAGAGGATCTCGGCCGAGATCCTCGACGTCGACCTGGTGAGGGAGCGCGTGCCGCTGTCCCTGAAGGCATTGCAAGAGGACCCGATGCCGCAGTTCATACAGCAGGTCGGCCAGACCACGAACGGCGTCGTGACCAAACTCGTACCGTTCGGCGCCTTCGTCCGTATCGAAGACAGAGAGGACGGCCTTGAAGGCTTCGTTCACCTCACCGAGCTGGCCGAAGGACACGTGGACCGGCCCGAGGATGTTGTTCAGGTCGGAGACAGCCTCACCGTGAAGATTCTGGACGTCGACCTTCCACGACGTCGGATCACCCTCTCCTACCTGCAGGCTCTCCCGCCCGGAGAGCTGACCAGCGCGGTCATCGCCTCCGGGGAATGAGCGGCCAGGCCGGCTCGACGACTGTCGTCGGATCCGCAGTACGCCGCAGATAGGCCTGCAACGAGACCGACTGTTCAGCCGCCGCGCGTACCTGAAGGTCATGCAGATCCGCCAATGGCATCAGGCCGACGGGCTGGTGCTTCTCACCCATGCGTCGCACCACGCGGCCGGCAGCCACGGCGTCCGCCCTCGCATCGTGCGCGTCATCGAGCGACACCCCGTAGTGAGCACACAACGCGTGGAGGGCCCGCTTGCCCTTCCGGTACTTGTCGACGTGCTTGTCGATCACCAGCGGATCGATGACGGGCGAAAGCACACTGCCCAGCCGCTCACTGATCGACTCGACCTCGTGCCGCCGACACTCACGGTCCAGCAGCGACAGGTCGTAGCGTGCGTTCATCACCACCAGAGGCATCCCCAGACGCAGCCCCTCGGCGACGGCCTGCGCGATCTCCTCGATGGCGGAAGCAGCCGGTACCCCGTGCTCGCGAGCATGCGCTGTCGAGATGCCATGGATCGCCGACGCCTGTTCTGGTATCGCCACCCCTGGATTGAGCAGCCAGGTCCGTTCTTCCGAGACGGATCCGTCCGGATCCAGCCGCACGACCGCGGCTGTGACGATGCGGTCGGTCTCAACGTCGGTGCCCGTGGTCTCCAGGTCGAAGGCCACCAATGGCCCACTGATCCAGCTCATCACGCGGCCACCATTCCGGCATGGGCTGCCGGCCGGCGTCGCGCTTCGCCGTCATGAGACACCTGAGACGTGACTGGCGTGCGTGGATAAAAGGCCGCGTTGTACGCGACGACCACCGCACCCGCCCGCCAGTGTCCGACCAGCGCCCGCGCGACCTCGTCCGCGACCTCCCGCACCGGGCGGCCTTCGGCGACCGCCCGCTCCGTGCTGATCCCGTGGATCGCCGAGGCGCCCTCCGGGATCGGTATCCCCGGGTCCGCGAGCCAGCCGCGCCGCTCGCGCACCACCCCGCCCCGCACCTCGACCACGGCCGCCGTCACGATCCGCGACTCGCCCGGCTCCGTGCCGGTCGTCTCCAGGTCGAACCCGATCAGCACACCGCCGTGCCAGTCCCCCATGCCGCGCCAGTCCTCCACCCCGTGCCCCTCCCCCGTACACCTTCGGTCAACGGCTTTCAGCGTGCCACGGGGCACTGACAAGCCGGACGACACCCCCCTCGGGTGGACCTCAAGGGCCTCGTGTACCCCACGAACCGCACCGACCTCATGAGCCGCACCGACCTCACGGACCGCACCGACCTCACGACACCGGGCGGGAGTCCTCCCACATCGACTCGAATTCCTCCCGGTACGTCGTGAACAGCCCGTGGTCCGCGTCCTTCGGCACTCCGCGCCCGCCGCCCCGCAGGACCAGGACGGGGGACTCCATGCCCCGCGCCCGCCGCAGGTACGACTGGACCACGGCGATGCCCGAGTTCTGCCCCTCCACCAGGTAGGCGGTGAAGCGCGGCGTCTCGTCGAAGACGTGGATCTCGAAGCGCGACGGATCCCGCAGCCCGGCCCGGACCCGGCGCACGTGCAGGATGTTCATCTCCACCGAGCGGCTCAGCTCGCCCTTGCGCAGACCCAGTTCCCGCTCGCGCCGCTTGACCGCGCTGCTCGCCGGGTTCAGGAACAGCAGCCGCACGCGGCAGCCGGCCTCCGTGAGCCGGACGAGTCTTCGGCCCGAGAAGTTCTGGACCAGCAGGTTGAGCCCTATCCCGATGGCGTCGAGCCGCCGCGCGCCGCCGAAGAGGTCCTCGGCCGGGAGCTGGCGCTGCAGCCGCACCCGGTCCGGGTGGACGGAGACGACGTCCGCGTACCGGTCGCCCACCAGGTCCTCGACGGCGTCGATCGGCAGCCGGTCGGCCGAGGGGCTGCCCGCGCCCCCGCCCAGTACTTCCAGGAGCCGCGCCGAGGCCCGCTCCGCCTGCTCCAGCACGGGCCGCGACAGCGCCCGGTTGCGGGAGACGACGTTGCGGGTGACCTCCAGCTCGTCCAGGGCCAGCTCGATCTCGCGCCGGTCGTCGAAGTACGGCTCGAAGCACGGCCAGTGCTGGACCATCAGCTCCCGCAGCTGGGGCAGGGTCAGGAAGCTCAGCACGTTGTCGTCGGCCGAGTCGAGCAGGTAGCCCTTGCGCCGGCTGACCTCGCGCACGGCCACGGCCCGCTGCACCCACTCCTGTCCGGCGGGCCCGGCGGCCGCGACCACCCAGTCGTCCCCGCCGTGCACCGGCTCGTAGATCGGCCGCAGCACCGCCCCCACCACCGAGCGCAGCCGCTGTTCGATCAGGTTCAGCCAGATGTACGCACGGCCCGCGCGCTGGGCCCGGGTACGGACCTCGCTCCAGGCCTCCGTGCTCCAGTCCAGCTCGGCGCCGGCCCGTACGCTCCCGGCCGCCGCCGGTCCGCCCGCCAGGGAGACCGCACCGGCCGCGACCCCCGCAGGCGCCCCGCCGGGGACACCCCCTGGGGCGTCCGCCGGGCCACCCTCGTGACTGCTGTCACCAGGGGGCAGCTCCAGACCTCCCGAGCTCACCCGTGCACCGCCTTCTGCGTCTGGACGCCCGTCTCCAGTGATCACGGAAGGGTACTCCGCGCGCGCGGCCCGATGCAGCCCGATGGCCCTTACACCGGCTGCCCGTTGACCCATTATCGGATGCGCACACAGTCCGCTGACCCGCATATCAGCTCTGCGGGTCACCCGGTAGGACCCCTCCCAAGTCCGCGCATGGCGCCCCTCTTTCGGGGAAGATCGGGTGCAGTGACGTGGTCCACGCCGGATCAGCCGGGACACCCTCCGACAATGCGGGAAGAGTCGTTATCTATGCAGGTCTGGCCTGGACAGGCGTATCCGCTCGGCGCCACGTACGACGGCGCCGGCACCAACTTCGCGGTCTACTCCGAGGCCGCCCGACGCATCGAGCTGTGCCTGCTCCACGACGACGGATCGGAGTCCGCCGTGGAATTGCGCGAGACGGACGCCTTCGTCCGCCACGCGTACCTGCCCGGCGTGATGCCGGGCCAGCGCTACGGCTTCCGGGTGCACGGGCCCTACGAGCCCGAGCGCGGCCGGCGCTGCAACGCGGCGAAACTGCTGCTGGATCCGTACGCGCGTGCGATCAGCGGCCGGGTGAACTGGAACGAGGCGGTGTACGGCTACCACTTCGGCCGCCCCGACTCGCGCAACGACCTGGACTCCGCCCCGCACACGATGAGCTCGGTCGTGGTGAATCCGTACTTCGACTGGGCGAACGACCGGCCGCCGCGCCACGAGTACCACCACACCGTGCTGTACGAGGCCCACGTCAAGGGTCTGACCATGCGCCATCCGGATCTGCCGGAGGAGCTGCGCGGCACGTACGGGGCGCTCGCCCACCCGGCGGTCATCGGCCACCTCGCCAAGCTCGGGGTGACGGCGCTGGAGCTGATGCCGGTGCACCAGTTCGTCAACGACCACCGGCTGGTCAACGACGGACTGAGCAACTACTGGGGCTACAACACCATCGGGTTCTTCGCCCCGCACAACGGCTACGCCTCGGGCGACCGCGGCCAGCAGGTGCTGGAGTTCAAGTCGGCGGTCCGGGCCCTGCACGAGGCCGGGATCGAGGTGATCCTGGACGTGGTCTACAACCACACCGCGGAGGGGAACCACCTGGGCCCGACGCTGTCCTTCCGCGGGCTGGACAACGCCTCGTACTACCGGCTGGCGGACGATCCGCGCCACTACACGGACACCACCGGCACCGGGAACTCGCTCCTGATGCGCTCCCCGCACGTGCTCCAGCTGATCATGGACTCGCTGCGGTACTGGGTCACCGAGATGCACGTGGACGGCTTCCGCTTCGACCTGGCGGCGACGCTGGCCCGCCAGTTCCACGAGGTGGACCGGCTGTCGTCGTTCTTCGACCTGGTCCAGCAGGATCCCGTGGTCAGCCAGGTGAAGCTGATCGCCGAGCCCTGGGACCTGGGCGAGGGCGGCTACCAGGTGGGCAACTTCCCGCCGCTGTGGACCGAGTGGAACGGCAAGTACCGGGACACCGTACGGGACCTGTGGCGCGGGCAGCCGCGCACGCTGGCGGAGTTCGCCGGGCGGCTGACGGGCTCCTCGGACCTGTACCAGGACGACGGGCGGCGGCCGCTGGCGTCCATCAACTTCACCACCTGCCACGACGGTTTCACCCTGAACGACCTGGTCTCGTACGACGAGAAGCACAACGAGGCCAACCGGGAGGGCAACCGGGACGGCGAGACCCACAACCGGTCCTGGAACTGCGGGGTGGAGGGGCCGACCGAGGATCCGGAGGTCGTGGAGCTGCGCGAGCGCCAGATGCGCAACTTCACGGCCACCCTGATGCTGTCGCAGGGCGTGCCGATGCTCAGCCACGGCGACGAGTTCGGCCGCACCCAGGGCGGCAACAACAACGCCTACTGCCAGGACAACGAGCTGTCGTGGGTGGCCTGGCCGGAGCCGGGCAAACCGCCGCCGTCCCTGCTGGAGTTCACCCGGCGCATGGTGTGGCTGCGCCGCGACCACCCGGTCTTCCGGCGGCGCCGGTTCTTCCACGGCCGACCGGTGGAGGGCACCCACGACGAGCTCTCCGACATCGCCTGGTTCACCCCGCACGGGGAGGAGATGCGGGCGCGCGACTGGCAGGCCCAGCACGCGCGGGCGCTGACCGTGTTCCTCAACGGGGAGGCGATCTCCGAGCCGGGCACCCGCGGGGAGCGGATCACCGACGACTCGTTCCTGCTGATGTTCAACGCGGGCGCGGAGCCGCAGGACTTCACCATTCCGGCGGGGCACGGCGCGCAGTGGCGGCTGGTGGTCGACACGGCGCGGGAGGAGGTGCTGCCACCCGGCACCGGGCCGCAGTATGCGGCCGGGGACCGGGTGGCGCTGACGGGGCGGTGTCTGGTGCTGCTTCAGCGCCCGGCGTAGGCGGCGCCGCTCTCCCCGGCTGTCGGCGAGGCGGCCCGCCGGGCCGGTACGGAGGCCTTGACGGTGTGCGTACGGGCGGCGGGCACCCGCGTGACGAGGGCCAGGGCCAGGCAGAGCGCGGCCGCCCCGACGGCCACGGCGAAGGCCCCGGCGGGGCCGTACCGCTCGGCGAGGCGGCCGCAGAGGACGAGGGCCGTGGCCTGTCCGGCCACCAGGCAGCTGGCGGCGAAGGCCATCGACGTGGAGAGCCGGGCCGGTTCCACGGCCCGCTCGGTCAGCGCGAAGGCGGTGATCAGGTGGGGTGCGTAGGCGGCCCCGAGCACGGTGACGACGGCGTACAGCGGCCACAGGCTGTCGGTGAACAGCAGCGGCACCGAGAGCACCAGGGCGGCTCCGGTCGCCACCCGCCAGCGCAGCCGCAGTCCGAAGCGGGCGGGCAGCGCGCCGAGCGAGAGGCCGACGGCCGCACTGACGACGCCCATGGCGGAGTAGACGACGGCGGCCTGGTCCGGGACGCCGAGGCGGATGGTGAGTGCGGTGATGCCGGCCTGGCAGGCACCGAACATGGCTCCCTGGAGGGCGAGGGAGCCGCGCACGGCGTAGACCACGCCGGGCGGCCGGACCCGGCTCCCCTTGGCCCGGTCCCGCGCGGGTGCCCCGGCCGTGACGGCGGCGGTCGGGTGCAGCGCGTAGACGGTGCCGAAGACGGCGACGAGTCCGGCCGCGCCGGCGAGGGCGAAGGCCGGGTGGGCGAGGAGCGCGGCGAGGCCGACGAGGGCGGGTCCGAAGACGAAGGAGACCTCGTCGAGGGTGCCTTCGAGCGCGTGGACGGCTCCCACGACGCTCTCGTCGGACTTGGCGCGGCGGGCCAGGGCCACGGAGCGGGTCCGGGCGAGCGGCCCGATCAGCGGGACGGAGGCGCCGGTGACGGCGCCGATCGCGGCGAGCGGGACGGTCGCGAGGTGGGTGAGCGCCCCGGCGACCAGTGCGGCGGTGGCCACGGCGTTGACGGCGGCGGCGGCCAGCACGACGGGCCGCTGTCCGTGCCGGTCGGCGAGCCAGCCGAGGACGGGCCCGAAGAGGACCTGTCCGAGGGAGAGGGCGCCTCCGACCATGCCGGCGGTGGCGAGCGATCCGCTGGTGTGGGCGACCAGCAGGAAGCTTCCGAACTGGGACATCGCGACGGGCAGGCGGGCGAGGAAAGAGACGAGCGGAAGTAGGGGCCCGGTCAGGGCTATGACGTGTCGATAGGTGTTGACGGTTCCAACCACTTGATCAACGCTAACCCGGCGGAGTCACTCGGATGCATTGGGTAATGGCACGGAATCCGGCAGGCTGGGTACGTACGTTCTCATGAGCCAGCCGTACGCGACCACCGAATCGGAATCTGATGTTCCGACACCCGTCACCCCGGCGTCGACCTACCGCCTCCAACTGCGTCCGGAGTTCCCCTTCGCGGCGGCCGAGGCAGCCGTACCGTACATCGCCTCGCTCGGCGTGTCACACCTGCACCTCTCCCCCGTCCTGGAGGCGGTGCCCGGCTCGGCGCACGGGTACGACGTCACCGACCACTCCCGCGTACGCGGCGAGCTCGGCGGCGAGCCGGGCCTGCGCGCCCTGGCCCGGACCGCCCGGGCGCACGGGCTCGGACTGGTCCTCGACATCGTGCCCAACCACATGGCGGTGCCGACGCCGCTGCGGCTGAACGGGCCGCTGTGGGAGGTGCTGCGCGACGGGCCCGCCTCGCCGTACGCCCGCTGGTTCGACATCGACTGGGAGGCAGGCGGCGGGCAGGTGCTGCTGCCGGTGCTCGCCGGGCCGGCGGACTCCTGCGAGCTGCGGGCCGACGGCGAGGTGCTGCGCTACGGGGAGCAGGAGTTCCCGCTGCGGGAAGGGACCGCGGGGCTGGCGCTGCCCGAGCTGCTCGCCGCGCAGTGGTACCGGCCGGCGTGGTGGCGCGAGGCACGGACCGACCTCAACTACCGCCGTTTCTTCACCATTTCGGATCTGATCGGGGTCCGGGTGGAGGATCCGGAGGTGTTCGCGGCCACCCACGCGAAGGTGCTGGAGCTGGTCCGGGACGGGGTCGCGCAGGGGCTGCGGATCGACCACGTGGACGGCCTGGCGGACCCGCGGGAGTACCTGGGACGGCTGCGCGCGGCGGCGGGGGACGGCTGCTGGGTGGTGGTCGAGAAGATCCTGGCCCGCCACGAGCGGCTGCCCCCCGCCTGGCCGGTGGCGGGGACCACCGGGTACGACGCGCTGCACCGGGTGGACGGGGTGTTCACGGACCCGGCGGGGGCCGCGGAACTGGCGGACCGGTACGGGCGGTCCACCGGCCTGCCGCAGTGGCCGGAGGCGGCCCGGGCTTGCGCGCGGGAGGTGCTGACCGGGGACCTGGCGGCCGAGCTCGCGGCGCTGGAACGGCAGGCCGGGCCGGAACTGTCCGAGGCCGTAAGGGAGTTGCTGATCGCCTTTCCCGTCTACCGGCCGTACCCCGGCGATCCGGAACTGCCGTCGCAGGCGCTGGAGCAGGCGGCCGCGGCGGCCGGTCCGGGCGCGGTGGCCGGCGTACGGGAACTGCTCCTGCGGGATCCGGCCTTCGCCGCCCGCTTCGCCCAGACCTCGGCGGCCCTGCGCGCCAAGTCCCTCGAGGACCGGGCCTTCTACCGGTACGCGCCGCTGCTGTCGGCCACCGAGGTCGGCGGGGAGCCGGGGCATCCGGCGGTGTCCGCCGAGGAGTTCCACGCGTACTGCGCCGCGCTGGCCCGGGACTGGCCGGGGGCCGGGACCGTGCTGTCCACGCACGACACCAAGCGCAGCGCGGACGTCCGGGCCCGGATCTCGGCGCTCTCGCAGGCGCCGGAGCTGATGGGCAGCCCCGCGGGTCCCGACCCGCACCTGGCCTGGATGGCCCGGCAGACCGCGCTGGGCCTCGGCCGGGTCCCCGAGGCGGTGCCCCGGCTGGCCGACGCCCTGCTCAAGGCGGTCCGCGAGGCCGCCCTGCACACCAGCTGGACCGACCAGGACGAGGGCTACGAGGCGGGCATCCCCGCGTACGTCCCGGCCCCCCTCGACCTGCCGGCGGAGCTGGCGGAGGCGGCCCGCGCCAACCTGCTCGGCATGACGCTGCTGCACTTGGCGATGCCGGGGGTCCCGGAGGTCTACCAGGGCGCGGAGACCGAGTACCGGGCCCTGGTCGACCCCGACAACCGGCGCCCGGCCCACTTCCCGCGCACGGCGCTGGCCCGGCTGGACGCGGGGGCCGCCCCCGACGGCCCGGCCGAGGAGAAGCTGGCCCTCACGGCCGCCGTGCTGCGGCTGCGCCGGGACCGGCCGGAGCTCTTCCGCGGCTACGCGCCGGTCGCGGTCCGGGGGCCGGCAGCGGGCCATCTGGTGGCCTTCACCCGGGCCCCCGGCCTGCTGGTGGCGGCCACCCGGCTGTCCCACCGGCTGGCCGCGTCGGGCGGCTGGCGCGACACCCGCCTGCGCCTGCCCCCGGGGAAGTGGACCCCCGCACTGCCGTCGCACCCTCAACCCCGTCCGTCGCACAGCGGTGCGACGGACGTGGCCGCCCTGCTGGACGGCCGTCCCGTGGGCGTCTGGCTCCGCCGGTGACCGGCCCGCCACTTCCAGCCCGGGCTCCGCCCAGGCCCCTGGCGCTCCGCCCCAGACCCCGCTGAAATGTCCAGCCCCTCCGGCGTTTGAGGAGCGGGGTTCGGGGCGGAGCCCCGGCCTGTGAGCCCGGTCGGCGATTGAGGCGCGGGGACCGGGAACTGCCTGGCCCGCGCAGCAGTAGGCGGCGGGCCCGGCGGGCATGGCATCCCTTGTGACTCTCCTCCGTGACATGTGCTACCCCACCCCGCAGGAACTCGGGCTGGCCGCCCGCGCGCTGGCGGACGAACACCCCGGCGAGGTCCGGCTGCGCCAGGCCGGCACCTCCCGGGGCGGGCAGCCGCTCTGGGTCCTGTCCGTCGCCGCGTTCGCCGCGGCCGCCGTAGCCGCCGCGCCGCGCGGGGCCGGCCGCAACGTCCTCGTCGTCGCCGGGGCGCACGCCAACGAGCCCGTCGGCGGCGCCACCGCCCTCTCGCTCGCCCGCCGGCTCCTGCACGACCCGGCGCCGCGGGCCGGCTGCGACTGGCACTTCCTGCTCTGCGCCGACCCGGACGGCGCGGACCTGCACCGTACGCCCCGCCCGTACTCGCTCCTGGACTACCACCGCAGCTTCTTCCGGCCGCCCGGACCCGAACAGCCCGAGTGGGCGCCGTCTTTACTGCCCCCGGACCGGCTGCCGCCCGAAACCCTGGCCCTGACCGCGCTCATCGACGAACTGCGGCCCGTCCTCCAGGTCTCCCTGCACGCCACCGATCTCGGCGGCTCCTGGGTCCAGCTCACCCGGGACATCCCCGGCCTCGCCGAGCCGTTCGCCAAATCGGCCGCCGAGCTGCGCATCCCGGTGGAGAACGGGGCCTCGGACGCCGCCGGCTGGCCGTCCCCGGGGCCCGGGATCTTCGTGATCCCGCAGCCGGGGAGCGAGGCCGCCGGTGCCTTCCACCCGGAGGACACCCGGCTCAGCACCTGGTACCACGCCCACCGGTACGCCGGCACCACCGCGATCGTCGAAGTCCCCATGTGGGCCTCCGACCTGGTGGACGACCCGGCCCCGCACCCCGACCCGCGCGGCGCCCTGCGGATGCTGGCCGAGCGGCTCACGACGGACTCCGCGCTGGTCGCCGGGGTACGGGCGCTGATCGGGCCGGGTCCGGCCCCCTACGAGGACCCGGCCGCCGCGCCGCTGCTGCGCGCGGTGGACTGGACGCTCGCGCTGATCCCCCGGGTCACCGTCGAGTGGACCGGCGCCGAGGCCCCCGCGGAGGCCACGGCGGCGTACATCGCCAGCATCGACGCCTTCGGGCGGCGGCTGTCGCTGCGCGCCGCCGCGATGCTGCTGCGGGTGCTGCGCGCGCAGGGCCATCCGGCGGCGCCCGGGCTGGACCGGCTGGTCACCGGGTGGTGCGAGGATTTCGCGGCCCGCTTCGGGGCCCGCTGGGTCCCGGTGGCCACCCAGGTGGAACACCAGTCCCGGACCGTCCTGGCCGCCTACGAACGCCTCGTGGCGGCCGGCCGGCCGTCCTGAGCGCCCGCGCTAGGAGGAGGAAGGGGAAGGGGAAGGGGAGGCGGCGGGCTCCACGGGCAGGGCGTACCGGCGCTTGGAGTGCCCGGTGGCCCCGAGCCGGTCGTAGAAGCGGATCGCGCCCTCGTTCCAGACGGGGGTCTGCCACTGGACGTGGTCGAGGCCGAGCTCGCGGGCCAGGCCCGTCACGCCGTCCATCAGGGCGGCGCCGAGCCCGTGACCGCGGGACTCCTCCGCCAGGTAGAGGCAGTCCATGTGCAGGTGGTCCCGCGCGTCCCAGAAGGAGAACTCGGCCGAGCAGGCGGCGTATCCGGCGACCAGGCCGTCCGGGGTCTCGGCGAGCAGCACCCACAGCCGGGCCCCCTCGGCGAACAGCTGCGGACCGAGCTGCTCGGCGAGGCCGGACGGGCGCGGCGCCGACTTCTCGTAGGCGATGTGCTCGTGCATGAGCTCGGCCAGGCGGGGCAGGTCCCCGACGCGGGCGCGGCGGATGGCAGACGTGTGTTCCATGTCCGCCATCCTGCGCGGTGCCTCCCGGCGGGCCACCGGCAGGGTCCGGGTCCCGCGTGCCTAGTGCGCCGAGAGCCGGAAGGTCATCTTCCCGAAGCTGACCTGGTCACCGTCGCGGACCACCGCGGAGCCGGTCACCCGGCGCCCGTTGACCGTGGTCCCGTTGGTGGAGCCGAGGTCCTTGAGCACCCACATCCCGCCCTGCAGGCTCAGTTCCGCATGGGCCCGGGAGACCGTCTCGTGGCTGAGCCGCAGCCCGTTGCCGGGGTCGCGGCCGATCCGCAGGCCCGCCGCGCTCGGATGCGGGAGCAGCAGCTTGGGCAGTTTCTCGGCGGCCCAGGCGCGCCGGATGCCGACGGACACGGCCGAGGCCCGGCCGACCCAGCCGAACAGCCGACGGGTCCACGGGCTTTCGGCGGCCTCCCTGGCCTGGAGGTCGGCCGTGAGGACGGCGAGGTCCTCGGAACGGCGTGCGACCAGGGCGAGTTCCATCCGGCGCAGGAAGGTGTCGTGGGACAGCTTGCCCAGGGCAGCACCCTCCCTGAGCTGGCCCAGCGCCCGGTCGCGCTCGGCGTCCGAGAGCCGTGGCGCGGGGAAGGCGGGGAACTCGAAACTCGACGTCACAGGGTGATTGTCGGCCCGTCGGGGCCGGAGTGTCCAGAACACCCGCGCCACGCCCGGAATGATGGGCAGGATACGCATGCTGGACACCGCCGGAGACGAGGGGACCGTCCGTGCAGTTCGAGGTATGGGCACCGCTGACAGGTCACGTCGTCATGCGACTCGACGACGTGACGTACGACATGGCGCGCGATCCGGACCGGGACGGCTGGTGGACCGCGGAGGCCCCTGCCGCCGACGGGAGCCGCTACGGATTCCTGCTGGACGGCGACACCGTCCCGCGGCCGGACCCGCGCGGGCGGCGGCTGCCGGACGGGCCCGACGGCCTGTCTGCGGTGGTCGACTTCGAAGCGCTCGACCCGCTGCGGGCGCCGTCGCCGCACGTCCCGCTCCAGGACGCGGTCCTGTACGAGCTCCACGTCGGCACCTTCACCCCCGAGGGCACCTTCGACGCGGCCGCGGCCCGCCTCGGGCACCTCACCGCCCTCGGCGTCACGCACGTGGAGCTGATGCCGGTCTGCTCCTTCGCCGGCCGGCACGGCTGGGGGTACGACGGGGTCGCACCCTGGGCGGTGCACGAACCGTACGGCGGCCCGGCCGGCCTGGCCCGCTTCACGGCGGCCGCGCACGCGGCCGGGCTGGGCGTGGTCCTGGACGTGGTCCACAATCACCTCGGCCCCTCCGGCAACCACCTGCCCGCCTTCGGCCCGTACTTCACCGACACGCACCACACCCCGTGGGGCTCCGCGGTGAACCTGGACGCGCCCGGCTCCGACGAGGTGCGCGCGTACCTCCTCGGCTCGGCGCTGGCCTGGCTGCGCGACTACGGGATCGACGGCCTGCGGCTCGACGCCGTGCACGCGCTGGCCGACGGGCGGGCGCTGACCTTCCTGGAGGAACTGGCCGCGGCCGTCGACGAGCTGGCGGCGGACAGCGGCCGTCCGCTGTTCCTGATCGCCGAGTCCGACCGGTGCGACCCGCGCACCACCACCCCGCGGGCCGCCGGGGGCCTGGGCCTGCACGCCCAGTGGAACGACGACTTCCACCATGCCCTGCACTGCGCGCTGACCGGTGAGTCCCAGGCGTACTACGCCGACTTCGCCGAGGCCCCGCTCGCCGCCCTCGCCAAGACCCTGACGCGGGCGTTCTTCCACGACGGGACCTGGTCCTCGTTCCGCGGCCGCACCCACGGCCGCCCGGTGGACCGCCGCCGGACCCCGGCCCACCGCTTCCTCGGCTACACCCAGACCCACGACCAGATCGGCAACCGGGCCCTCGGCGACCGGCTCGCCGCCTCGCTCTCCCCCGGGCTGCTGGCGTGCGCCGCGACCGTGGCCCTGACCGGGCCGTTCGTGCCGATGCTGTTCATGGGCGAGGAGTGGGGCGCGGGCACCCCCTGGCAGTACTTCACCGACCACCCCGACCCGGAGCTCGCCGAGGCGGTGCGGACCGGCCGGCGCCGGGAGTTCGCGGCGCACGGCTGGAAGGCCGAGGAGATCCCGGACCCGCAGGACCCGGCCACCCGGGACCGCTCCTGCCTGGACTGGGCGGAGCCCGAACAAGCCGGTCACGCCCGCCTGCTGGACTGGTACCGCACCCTGGTCGCGCTCCGCCGCACCCACCCGGACCTGCGCGACCCGGACCTGGCGGCGGTCCGGGTCGCCCACGACGAGGAGCGGCGCTGGCTCACCTTCCGGCGGGGCGACGTACGGGTGGCCGTGAACCTCTCCCCGGAACCGGTGACGATCGCGCTGGGCCGCAACGGCGTACGGGTGCTGGCCGCCTGGGAACCGCTCGAACACCCGGGTCCGGACGGGCGGATCCACCTGCCGGGCGAATCGGCGGTGGTCCTCGGCCCGTGAGGACCGTGACGACCGGACCCGTGAGGACGACGCGCCCGCGGGTCCACGAGTCCACGGGTGGGGCTATTCGACGACGGCCATCTCGCGCGGGGCGTTGTTGAGGCGGCGCCCGCCCTCCTCGGTGACGGTCACGATGTCCTCGATGCGGACGCCGAACCGGCCCGGCAGGTAGATGCCCGGCTCCACGGAGAAGCACATGCCGGGGACCATCGGCTGCTCCTCGCCCTCGACCATGTACGGGGGCTCGTGCGTGGTCACGCCGATGCCGTGGCCGGTGCGGTGGATGAAGCGGTCCCCGTAGCCGAACTCGGTGATCACGGCGCGGGCCGCCCGGTCCACCTCCTGGCAGGAGGCCCCGGGCCGGACCGCCGCCACGCCGGCCTGCTGGGCCTCGCGGACGATGTCGTGGACCCGCTGCTCCTCGGCGGTGGGCTCGCCGACGTGCACGGTGCGGGAGATGTCGGAGCCGTAGCCGAAGCGCAGGCCGCCGAAGTCGAGGACCACCATGTCGCCGCGCCGGATGACGCGGTCGCCGGCCTCGTGGTGCGGGTTGGCCCCGTTGGGGCCGGAGCCGACGACGGTGAAGTCGACCTGGGAGTGGCCGTGCGCGCGCAGCAGGGCGGCCAGTTCGTCGGCGACGTCGGTCTCCCGGCGGTCGGCGAAGGGGAGGTGGAGGATCTGCGCGTAGGCCGCGTCGGCGGCGGCGGCCGCCGCGGCGAGGCGCTCCAGTTCCCGCTCGTCCTTCACCGCGCGGAGCATGGGCAGGCAGTCGGTGAGCGGCGCGTAGGAACTGCTCGGCAACTCCTGCTGGAGGCCCAGGAGATGCAGGGCCCAGGTGTTGTCGCTGACCCCGAAGCGCCCGCGGAAGTCCAGCAGCGGGGCGGTCAGGGCGTACGGGTTCTTCCCGTCGGGCCAGTCCCGCAGGGCCAGCGCGGCGGCGCCCGGGGCCTTGGCCGCGTCGGGGGCCTCCAGCGCGGGCACGACGAGCACGGGCTCCTGTCCGGCGGCCAGCACGAGCAGGGTCAGCCGTTCGGTCTCGGCGGTGGGCCGGTATCCGGTGAGGTGCGTGAGGTCGGGCCCGGGGGCGATGAGCAGCCCGGCGAGTCCCGCGTCGGCGGCGGCCCCGGCGGCCGCGGTCATCCGGGCGGCGTAGTCGTCGGCCGTGAAGGGTGCGGGTTCACGTGTCATACGGGTGATCCTGCCGCGAGCCGGGCCGCGAGGGCAGCGGCCGCGCCGGTCGCCCTCGTCCCCCCTACGGGCTGCCCGGGTGAGAGCAGTTCCGTACGGTGCACCAGGCGCGGGGCGGACAGCGGTACGGCGACCCCCGCGCCGGCGGCCTCGGCAACGCGGCGCGGCAGCAGCACGAGGCCGTGTCCGGCGGCGGCGAGGGCGCAGAGGGCGAACACGTCGGTGCCGTCGTAGCGCACGGAGGCCCGGGCGGCGGTGAGCGGCAGCCCCACGCCGGGGGCGTCGATCCAGCGCGCGTCGGCGAGGTCGTCCAGCCGGACGGCGGCCCGCCCGGCGAGGGGGTGCCCGGCGGGCAGCAGCACGGCCAGCTCCTCCTCCCCCACGCCGGTCACGGTGAGCGGTGCCACGTCGGGCAGCCGCAGCGGGTCGCTGGGCGCGGCCGGACCGTCCACGAGGCCGAGGTCGCAGCCCCCGGTCGCGACGGCGGCGGGCACCTCGGCCGGGGGCAGCACCCGCAGGGTGACCCCGGTGGCGGGCAGGGCCGCGAGCAGCCGGGGCCCGACGGCGAGCGGGGACGCCGCGAGGGTGATCCGCCCGGGCGGGGCGGCGGCCAGCCGCAGCACGTCGGCCCGCGCGGCGTCGAGCCGCAGCAGCAGCGGACCGGCGTGCTCCAGCAGCCGTGCTCCGGCCGGGGTCGGCGCGACGGGCCGGCGGGTGAGCAGCTCGGCCCGCAGGTCCCCTTCCAGCGCGGCGATGTGCTGGGAGACGGCCGACTGGGTGTAGCCGAGCTCGCGGGCGGCCGCGGAGAAGGAGGAGAGCCGGGTCACGGCGACGAAGGTGCGGAGCAGGTGCGGATCCATGGTCATCAGGATCACTTATCTAAAGTGCACGAACAATCGTTGGCGCTGAAGCGGGGTCCGGTCGCAGGATGATCCGCATGACCACCGCACCGCCTGCACGGACCGCGCCCGGGACCGCACGGATCGCCCTCGTCGGCGACCGCTCCCCGCACGTGAAGTCCCACACCCGGATCCCGCTCCTCCTCGACGCGCTGGCCTCCCGCGACGGGCTCGTCCTCGACGCCTACTGGATCCCCACCGGCGACGCCGAGGCCGAGGCGGCCGCCGGGACGCTGGCCCGCTTCGACGCCGTGTGGGTCCTGCCCGGGAGCCCGTACGCCAGCGAGGCCGGGGCGCTGGCCGCGATCCGGGTCGCCCGCGAGGAGGGCATCCCGTTCCTCGGGACCTGCGGCGGCTTCCAGCACGCCCTGCTGGAGTACGCCCGGGCGGTGTGCGGTCTGACCGAGGCCGCGCACGCCGAGAACGACCCCGGGGCGGCGGACCCGCTGATCGCCCCGCTCGCCTGTTCGCTCGTCGGGCACGAGGGCCTCGTACGGACCGAGCCCGGCTCGCTCGCCGAGGCCGCGCTGGGGGCGGAGCGGTCGATGGAGCGCTACCACTGCAGCTACGGGCCCGCGCCCCGCCACCTGCCGACGCTCACCGCGCACGGCCTGCGGCTGTCGGGGCACGACGAGGACGGCCGGGCGCGCATCGCCGAGCTGCCCGGGCACCCCTTCTTCCTGGCCACGCTGTTCCAGCCGGAGCTGCACGGGGACGGGACGAGGCCGCACCCGATCGTCCGGGCCCTCGCCGCGGCCGCCGTCGCCCACGCCCACGCCACCGACACCGCCGCGGCCTCCGCCTCCACCTCGGCCGGAGCGGAATAACGCGTCGCAGGACCACCCCTCTGATCGGCTATGCTGTGCATGCACATCGAACGGGTGGTCCGCCGCCCTTCGTGGTGGGTGTAGCTCAGTTGGTAGAGCACCTGGTTGTGGTCCAGGTGGCCGCGGGTTCAAGTCCCGTCACTCACCCTGATCCCGTGGGGGTACGAGGTTCTCCTCGTACCCCCACGGGTTTTTTCCGTTCACGGCCGGGACGAAGATCATCCCTCGGGCCTAGACGCGGAGGAAGGCCTCTACTTCGGTGGCGAAGGCCACGGGCGTCTCGTGCGGCGGGTAGTGGCCTGAGCCCCGGAGCGTGACGATCCGGCAGTTCGGGTACCAGGCCTGCCAGGTGGCGCGCATCACTTCCTCCGTCAGCGCGAGGTCGTACTCCCCCACCAGGACCAGCACCGGGACCGTGTTGCCCTTCACCGCGGAGGACAGGTCGAGCGGCTGCCAGCTCGCGAGGTAGGCGGCGAAGGCCTCGGGGCGGGAGACGCCCAGGGAGTGCTCGACCATGCGGTCCAGCCAGTGGCGGCTCGCGCGGTTGCCGGTGACCAGGTCGAGGATGGCGCGGCGCTTGGCGGGGTCCTCGGCGGCGCCGTGGAAGAGGGCGTGGGCCGCGTCGTCCAGCTCGTAGGGCGCGGCCGGGACGGGGGCGATGCCGATCAGCTTCTCGATGCGCTCGGGGGCCCGGACGAGGACCTGCTGGGCCGCCTTGCCGCCCATGGAGTGGCCGAGGAGGGAGAAGGTGTCCCAGCCGAGCTGATCGGCGAGCTCCAGGACGTCGTCCGCGATCTCGCCGAGGCTGTAGCGGCCGGACACGTCCCGGCGCTCGCCGTAGCCGCGGTAGTCGAGGAAGGCGTACGAGAACCCCTCCGGATCCAGGTGCTCCAGGACGGAGCCCCAGTTCGCGGACGTCCCGAACCAGTCGTGCAGCACGATGACGCGAACGGGTCCGGTGCCGATCCTGCGGTGGGCGATGGCCATGCGTTCTCCCTCGATGACGGGGCGGAGAAAACCGACGCCGTACGTTCTGCCCACCCGGCCTACGATCACACCGTGAAGCCGATATCCCGCACGGTCCGCATCGCCGTCACGCACGCCTTCGCCGGCAGGGACCACCCGGTCCACCCGGTCCACCCGGCCGAGTACGAGATCCTCGACCGGGACGAGATCGCGGAGGTGCTCGCGGCCTGGCCCCCCGCGGAGCCGCACGACGGCTTCGAGTGCATGTGCCACGGGTGCGGCGGGGTCTCGTTGTACGAGGCCGGCGGCGAGCGCATCGGGTCCGTGGACCCGACCGGGCCGCTCCGGCCGCTGTTCGATTCCCGGGATCCGGCGGGGCTGCCCTCCCGGCACCGCGCCCGCTGGGTGGCCGCGGCGCCCGAGGACCTGCGCGAGTACGCAGGCGCCTGCGCCCGCGGCGAGGAGCCCCGGCCGCCGCGCGGAGTACCGCTGAGCGCGGTCTTCAGCTGGCTCGGCACCGTGCGGGAGCATCCCGGGGACGCCGCGCGGCTGCTCGCCGCCCTGGCCCCGCAGCGGCTGCTGGCTCCGGCGTCCGCGGACGAACTCGCCTGGGCCGTACGGGAGACGGACCGGACCGGGCTGGACGGCGCCGTGCGGTTCTTCGCGAGTGAGGCCTTCACCACCCGCCACCCGAAGCGGCGCCGGGTCCCGGACACCGCCCGCGATCTCCTCCTCCGCCACGCCCGCAGCCACCGCCCCAAGGACCTCCCGGTCCTGGAACGGCGGCTGCTGCACACACCGGAGGACCGCGTCAGGCGGTCTTGATCGCCGGGTCGGAGATGCCCGGGGCGCCCGTCTCGACGTGGCCCGCGAAGCGGCGGAGGAAGGTGGTGTCGGCGTCGGAGACGACCTTCACGTCGTACCAGCGGCCCGTGGCGGCGAGGGTCACCGTGTGGGCGACCGTGGCGCCGGCCGCGACCCTGATGGTCTGGGCCGCGCCGCCGTAGGTGTTGGTCACCGTCAGGTTCACGGCCGCCGTACCGGTGTTGGTGAGGGTCAGCGCCAGGTTCCCGCTGCCCGTCACGTGGCGGGCCGTCACCTCGGGGCCGGCCTTCTTCGCCGGGCCCTTCCAGGTGCGCAGGAAGCCGTTCGGGCCCCACACCGTCAGGTTGATCTGGTTGCCGGTGGAGCCGCTGGTGGACCACGTGTCCGAGAGGGTCTTGCCCGCCTCGACCGTGTAGGGCCACGGGCCGTCCGTACGGTTGCCCGACGTGCTGTGGAAGTGGGCGCCCAGGTTCGGCCCGGAGGCGAAGGTGAGGGTGAACTTGCCGGTGGAGACGGTGCGCGCACCGTCCACGTACGGAACGTAGCCCAGGGCGCGGGTCGGCTTGGCGCCCGCCTCCTGCCCGGGCAGGGTGCCCGTCGCCGGCGGGGTCGGGTGGTAGGACGGGTGACGGTCCTTGTCCGGCGGGACGTACCCGGCCGTGGACGGCAGCGCGGCGGGCGCGGCATCGGCGCGGGTGAAGTCGAAGGCCGAGGTCAGGTCACCGCAGACCGCGCGGCGCCACGGGGAGATGTTGGGCTCGTGCACCCCGAAGCGCTTCTCCATGAAGCGGATCACCGAGGTGTGGTCGAAGGTCTCGGAGCAGACGTAGCCGCCCTTGCTCCACGGGGAGACCACGATCATCGGGACGCGCGGGCCGAGCCCGTACGGTCCGGCCGAGTAGCCGCCACCGCCCGCGTACAGGTCGCCCTTGACGTCGGCCGTGGACAGGCCCCAGGCCGAGGAGGCCGGCGGGTACGGCGGGACCACGTGGTCGAAGAAGCCGTCGTTCTCGTCGTAGGTGATGAACAGGGCGGTCTTCGCCCACACCGCCGGGTTCGCCGTCAGCGCGTCCAGGACCTGCGAGATGTACCAGGCGCCGAAGTTCGTCGGCCAGTTCGAGTGCTCGCTGAACGCCTCGGGGGCGGCGATCCAGGAGACCTGGGGCAGGGTGCCGTTCACCACGTCCGCGCGCAGCCGGTCGAAGTAGCCGTCGCCCGCCTTGACGTTCGTACCCGTGCGCGCCTTCTCGTACAGGGCGCTGCCGGGCTGGGCGTTGCGGTAGGTGTTGAAGTACAGCAGCGAGTTGTCGCCGTAGTTGCCGCGGAAGGCGTCGTTGATCCAGCCCCAGTGACCGGCCGCGTTCAGGCCGTCGCCGATGTCCTGGTAGACCTTCCACGAGACGCCGGCGGACTCCAGGCGCTCGGGGTACGTCTTCCAGCCGTACCCCAGCTCCTGGTTGCCGAGGACCGGGCCGCCGCCCACCCCGTCGTTGCCCGTGTAACCCGTCCACATGTAGTAGCGGTTCGGGTCCGTGGCGCCGATGAAGGAGCAGTGGTAGGCGTCGCACACCGTGAAGGCGTCGGCGAGGGCGTAGTGGAACGGGATGTCGTTCCGGGTCATGTACGACATGGTCGTGGCCGTCTTGGCCGGGATCCACTTGTCGTACTTGCCGTTGTTGTACGCCTGGTGGCCGCCGGCCCAGTCGTGGTTCAGCCCCTCGAGGAACTGCATGCCGAGGTCTTCCACCTGCGGGTTGAAGGGCAGGATGTCCTTCGTCCCGTTCGACTGGTGGAAGACCGACTTGCCGTTGTCCTGAAGGACCGGCCGCGGGTCGCCGAAGCCCCGGACACCTTTCATCGCGCCGAAGTAGTGGTCGAAGGACCGGTTCTCCTGCATGAGGACGACGACGTGCTCGATGTCCTGGATCGTTCCGGTGGTGCCCTGCGCCGAGATGGCGGCGGCCCGCGCGATGCTGTCGTTCAGCATCGTGAGGGCGGCCGTGCCGCCTGCGATCTGCAGGAACCTGCGACGATTGAGTTCTGCCATGGCGTGACGACCTCTGGGGGTGAGGGGGGAGTCGAGGGGCGCCCCAAGGACAGCGGTCCCGGGGTACCGTCCGGAGATCGATTCGTGACGCTGCGCCGTACACCTGGAGAACGAAAAGCGTTCCCGAACGGCCCTCGCATCTGCTGAAATGACCTCCCACACACTGCACGGGGGGCGCAGAGCGGATGGCGGGGAGCGATTTCGGGCATGCCATCGGGCTGCCCCGCGCGCTCTCCGGCCTGCCTCTGTCGCCGCTGGTGGGAGCGTACGGGGAACTCCTCGCCTCACAACAGACCCTCGGACTGCGCCACTTGGGCGAGTTACTGGTCCCGCCGGGAGGCCGCTTACGGGTGCTCGACGGGGTCTTCCGCGTCGAGGGGACCGGCCGGCGCCACCACGTGGGAACCGGGGTGCTGCGCGCGCTGCGCCGGGACCGGCCGGAGCCGGCCGCGGCCCGGTTGCTGGAGCGGCTCACGGGGATCCAGCGGGCGGACCCGTCCGCCCTGCGCCGGATCCTGCTCTACCAACTCGTCCACCTGCTCCAGGACCACCCGCAGGGGCACCTGCCGGCCACCGCGGCCGGCTTCGGGGTCGACCCGGCGGAGGCCGCCGCCCTGGTCCACGCCGCCGCCCGGCGGGCCCGGCTGGACGCCGCGCAGCGGGCCGCCGCCGAGGCCCTGGAGGACGACGTACTCGGCCACCGGATCCGGTCCGCCGCCGCGCTGGCCGCCGTACTGCCGCCCGCCGGCGGGGACCGGCCGCTGGCCGCCCGGCTCGCGGAGCTGGCCGCCCGGGCCGCGGCCGCCGACGCCGCGCTCGATGCGGCCCGGCGCCACGAGGAGCGGGGCGATCCGGAGCGGGCCCGCGTCCGCTACGAGGAGGCGGCCGCGCTGGCGGGGGACTGCCCGCGCGCGGTGCGCGGGCTGGTCCGCACCCACCGGCCGGACGCCGAGGATCCGGGCTCCGGCGCGCTGGAGTCCGTACTCGTCCCCGGCGGGGTCGAACTGCGCTGGCCGCCCGGTGACTTCGGCGGCCCGCGCTGGCGGGTGGTGCGGCTGACCCGCGGGGAGCCGGCGACCGCCCCGCTCGCCGAGGTGGCGGGGCAGCCCGGCGGGGGCCTGCTCGTGGACCGCGGCGCCGGGACCGGCACGGAGGTCCGCCACGTGGCGCTGCCGCTGCGGGCCGACGGCCGCGTCGACGGGCCGCCGCTGATCGGCCCCGCGCTGTCCGTCGCCCCGGCGGTGACGGAGCTTGGCGTCGACGACGGCAACGGCTGGATCGAGGCCTCCTGGACGCCGGCCGCGGGCGCGGCCCGCTCCGAGGTGACGCTGACCCGGCCCGGGGGACGCACGGAGGAACTCACTGCGGTGCGGGCGGGCCTGCGGGAGACCCTGCGCGCCGAGGGGCTGGAACCCGGGAGGTACGAACTGGCCGTACGGGCCCGGTACGCGCCGTCCCACCCTGCCGCCGGGCGCGGCGCGCTGTCCGCGGCCGCGACGGCCCGGGTCACCGTGCACCCCTGGCCGGCGCCCGTGCTCACGCTTTCGGCGGCGGCCCGGGAGGCGGGCGGGGTGGAGTTCCGCCGGACCGGCGGCGAGGGGGCCGAGGTACGGCTGGTGGAGTGGCCGGGCGACGCCCCCGCCGAAGGCGCAGAACTGAGGACATCCGAACTGCCGCCCCCGCTGCCCTGGACCGCCCCGACCTGGACCCCGACGACCCCGACGCCCCCGGCCGGCGCCGGTTCCGGCGGTGCGGTCTCGGTCGGGCTGCCGCCCGTGGGGGCGCTCGTCACCGTGTCCGCCGTGGCCGTGCTGGGTGAGCGGGCCCTGGCCGGGCCGGGCGTCCTGGTCGAGGCCCCGCTGCCGGTGACCGGGCTCGCGCTGCGGCGCACCGCACCCGGCGAGGTCGAGGTCACCTTCGACTGGCCCGGCGCCACCGGCACCGTCACGGCCGCCGTCACCCAGGACGGCCGGCGCACCGTCTTCGACGTGGCCCGCAGCGTGTTCCTGCGCGAGGGGCTCCGCCTGCCGGTCACCCCGGCCGCGGTACGCATCGACGCGTACGCCGCACCGCGCAGCGCCCGGTCCGTCCTGGCCGCCACGGCCGGCGACGCGCGGGCCGGACTCCCGGCCGACGTGGCCATCGCCTACGAACTGGTGCCGGGCGCCCGGCGCGGACTGCTCCGCCGCGGGCCCGCCGTCCTGCGGGTGACCGTACGGGCTCCGGGCGGCGCGCCCGGCCCGGACCTGCCCGGCTTCGTCCTGGTCGCCCGGGGCGACGGCGGGCGCGATCCGCAGCGCCCGGGCGGTCCGGCCGCCGGCCCGGCCGTGTGCCGGGTGACCGGGGCCGAACTCGCCGCCGCCGCTGCGGCCACGGCCGCGGGAACGGGCACGGTGGAGCGCGAGATCGACACCGCCGCCGCTCCCGGCCGCCCGTACGCCCTGCGTGGTTTCCTCCTCGGCGGCTCCGCCGCCTCCGTCCGGCTCGAAGAGCCCCCTCTCCCCTCTCTGGTGGTCCGCTGACATGACCTCCGTCGTCTGCCCCTACTGCTTCGACCGGGCCCCGGCCGCACGGCTGCCCTACCGGTGCCAGATGTCCGCCACCGGAGTGCGCGGCGCCCGGCCCTGCGGCGCCGAACTCGACACCATATGGGCCGACTTCATCGGCCCCGGCGTGCCTCCCGCACTGAAGCTGCGCGGCCCCGTCTTCACCGCCGCGCGCGGACTGGGGCGGCGGATCGCGCTCAACCAGGGCGGATCGCGCGCGGACTGCCCCGCCTGCGGGGTGTCCACCCCCGTCCGGGTGTGCCGGCGCTGCCACAGCGACTTCCCGAGCGACTACTGCGACCAGGACACCCGGATCATCGCCCTGCTCGGCCCCAAGGCCTCCGGCAAGAGCACCTACGTCTCGGTCCTGGTCAACGAGCTGCGCGGCCGGGTGGGCCGGGCGTACGGGGCCTCGGTGACCGCGATGGGCGGCGAGACCCAGCGCCGGGACCGCGAGATGGCCGAGGACCTCTACGACCGGCTGCGGCTGCCGGAGGCCACCAGACCGGCGGCCCTGGGCTTCAACGACCCGCTGCTGTACCGGCTGAGCCTGCCCCTGCGGCGCCGGCTGCGCGGGAACGGCAGCCGGCACACCGCGCTGGTGTTCTTCGACGCCGCGGGCGAGGACCTGGGCAGTGCCGAGGCCATGGACCGCTACACGCACTACCTGGCCGCCGCCGACGGGATCATCCTGCTCGTGGACCCGCTGCAGGTGCGTGCGGTGCGCGACCGGCTGCCCGTGGACGACGGGCCGCCGCTGCCGGTCATCGAGACGCCGCCGCAGCAGATCGCCGCCGACCTCGCGGCGCAGCTGCGGGCCCACGGCCGGGGTGCCTCGCGCGGCCGGGTCACGACCCCGGTGGCCGTGGCCGTGACCAAGACGGACTCGCTGGCGCCGCTGCTGGAGCCGCACTCGCCGCTTCTGCGCAACGCCGACCACGCGGCCGGCGCACTGGACGAGGAGGACCGGCAGGCGGTGCACGAGGAGATGCGGACGCTGCTGGACGGCTGGGACTCGGGGGCGCTGCTGCGGCAGTTGGAGCGGGACTTCACCCGGCTCTCGCTGTTCGGGCTCTCGGCGCTCGGCTCGCCGCCGCCCGCGCACGCACCGGCCGACGCCCCGAAGTCGGGGCCGCGGCCGCTGCGGGTGGAGGATCCGCTGCTGTGGCTGCTGGGGCTGGGCGGGCTGCTGCCCCGTACCGGCGGCGCGTCCGGTACGGGCATCCGTACCGGCCCGGAGGGGAACGCATGAATCTCGCCCAACTGCACTACACCTCGGCGCCGCCCGGCCCCGACGGATCCGGCTTCCGGTTCACGGCCGTCAGCCCCGGGGTGCCGGCCGCGCTGCTGCGCGAGGCCGAGCAGCTGATCGGGTACGAGCCGCCCCGGGACGCGCCGCCGCGCCCGGACCCCGGGCAGCTCGCGGCCTTCCCGCAGGCGCTCAGCCTGAACGTGCTGGCCGACGGCAGCCGACTGCTGGCCCGTTCGGTGTACACGGGCGCCGACTACAGCGGCCGCTGGGGCAACTTCCACGCCCACGCGGTGCACCTGCCGCAGCCCGCCGGTTCCGGTCCGGCGCTCGGGGCGCTGCCGATCACCGCCTGGGGCTCCCCGCAGTGGGCGGGCGAAACCCCTGCGGACGGGGCTCCCCCGCTGGCGGCGGTACCGTTTCCGGGCCGGCACGACCCGGCCGGGCTGGCCGAGTTCGTCACCGCCCGGGGGCCCTGGCTTGCGGGGTTCTTCGCCGATGTGCGCCGGCTGGGCGAGGACCCGGCCGCGCCGCAGATCGTGCTCGTGGAGGCGGACAGCGAGGCCGTGGCCCGCTGGATCATGCTCGCGTGCAGTGTGCTGCCGCACCAGCGCGGGCAGTGGCTGACCTTCACCACCTACACCAGGCGGCCGCAGCTCGCCCGGCAGCAGATCATCGGCGTGGTGCCCGAGGACGGCCTCGGCCTGGCCGGGCAGGAGCACCGCTACCGGGTGTACGACGCCACGCGCGCCACGGCTCCCGACGCCGCGGCTCCCGACACCGGGGCGCCGGACGTGTGGGCCGACACCGCCGCGCGGATCTGGCAGGGGCGGCGGCAGGAACTCTTCGCCGAGGTACGGCGGCTGTCCACCGATCCGTACGACCCGGGCCCGCTGGCCGCGCTCGCACTGGCCGCGGGCGTCGCCCTGGCCGCGCCCGGCCGGACCGCGGCCGCCGACTGGACGGCCGGGCACCGGGACGCGCTGGACGGCGTACGGCTGCACGCGCTGGCCCTGGCGCTGGGCCGGCCGGCCGCGGACCGGGACCGGGCGGAGGCCGCCGCGGGCGGGCGGCTGCTCGCGGCCCTGGACGGGTGGGCCCCGCCGGAGGTGTGCGAGCCGCTGGTGGCGCTGACCCTCGCCGAGGCGGTGCGCACCGGCGCCCCGCCCGCGGCGCTGCCCTCCGCGGGCGCGCTGGGCGCGGCCGCCCGGAGCCGGCTCGCGGCGGAGCTCGAACCGGGGCTGCGGGCGGCGCTCACCGGCGCCCCGGCCGAACCGGGCCATCCGGCCGGGCTGTTGCGGGTCGCCTCGCTGCTCGGGGTGGACGTGACGGACCTGCTGCCCGGTGTGGCGCGGCAGGTGGCGCTCGCCCTGCTCGACGATCCGGAGCGGGCGTACGGCGAGGGGGTGCGGGCCGCGCTGGCCGAACTGCCGGGGCTGCGCGCCCTCGTACTCGACCGGCTGGACGCGCTCGCGGCGGGTGATCCGGCCGCGGCGCGGCGGCTGTTCGCCCGGACCGCGCTGCGGCTGACGGCGGCCGACGCGCTGCCGCACCTGCGGATGTGCGCCGATGCTCCGGCGGTGGCCGCGGCGGCCGCCCCGGACCGGGTCGCCGCGCTGAACGCCCTCCTGGCCCGCTCGGGCGTCTCGCTGTACGCGGAGCCGCTCGTCCTGCGGACGGCGATGCGGCTGGTGTGGGACGGGGAGCCGCCGACCGCGGGCGAGGCGGGGCTGGTCCTCGTGGCGACCGGATCGCAGGTCCACCGGGAGTCCGGCACCTGGGAGTTCCTCGTGGAGGCGGTGGTGCGGGCCCCGGCCGGGGACGCCGAGGCGGCGGAGCTGGCACCGGAGGTCCTCGGGCACTTCCAGGAGGAGATCCCGGCCCGGCTGCGGCCGTCGCTGCTGCTGCTGGAGCTGGCCCGGAACCTGCGGTCGGGCGCGGCGGGCGCGGGCTGGGTCCGCCAGGCACTGGACCTGACGTCGCTGGACCCGGAGCCGGGGGCGCGGGGGCAGGCGTACGCGGCGGTCTGCGCGCGGCTGCTGGCCGGGGAACGGCCGGACGGCGAGCTGCGGGCCCTGATCGAGAGCAACGACGCGGGGCTGCTGGCCGCGTACCGGCAGGCGGCGCGGGAGCCGCGGGTGCTCGACCGGCTGCGGCTGGATCCCGGCTACGTCGCGGACTGCTTCACGGTGTGGTCCTCCCAGCCGCAGGCCGGCCCGGTCTGGCAGGAGGCCCGTACGGACCTGCTCGACGGGGTGCTGCGGCCGGTCGTACGGGGGCTGCAGGCGGCGGAACTGGCCGAGGTGGAGCAGGCGCTGGCCCGGCTGGGCGGCCGGTGGGCGGACGAGTTCCGCGGCTGGCAGCGGCCGGGCGCCTTCGGACGCCTGCGGGAACGCTTCGGCGGCCGCCGGTCCGGCTCCGCCGGGGGGAGCAGCACGTTCCGCCCGGCCGGATCCGGCGCGCGGCCCGCCGACGACACACGCGGCGGGCCGACGGCCCCCGACCGCCCGGACGGACACGTCCGCCCGGCCGCCCCGGGCCCCGACGGACGCCCCGAACCGGGCGCCGCGGGCGGGCCGGACCGGCGGTCCGGCGGGCCGGGCACCGCCGACGGGCCGAGCACCCCGGGCAAGCCGGGCGCCGCGGAGGGCGGCGACTGGTGGTCCGGCAGGCCGGGCACCGCGGGTGGGCCGGGCACCGCCGCCGGCTCGGGCGGATCCGGTCGGCCCGGCGGGCCCGGTGAGCCGCCCGAGGGCGGGCGGGTCGGGCCGGCGTACCCGGGTCGGCCGGACGGCTCCGGCCGACCCGGGGGGTTCGGCGCGCCCGGCGCCACGGGCGGCGGCGACTGGTGGTCCGGCGAGCCGGGCACCGCGCGCACGCCGGGCGGCACCGGCAGGCCGGGCACCCCAGGCGGGCCGGGCGGCGGGGCCGGACAGGGCGGGCCGGGCGGCACACGCGGACGGGGCACCCCGGGCGGGCCCGGCGGCGGGGCCGGACAGGGCACCCCGGGCGAGCCGGGCGGCACGGGCGGACAGGGCGGGCCGGGCGGCACGGGCCGCGCGGAGGGGCGGGACTGGTGGTCCGGCAGGTCGGGCCGGGCGGGCGGGCAGGGGGCCGGTGGGGATGGGGGCTGATCTCTGGTATCCGGAGCCGCTCGTGCGGGTCCTCGTCGTCGGCACCGGTGTGATCGGGGTCGCCGTGTGCCTCGGGTACGGGCTGTGGCGGTTCCTGGGGCTGGCCCTGTCGGCCGCCGGGTCCGCCTTCGACCCCCGCACGCTCGGGTCCAGGGCCCCGAGGATCACCCCGTACGCGGGCCCGGAGCCGGCCCGCCCCGCGTACTGGGCCGGGCAGATGTGGCGGGACGCCCGGTTCGCCGGGCGGGCGGCCGCGCTGACGGTCTGGTACCTGCTGACCCGGCACTGGCTGGGCGAGGTGGTGCGCCGGCGCCTGCTGCGCGGCCGCCACGGCCAGACCGGCATCCGCGCCGGGAACGGCATCGGCCGGCTCGTGCTGCGCCTGATCGCCCCCGGCACGGCGCTGGCCGCACTGCTGTCCGCGCTGCTCGCCTCGGTCCTGCTGGTCGGTGTCGCGCTGGTCTTCCTCGTGCAGCTCGTCCTGGTCGCGCTCGCCGCGCTGGCCGCCGTCCTCGCCGGGCGGACCGCGGACCGGCTGTGGAAGCTGGCCCGGGGCATCCGCATGAAGTGCCCGTACCCCGGCTGCTACCGGCCGTTCCCGCTCGCCGTGCACATCTGCCCGGGCTGCGGCGCCGCCCACCGCGACCTGCGGCCCGGCGGCTTCGGCGCCCTGCGGCACGTCTGCCGCTGCGGCCGGGCGCTGGCGACCACCGCCGTGACCGGGCGGCGCAAGCTCACCGCCCGGTGCCCGCACTGCGACCAGAGCCTGCCCCCGGCCGTCGGCACCACCCGGGTCGTGCACCTGCCGCTGATCGGCGGCACCTCCGCAGGGAAGACCATGCTGATGGCCGCCATGCTCGAAGGGCTGCGGTCCTGGTCGCACCAGTCCGGGCTGACGGTCGAGTACGCCTCCCCCGACGACCTCCGCGAGGCCAACACCCTGAACCGGCAGCTGAGCCAGTCGGGGTGGACCCTCAAGACCCAGGGCGGGCAGCCCCGCGCCCTGATGCTGCTGGTCGGTCGCGGCCGCCGGCGCCGGCTGCTCTACCTGTACGACCCGATGGGCGAGTCCCTGCGCGACGCGGACACCACGCGCCGCCAGGGCTACCTCGCGCACGCCGACGGGGTCCTGCTGGTCACCGACGTGCTCGCCGCGCCCGTCGTACGCCGCGCCCTGAGCGCGGGCGACCCCGAACGGGCCGCGGCCGCCCGGCCGGCCGACCTCGGCCCGGTGGAGACGTACGCGGGGTTCACCGGCGAGCTGCAAGGACTCGGCGGCCGCCGCAAGCGGCTCGCCGTGGCCACGGTGGTGACCAAGCGGGACGTACTGGACCAGCTGACCTCGCTGCCGCGGCCGTCGGAGCCGGTCGGCGGCTGGCTCGGCGCCATCGGGCTGGACGAGCTGGTGCGCGCCCTGGGCCACGACTTCGCGGCGGCCCGCTACTGGGTGGTCAGCGCCCGTGCCGCGACCGGCGCGGGCGCCCTGGACACCGAGCAGCGGCGGGCCGCGGAGCCCGTGCTGTGGCTGCTGTCGCGCACCGGGCTGCGCGTCGGGCGGCTCGCGGAGGACCGGCCGGAGCCCCGGGGCGTGCAGGACGCGCAGGACACACAGGGCCCGCAGGGCACCGAGGAAAGGATCAACACCCCATGATGACACCGCAGATCGTGCGGGGCCGGCGGCTGATGCTGGTCCTGCTCGTGACGGCGGTCGTGGTGACGGCTGCCGCCGCAGTGGCGGCGCTGGTGCGGTACGTACCGCAATGGATCGGGAGTTGAAGGAGATATGCGGTGAGTGACATCCCCGGCGGGCCGATGGCGAACCGGCCCGTCCATTTCATCTGGCTGCTCGACTGCTCGTACTCGATGCAGGGCGAGAAGATCGGTCAGCTCAACTATGCGATCAGAGAGGCCGTTCCGGAGATGCGCGCGGTGGCGCAGGACAATCCGGCCGCCCAACTGCTGCTGCGCACGATGACGTTCTCCACGACGGCCCGCTGGCACCACCAGGACCCGGTGCCGGTGGAGCAGTTCACCTGGCAGGACGTGCAGGTGGACGGCATGACCAACCTGGGCGAGGCGCTCCAGCTCGCCGCGCGCGAGCTGGACACCCCGCCGATGCCGCAGCGGGCCCTGAAGCCGGTGCTGGCCCTGGTCTCCGACGGCGTCCCGACGGACGACTGGAAGGCGGGTCTGCGGGCGGTGGACGCGACCCCGTGGGGCCGCAAGGCGGTCCGGGTGGCCATCGCGATCGGCGCGGACGCCGACCGCACCGTGCTGCAGGAGTTCCTGGGCAATCCCGAGCTCCAGCCGCTGGACGCGAACAGCCCCAAGCAGCTGGCCGCGGCGATCCGCTGGGCCTCGACGGCGGCGGTGAAGGCGGCCTCCCAGCCGGTGGCGGGCTCCGCGGACGTCACCATGAAGCAGCCGCCGTACGCCCCGCCGGTGCTGGACGACGACGATGACGACGACGTGTGGTGAGCGGACCCGTGCGGACCCTCGGACCCGAACCGCTCTGGGACACGCTCCAGGGCACCGTCCAGGGCGTGAACAAGACCCGTAACCAGGACCACTACGAGGCGGAGGGGCGCGGCACCGCCGGACAGCCGCTGATCATGGCGGTGGCCGACGGCCACGGATCGGCGGTGCACGCGCGCAGCCACCTGGGGTCCCGGTTCGCCGTGGACCTGTTCGTCCAGCAGGCCAGGCTGTTCGCCGCGCTCGCCGAGCCCCGGGGCGACGGGCAGCCGCCGAGCCTGTCCTGGCTGATGCACTACGCCGAGCACACCCTGCCGCGCCAACTGGTCAGCGCCTGGCAGGAGAAGGCGCTGGGGCACTGGGAGCGGACCCGGTCGCCCGGTGAGCCCGGGATGGACCCGGTGGACAAGCTGGTGCTCTACGGGAGCACGCTCGTCGGCGCCGTGCTGACCCCCCGGGTCTTCGCGGCCTGGCAGCTCGGCGACGGGGAGCTGACCGTGGTGACCGACGACGGGCGGGTGACCGTGCCGCTCGCGCCGGACGAGGCGGATCTGGGCGACGAGACGGAGTCGCTGTGCTCCCCGCAGGCCTGGCTGCGGGTGCGGACCCACTGGGCGCCGGTGACCGCTCCCGCGCGGGCGCCCCGGCTGGTGTCGGTGTCGACCGACGGCCTGTCCAAGAGCTTCGCCTCGGACACCGGCTTCCGGCAGTTCATGGCCGGGCTGGACGACCGGCTGGCGGCGGAGGGCACGGAGTGCGTCCGGGCCGTCCTGCCGCAGTGGCTGGCCAAGGCCTCGCGGCACTCGGGGGACGACACCACCCTGGTGGCGGCCTGGCACACCGCCACCGCCGCCACCGCCGGCCCCGCCGACGCGACGGTCACGGGCGACGCGACCGACCGTGCCGCGATGGCGTACCCGTCCGGCGTGACCTACCCGGCCGCCCCGGCCGGCATGACGTATCCGGCCGACACGACCGACCCGGCCGACCTGAGAGACCCGTACAGGAGTGACGAATGAGCGGCATGCTCGAGAGCGGTACCCGACTGGCGGCCGACAGCGGCCCGGGCGTGGAGGTCTTCGACCTGCTCGGCTCGGGCGGCCAGGGGGAGGTCTACCGGGTGCGGACCCCGTCCGGCGACCAGGCCCTCAAGTGGTACTACCCGGCCTGCGCCACACCGGCACAGGAAGACATCGTCCGCCAGCTGGTGGACCGCGGCTTCGACGACGACCGGTTCCTGTGGCCCCGGGACTTCGTGTCCGACGGGCGGGGCGGCTTCGGCTACCTGATGGACATCCGGCCGGACCGGTTCAAGGGCCTGCCGATGCTCTTCCGCCGGAAGCTGCGCACCACCATCCGCGCGCTGCTCACCGCCTGCCTCTACACGGTCGAGGCCTACCAGGCGCTGCACTCGCGCGGGATCGCCTACCGGGACATCTCCTGGGGGAACATCTTCTTCGACCCGGCCACCGGAGAGGTCCTGGTCTGCGACAACGACAACGCGGTGGTGGAGGGCGACAGCACCGGCATCTCCGGGACCATGGAGTTCATGGCGCCCGAGCTGGTGCGCGGCGAGCCCGGGGTCGCCCCCGGCACCCAGAGCGACCTGCACTCCCTGTCCGTGCTGCTGTTCATGCTGCTGATGAACCACCACCCGCTCAAGGGACGGCGGGAGCTGGCCATCCGCTGCCTCGACGAGGCGGCCGAGCGCAAGCTGTACGGGAAGCAGCCGCTGTTCGTCTTCGACCCGCAGGACCGGTCCAACGCCCCCGATCCCGTGGAGCATTCGACGGTGCTGGCCACCTGGAAGGTGGTGCCGGACTCCCTGCGCGACCTGTTCACCAAGAACTTCACGACGGGCCTGCACGACCCCGCCGCCCGGGTACGGGAGTCGCAGTGGCGGGACACGCTGCGGGCGGTCCTCGACGCGGTCGTGGACTGCGCGCACTGCGGGAAGCAGAACATGACCGAGCCGCTGGCCGCCACCGCGAGTCCCTGCTGGAACTGCGGGAGCACGCTGGTGCTGCCGCCCCGGCTGGTGCTCACCACGCCCCCGCCGCGCACCGAGCACCACATCCTGCTGCACCGGTCCTCGCGGGTGCAGGCGCACCACCTGGCGCCGGAGCCGGCCCGGCACGACTACGGCGACGGCACGCTGGTGGCGCAGCTCACCGAACATCCGCAGCGGCCGGGGAAGTTCGGGCTGGCCAACCGTTCCGGTTCGGCCTGGACGGGCACCCGCGCGGACGGCAGCACGCAGGAGATCGCGCCCGGTCAGACCGTGCCGTTGCGCTCGGGGCTGGAGCTGGACTTCGGCGGTGCGCGGGCCGTCGTCCGCACGAGGTGAGACGGCCCGGCGCCGCGAGGAGGACGGGAGCGGCGGACGGGGCCGGGGCCGGGGTCAGCCCAGCAGCCGGCTGATCTCCTGGGCGAGGGCGAGGCCCGTGCTGCCCGCCCCCAGCCCGAGGGTGATGGTCTCCAGCGCCCGCCGGACCACACCTGGTTCGGCGGTTCGCCGCTCCCGTCCTGCCTGGTCCAGCTCCTCGCGCAGGGTCTGCGCCGCGTCGAGCCGCGCCTGCCCCGCGCCCTCCGCCCTCAGCCACTGGGCGAGTTCGGCGGCCAGGCGCAGCGTCTGTGCGGCGGTGTCCTGCTGCCCGATGTTGATGGTGCCGTTGTCCCCGAAGTTGCCGGGGCCGGTGATGTTCCCGTGGAAGTTGTACGTGCTCAACGGTGACTCCTCGTCTTCGCTCAGGGGTTCGCGGACGGCTGTGCGGCCGCACCGTTCTGGTTGACGGTGCCGTGCGCGCCGAAGTTGCCGGCGTGGATGTCGCCCTGGAAGGTGTAGGTGTGGGTGTTGATGACCTGCTGCGCCTGGTCGTAGGAGCTGGTGTCGACGTTGTGGTCCTTCAGGAACCGCTCGGTCGCTATCAGCACGCCCTGCTGGAGCCGCTGGAGGAAGTCCTGGGAGTCCGTCCGCTCGGAGAACCCCAGCTGCTTCCAGTCGGCGACCCGTTCGCGCAGGCTGTCCACGGCGCCGTAGTCGAACCGCAGGTGCCGCTTGTCGATCTCGCGGCGCCACTTCTCCAGCGCCCGGGCGCGCGTCCGCCGGGAGGAGGCCCGCCGGGAGAGCGTGCGGGGGGCGCCGAGGAGGGCCGACGCGGTGGTCCGGGTGGCGAAGCCGACGAGGCTCCACCAGCGTTCCAGGCCGTCCACGGGCAGCTGGTGCACCCGGTAGAACCGCTGCTGGAGCGGGGGGATCCCGTACGCCGCCACCTCCCAGGTGAGGCTGGGGTGCTGGAGCCTGGCCCGCAGGTGCATGGAGACGATGACGCGGCCGCCCTCGCCCGCCCGTTCCAGGCTGAGGTAGGTGCGCATGCCGGCGCCGGGCTGCATCACCCCGGCCTGCACCAGCTGCTTGGGGATCTGGGCGCGCGGGCGGCGCAGCCGGTCGGGGAGCAGGTCGGGGCCGACGTAGGAGACGTGATCGCCTATCACGTAGAGCCGGTTGCGGGCCCGCAGCCCCTTGAGTCCGGCGATGTGCTCCATCTCGCGGGCGATGAAGCTGTGCAGGTCGACGGCGTCGAAGGGCTTGATGACCAGCTTGCCGCCGCCCGCCGGATCGTCGGCGGGCCGGCTGACGTCGATGGGCTGCCAGACCATTTCCTTGATCTTCGAGCCGCTGCCGACGAACGGGTTGGTCCGCTCGGCGCTCGCGGTGTACGGGACCACGTTGGCCCGCTTCTGCTCCAGCAGCCGGTCCTCGGCCTCCGCCCCGACGTCCGGGGCGAGGTCGACCGGCCGCTCGGCGCCGTGCTCGACGGCGAGCGCCGCCGCGCGGGCCGCGCTCTCGGCCCGGTGGACCAGCCCCCAGGCGGTCCCGTACGTGAGGACGATCAGTGCGCCGGCCCCGAGGGCGAGGCCGGACAGGCCCGCGACGAGCCCGTACAGCGCGGTGGGCACCGCCGCCCAGACGCCGACCGCGCAGAGCTGCGCCAGGCGCCGGTCCCGGAGGTCGGTGTGCCGGACGGAGGCCCGGGCGTGGCGGGCCAGGGCCACCAGGTCGATGCCGAGGGAGAGCCCGGTGGCGTGCAGCCGGTCCTCGGTGAGCTCCACGTCCACGTCGCGGGCGAAGCCCTCGTCCAGGTGCGCTCCCGCGCACAGCAGGCGTGTCACCGCGTCGGTCCGGTACTGCGCCAGCGCCGGTAACCGGCGAGCTGCCATGTCTCGTCCTCCCCCGTGATCCTTGTCGCCTCACCCTACGGAAACGGGCCCTGCGTGTCCCGCCGTTGGGCGGGTCCGGCTCCGGGGGCGGGGTGCGTACTCAGACGGTCCGGGCGGGGGACGGCGCCGAACTGAGCACGCGTACTCAGGACCCGGCGCGCGCGGCTTGTCATCGTGAGGGCATGTTCATTCAGCCAACTGATCCGCCGCCGCGCGCCGGGATAACCGCCGTCGGCAGCGTGTTGCCCGAGGAGGTGCTCTCCTCGGACGACCTCCTGCGGGAGGTGGCGCGCCGCAGCGGCCTGGCGCTTCCCCCAAGGCTGCTGACGCAGGCCACCGGGATCGTCTCGCGCCGCGTCGCGGGCGAGGGCGTGTACGCCTCCACCCTCGCCGTGGGCGCCGCCCGCCGGGCGCTGGACGCCGCCGGGCTCGGTCCGCTCGACGTCGACCTGCTGGTCTTCGCCTCCGCCTCCCGTGACCTGGTCGAGCCCGCGACGGCGCACATCGTGCAGGCCGAACTGGGCTCGCGGGCCCACGCCCTGGACGTCACCAACGCCTGCAACAGCTTCGTCAACGGGATCGACCTCGCCCGGTCCATGGTCCTCGCCGGGCGGGCGCGGCGGGCGCTGGTGGTCACCGGCGAGACGCCGAGCCGGGCCGTGCGCAGGGACCCGGCCGATCTCGCGGAGCTGCGCGACGGCTTCGCCGGCTACACCTTCGGCGACGCGGGGGCGGCCGTGGTGGTGGAGGCCGTGGAGCGGGGCGGGATCCTCGACGTGGACACCGAGACCCACTCCGAGCACTGGGAGGTCGGGGGGATCCCGGGCGGCGGGTCACGGCACCCGCGCGGGGACGCGTACACCTACTTCCGCGGCGACGGGCACGAACTGCGGGGTGTCTTCGAGAAGGTGGGCACCGCCGTCATCGACCGGACGCTGCACCGTACGGGGATGGACTGGGACGGCTTCGCCAAGGTGCTGGTGCACCAGGTGACGGTGCCGTACCTGGAGCGCTTCGCCGAGCTGACCGGGGTGCCCGCCGGGAAGCTGGTGGTGACGGTGCCCGAGCTGGGCAACGTCGCGAGTGCGAGCATCGGGATCCAGCTGGACCGGGTCTTCGGCGAACTGGCGCCGGGGGAACGGGTGTTGTTCGTCGGGCTGGGCGGCGGCATCAGCATCATGACGATGGTCTGGGAGAAGTCGTGAGCGCGGCGGACGGCCCGATGTGGGTGGTCGTTCCCGCGCACGAGGAGGAGGCCCGGCTCGCGGACACGTTGCGGGCGCTCGCGGCGCAGCGGGACCGGGACTTCACCCTGCTCGTCGTCGACAACGCCTCGGCGGACGGCACCGGGGCGATCGCCCGGACGTTCGCGGCGAACGCGCCGTTCCCGGTGGAGGTGATCGAGGAGCCGGAGAAGGGCGTCGGCTCCGCCGTGGACACCGGCTTCCGGTACGCGATCGGGCGGGGCGCGACCCTGCTCGCCCGGACGGACGCCGACTGCCTGCCCCGGCCCGGCTGGACCGGCGCCGCGCGGGCCGCCCTCACCCGCAGCCCCGGGCTGGTCTGCGGGCGGATCGTCGCCCGCCGCGACGAGCACGGCCCGCTGGGCCGGGCCGGGTTCGGCGCGCTCGTGGCGCTCGCCGCGCTCTTCGGGCGGCTGCGGCCGCAGCACTCCCGCAAGAACGGCTTCCGGGCGCCGTACCGCATGCACGCCGGGAACAACATGGCCATCACCGCCGAGCTGTACCTGGCCGTCGGCGGCATGCCCCGGCGCCCCTCCCCCACCGACCGGCTCTTCCTCAACGCCGTCCGCCGGCACAGCGACCGGATCGTGCACTGCCGCACGATGGTCGTGGAGAACTCGACGCGGCGCCTGCGGGCCTACGGGATCGCCGGCACCGCCCGCTGGTACCTCGACCAGGGCAGCGGCACGCACGGAACGGACGACCCCCGCTGATGCTGGACCGACTCGACCACGCGCTGCGCAGCCGCCCCGAGCGGGCCGCCGTGCTCACCGCCACCCGTACCGGCGCGCCCCGGGTACGGGCCACCCGCGGCGAACTCGCCGAGCTGTCGGACGCGTTCGCCGCCGCGCTGCACGCGCGCGGGCTGCGCGCCGGGGACACCGTCGGCGTCGCCGTGCGCCCCGGACCGCGGGCGCTCGCCGTGCTGCTCGCGCTGTGGCGGCTCGGGCTGCGCGGGGCCGTACTGGACCCGGGCGCGGGGCCCGACGTGCTGCGGGCCCGCCTCGCGCTGGCCCGGCCCTCGCTGGTGCTGGCGGACGCGGCCGCGCAGGCGGTGGCGGGCTGGGCCCGGCCGCTGGCCCGCCGGGCCCGGCTCGCGCTGCCGGACCTGGCCGAGCTGGGGCCGGTGGCCACCGTCGGGCCCCGGCTGCCGGGCTGCGCGCCCGCGCTGGACCTGGGGGCGCCGCGGCTCGGTGTCCCCGGGCACCGGGACGTGGACGGGACGGTGGACGGGGACGCCGACGCGGTGATCGTGTTCACCTCCGGGACCACCTCGCTGCCGCGGGCCGTCGTGCACACCCGGGCGAGCCTGTCCGCCGGGATGGCCACGGTCTCCTCCCTCTTCGACGCGCACGGGGACCGGCCGGTGCTCGGCGGGACCTTCTTCGTCCTCGTCCCCTCGCTGACGCGCGGCGCCCCCGTGGCCCTGCCGGCCGGCAACCCCCGGGTGCTGGCCCGGCAGTTGGGGCGGCTGCGGCCCCAGGACACCTATCTGACGCCGCCCCGGCTGCGGGACGCGCTGGGTGCGGGCGCCCGCTTCCACGGCCGGGTGTGGACGGGCTCGGCCCCGGCCGGCGCCGGGCTGCTGGAACGCGTGCGGGAGGCGGGCGCGGCCGAGGCCTGGGGCGTGTACGCGCTCACCGAGCTGTTCCCGGCCGCCGCGGTCGAGGCACGGGAGAAGGCCGCTTTCGAGGAGGCCGGGGACCTGGTCGGCGCCCCGCTGCCCGGCGTACTGGCCAAGCCGGACGAGGACGGGCAGCTGCTGCTGTCCGGGCCCGCGGCCCGCCACCGCTACCTCGGCGAGGAGCCGGACCCGTGGGTGCGTACGGGCGACCGGGCGCGGCTGGACGGCGCGGGCCGGATCGTCCTGGAGGGCCGGAGCAAGGACATGGTGCTGCGCCGGGCGGAGAACATCTACCCGGGGCTGTACGAGCCCGCCCTGCACGTGCCGGGGGTGGAGCTGGCCGTGCTCGTCGGGATCCCGGCGGGCGACGGCGACGAACGGCTCGTGGCCGTCGTACAGCCGCGGCGCGGCGCGGACGAGCACGCCCTGCGCGCCGCCCTGGACGAGCCGGTCCGGCGGATGGGCACGGCCCGTCCCGACGCGCTGCTCCTGGCGCGGATCCCGCTGTCGGGGCGCTCGCGCAAACCGGACCGGGCGGCGACGGCCGCCCTTGCGGCGCGACGCCTGGGCCCACCGGAATGACAGCCCCGCCCCGAGGGTCCGAAACGCACCTCGGCCACACGCCGACAACCGGACCAGGGCCGCACCGACGCGCCTCGCTTGCGTGCCGGGTGTGCCTCGCCCGCGTGCCGGGCGGCCGGCGGCAGCCGGGCGCCGCCGCGCACCGGGCAGCCGCCGACGGACCCGGCCGCAACGGCGGGGCCGCGGGTAACCCGCAGCAGCTCCCCGGACGGCACCGACCGTCCCCGGCCTTGCCGGTCCCGCCCTGCCCGCCCTGCCCGCCCTGCCTGCCCTGCCAGGCCTGCCTGCCCTGCCAGGCCTGCCTGCCCTGCCAGGCCTTCTCCGGCCCCGCCGGCCTTGCCCGGCCTTGCCCAGGCCCGGCCCGGCCCGGGCCGCCGATCTTCCACGGAGGTACAGCCCCGATGAGCACCACGTCCCATGCCCGGGCCCGGCGGCGCGACCGCCGCGTCTATCTGCGCAGCCATCCCGTGCTGTTCGGGCTGCTCGCCGCCACCCGCGGCAGGCCCGTGCGGAGGCTCGGCCGGACCCTGCTGGTGCACGACGCGGACGCCTACCGGGAGGCGCTGACCCGGCTGCCGCTCGACCGGACGGCGGCCGGCACGACGGGCGCGGCCGCGCGCGCCGCCCTGCGCGACGGCGGGGGCGTGCTGTTCGACCAGGAGGGCGGCGGGCACCGGGCGGACCGGCGGGGGCTCGCGGGCGGGCTCGGCGCGGCCGGGGTCGAGGAACTCCGGGCGCGGTGGCAGCCGTTGCTCGTACGCCGCCTCGCGCCGCTGGCCGGGGGCGGGGAGGTGGACCTCGTCGAGCTCGCGCGGGAGCTCTCCGGGGCGGTGGTGTGCGCCCTGCTGGACTCTCCCGCCGATCCACGGGCGGTCGCGGAGGCCGCCGCCGAGGCCGCCGCCGCCTCCGTACGCAGTCATCTGCCCGGGCCGCGCCGCCCGCGAGCCGAGGCCGCCGCGGCCCGGGCCGCCGAGCGGCTGCGCCGGATCCTGGGCCCCGGCGAGGACGCGCTGTCGGCGATGGTGGCGGTGGCCGCCGTCAACACCACCGTCGCGGCGCTGCCCCGGGCCGTGGCCTGGTGCGCCGACGCGGGACTGTGGGAGCAGGCGGCGGACGGGGGGCTGCGGCCCGCGCTGGCCGAGGAACTGCTGCGGGTCACCGCGGCCTCGCCGCTGCTGCCCCGGGTGGCCGCGGCCGACGGGTCCGTCGGCGGCTGCCCGGTGCGCGGCGGCGACCGGCTGCTGCTGGTCGCCCGGCACGCGGCCGGGGCGCACCGGCGCGACCCGGACGCCCGGCGGCCCGCCGGCCCGGCCCTGGCGCGGCTGGTGTTCGGCGCCGGACCGCACGCGTGTCCCGGGGCCCGGCTGGCGGTCGTCCAACTGGCCGACGTCCTGGCGGCGCTGGCCCCGCACCGGCCGGTGGTGACGCGGGCCCGCGTGGACCGCGGGGCGGCGCTGCCGGGCTGGCGCTCGCTGACCGTACGGGCCGGATCGTGATCGCGGTCACCGGCGCCTCCGGCTTCTGCGGCGGGCACGTCGCCCGCGCCGCCGCGGCCGCCGGAACGCCGGTCGTGTGCCTGGGCCGCAGGCCGGGCCCGGTGGGCACGCACCGCTTCTGGGACGCCGCCCGGGGCGGCCCCGACCTCACCGGGGTCGACCTGGTGGTGCACTGCGCGGCGGCCGTCGGCGACCCCGCCCCCGGCTCCCCGGCCGAGGCGCGGATGCACGCGGTCAACGTGGACGGCACGGAGCGCCTGCTCCGGGCGGCGGGCGGGCGGCCCGTGGTGTGGGTGAGCAGCGCCAGCGTCTACGATCCGCGGCCGGACCGGCGCCTGGTCGGCGAGGAGCATCCGCGCACCGGGCAGCTGAACGCCTACGGCCGGACCAAGGCGGCGGGCGAGGCCCTCGCCCTGGCGGCCGGCGCGGTGGTGCTGCGTCCACGGGCCGTCTACGGCCCGGGCGACACCACGCTGCTGCCGCGGCTGCTGTCGCGGGTCCGGGCGGGCACCCTGCTGCTGCCGGGCCCGGACGTACCGCTCAGCCTCACCGCGGTGGAGAACCTGGCGGAGGCCTGCCTCGCGGCTCCCGCCTGGGCGCCGGGCGCGTACAACATCGCCGACGCCGAGCCGTACGCCCGCGACGCCGCGGTCCGGGCGGTCCTGCGCGCCCACGGCGTCCGGGCCCGGATCCGCCACCTCCCGCTGCCGGTGGCCCGTACGGCGGCCCGGATCGCGGAGGCCCTGGCGCGCGCCGAACCCGCCCTCAGCCGCTACGCGGTGGACCAGCTGGCCCACCCGGTGGTCCTGGACCTCACCCGGGCCCGGTCCCGGGGCTGGACTCCGCGCCGGACCCTGGCGGACTACCTGGCGTCCGTGGCCCCTGCGGGCGCGGTGGACGCGGCAGGTCCGGGGGACGCGGTGGGCTCGGCGGACGCGGCCGGTCCGGGGATCAGCCGCTGACGGCCGCCGGGGCCTGCGCCCTGACGATGAGCACGTCGAGCAGCGAGAGCAGGCAGGCGCGGACGTCGTCGCGGGAGCGGGCGTCGAGCATGAGGACGGGCGTCTCGGGATCCCGCAGGTGCAGGGCCGCCCCGATCTCCTGCGCGGTGTACGGCTGTTCGCCGTGGAAACAGTTCGCGCCGACCACGAAGGGCAGCCCGCGGCTTTCGAAGAAGTCGACGGCCGGGAAGCTGCGGTCGAGGCGCCGCGTGTCGACCAGCACGATCGCCCCGAGCGCCCCGTTCAGCAGGTCGTCCCACATGAACCAGAAGCGTTCCTGGCCCGGGGTGCCGAACAGGTAGAGGACGACTCCGGCGTCGGTGAGGGTGAGCCGGCCGAAGTCCATGGCCACGGTGGTGACCGTCTTGGACTCGATGCCGTCGAGGTCGTCGACGCCGACGCCCGCGGCCGTCAGCCGCTCCTCCGTGCGCAGCGGCTCGATCTCGGAGATCGTCTCCACCAGGGTCGTCTTGCCCACGCCGAATCCACCGGCGATGAGGATCTTGACCGGGGCCGGTTCCCCGGGGGCGGGCGTGTCATATCCGGGCAAGGTTGTCCCTGATTCTCATGAGCAGGTGGACGTCGGTGGTGTCGGTGGCCGCCAGGGGCGGCCGGTGGTGGATCAGCCCGCGGTCGGCCAGTTCACCGAGGAGCAGCGTCATCGGGGTGAGGCGGATGTGCATCCGCGCCGCGATCTCGGCGACCGCCCGGCCGCCCGGCGGCGCGCACATGGCGAGGATCTCCTGCCACTCGGTGGGCAGTGCGCCGTGCGCGTCGTCGGCGGCCGCCGCCGTGGTGATCGTGGTGTCCATGGTGAGGACGGTCTGCGCGGCGTCTGTACGTCCGTCGGTCAGGGCGTACAGACGCGTACGGCGGCGGCTTGCGGGCTGCGGCTCGTCCTGCGGCATTACGAGGACGGCACCTGGGCGCGCTCGGGGGTGCCCAGCCACTCGCCGAGCGCCTGCGCGGTGCGCACGGCCTCGCCGCCCAGCTCGCCGAGCCGTGCCTTGCGGGAGGTCACCACGATGAGCGTGCTGCCCTCCCCGCAGCCGACGATGCAGAGGTACCTGTCGTCCATCTCGACGAGCTGGCGGATGACGCTTCCCCCGTCGATCTCCCGCGATATCGCCTTCATCGTGGAGGCGATGCCGGAGGCCGCGGCCGCCATGCGCTCGGCCTGCGGCTGGTCCAGCAGGTAGGCGCTGAGGCGGATGCCGTCGTTGGACAGGAGCACGGCGCCCTGGATGCCGGCGATCCTGCTCAGGTTGTTGTCGAGGACGCTGTAGATGGCGTCGTTGGACGCCGCGGTGTTCTGAGAGGTGGTCATGGCTGATCCCGTCGGAGCTCTTCTTCCACTGTCTGGGTCCCCTGTTCGTAGTCCGCCCAGGCGTCGGCCACCTCTTCGGGTGTCGCGGTGTCCGGCCGGACGGCTGTTTCCGGCGCGCGGGGCGCGCGCAGTTGGTCGGCGATGTGGGTCTGCGGGACCCGCTCCGGGAGGGCCGGCCGCGCGGTGCCGGCCACCGGAGCCGGCCGGGCCGCGGGGACCGGCACGGGCGCGAGTGTCTTCGTCCGGCGGCTCGGCAGACCGGCGCTCGTGCGCGGGACCGGCTCGGGCTCGGGCTCGGGTACGGGTACGGGCACGGGCTGCTCGGCCGGCTCGGGCTGCCCGGCCGGAGTGGCGGCGGCCGGCGGCGGTGTCGGGGCCGGCGCCTCGGGGGCCGTGACCTGCGCCGGCGCAGACCGCGCGGGCCCCCGCGAGGCCTGTGCTCCGGCCGCCACCAGCAGCTCCCCGGGCAGGATCACCACGGCGGAGGTCCCTCCGTACACCGAGCGGCGCAGGGTGACCGTCGCCTGGAGCTGGTCGGCGAGGTGGCCGACCACGAAGAGCCCGAGCCGGTGCGCGTTCTGCGCGAGGACGGAGTACGGCGGGGCCTGGTGCAGGCGACCGTTCATCTCCTCGTAGCGCTCCGGGCTCACCCGCGGCCCGCAGTCCTCGATCTCGACCGACAGTCCGTCCGCGACCAGTTCGGCGCGGATGACGACCTTCGAGCGGGGCGGGGAGAAGCGGGTGGCGTTGTCCAGGAGTTCCGCGAGCAGGTGGCTGATCTGGCTGATCGCGCGCGGTTCCACGCTGGTCTCGTCCAGGGCCTGCCGCTCGATGCGCCGGAAGTCCTCGACCTCCGCGGCGGCTTCGCGGAGCAGGTCGGCGACGCGCATGGGCTCGGTGTGCGGGTCGGGGACCTCGCCGCCCGCCAGGATGAGGAGGTTCTCGATCTGCCGCCGCATGCCCACCGTGAGCTGGTCGGCCCGCATCAACTGGGCGAGCAGCGCCTCGTCATGGCCGAAGGTGTCCTGGAGGTCCTCGGTGAGGCTCAGCTGGCGGCTGACCAGGTTTCCGGTGCGGGAGGCGATGCCGGCGGCGAACAGGCCGAATCCGTGGCGCTCCGCGGCGAGCTGCCGGTGCCCGTCGACGGACACGGCCACGGCCCGGGCGAAGGCGTCGCTGATGCGTCCGACCTCGTCCCCGTCCCCGGTCACCGCGGGCAGGGCCTCGGCGTCGACGGTCTGTCCGCGCTGGAGCCGGGCGACGACGTCGGGGAGGGTCCGGTCGGCGACGGTCACCGTGCGTTCGTGCAGTTCGCGCAGGCGGCGGAGCACCGACCGCGTGGTGAACACGACCACGACCACGACGGCCAGCAGCCCGCCGCCGCTTCCGCCGATCAGCCAGGCGACCTCGGTCTGCAGCTCCTCGGCCTTGGCCTCGCCGCGGGCGAGCACCGTGCGCGCCAGGTCGATGTTGAGCGTGGCCATCTGTACCGAGAAGTTGGCGTGCGCGGACTGCCAGCCGCCGACCTCGGCCGGCAGCCTGATGCCGGCCGTCGTGTCCTTGTGCCCGGAGAGGACCGCGTTCTCGATGCGCGTCTTCGTCTGCCAGTCCGCGGAACCGACGACCCGCTCGTAGAACCGGTGGTCCCCCGCCGCCAGGTACGGCACGATCGACGCCTCGTGCAGGTAGCGCTGGGCGCCGAGGGCGCCGACGAACTGGTCGTAGCCGACGAAGGTCAGTTCCCCGGACGGCCCGGCCAGCGCCAGGACGGTGTCCTCGCGCGCCACCATCTCGGTGGCCTGGAGCATGGCCACCACGGGCCGGCTCGCCTGGGCGAGCTCGGCGTCCTCCGCGTGGCTGAACTCCTGCTGGTAGACCTGGATGACCTTGCCGATCACGTCGGAGTAGTAGGTCAGCGTGCTGTCGGCGGCGCCGCTGCGGGTGTCCGCGCGCTGGCGGTACGCGGCCAGTTTGTCGAGCTGCCGGGTCACTTCCGCGAAGGACCGGTCGGGATCGCCGGCCAGGGCACGGAACTCGGCCGCGGCGAGGTCCGTGGCGGCGCGCCGTTTGCGCAGGTCGCCCTCGGCCCCGGCGGTGCCCGCCCAATGGGCGGCGGTGGCCGTCCGCTCGGCCTGCATGTCGACCATGAGGGTGTAGAGCGGGGCGCCGACCCGCTCGGCGGCCGCCACGTCGTCCCGCAGCTGCTCCGACTGCGCCAGCAACCGCTGCGCGGTCACCGTCACTTGGGTGCCCATCGCCACGGTGGGGACCACCGCCAGCCAGATGAGCAGCGTGCGCAGGCGCACGGTTCTCCACCGGCGGGCCGTCGACTGCCCTCGTACGCCTTCGGATTCCATGGGAGGCATCGGTCCTCGGATGCGGGGACGGCGGAGGGACGTCGGGGGTGACCCAACGGCCGGACCGGGCACGGTTCTGGGGAGGGGACGGCCACAACCGGTCCGGCTGCGGCGGGATCTGAGGATGCCGATCATAACCAGACACGCGCCGGAATAGGACAGGTGTCTTCCGTGACGATGCGTGCTATCGGTGCCGGATCACCCCAGGCCAGAGACCGGATCGGAATCGAACCGCGATGTCCTCGACACCAGGAAGGGAAGGTTCCGGCCGGAGGCGCGGCCGGCTCCCGGAACACGGACGGGCCCTCCCGACCGGTATGCGGTCGGGAGGGCCCGTGGATGCACCGGGGGGATCAGGCCTCGTCGGAGGCCGGGGCCAGGCGCAGGGAGATGCTGTTGATGCAGTACCGCTGGTCCGTGGGCGTGGGGAAGCCCTCGCCCTCGAAGACGTGGCCCAGGTGGGAGCCGCACGTCGCGCAGCGGACCTCGGTACGGGTCATGCCGTGCGAGCGGTCGGCGATCAGCTCGACCGCGTCGGTGTCCTTCGGGTCGAAGAAGGACGGCCAGCCGCAGTGCGAGTCGAACTTCTCCGAGGAGCGGAACAGCTCGGCCCCGCAGCCCCGGCAGGCGTAGACGCCTTCCGTCTTGGTGTCCGTGTATTCACCACGGAAGGCCGGCTCGGTGCCGGCGAGGCGCAGCACCTGGTATTCGGACGGGGTCAGCTCCGCCTGCCACTGCTCGTCCGTCTTCTCGACCTCGTACGACATTGGTTCTCCCGCTCCTTCGTCCTGCCTTCAGCTCGTCAGGCGGGCGAGGATGGCCGGACCGAGGTCCGTGACGTCGCCCGCGCCCATGGTGAGAACGAGATCACCGGGCTTGGCCATTCCCGCGATGACGTCGGCGACGGCCGCCTTGTCGTGCTCGGCGGTGACGTCGGCGCCCGCGGTCCGGGCGGCCGCGATGATGACCTCGCTGGTGATGCCGGGGATCGGGTCCTCGCGGGCCGGGTAGATGTCCAGGACCACGGAGGCGTCGGCGAGGGCCAGCGCCTGGCCCATCTCCCTGCCCAGCTCCTGGGTGCGGGAGAAGAGGTGCGGCTGGAAGACGACCAGGATCCGGGCGTCCCCGGCGGCTCCGCGGATGGCCTCCAGGTCGGCGGTCATCTCGGTGGGGTGGTGCGCGTAGGAGTCGATGACCTGGACGCCGGCGGCCTCGCCCTTGAGCTGGAGGCGGCGCTTGACGCCGGTGTACTTGCCGAGGGCGGAGGCCAGGTTGTGCGCCGGGATGCCGAGGGCCACGCCCGCGGCGAGGGCCGCGACGGCGTTGTGCGCGTAGTGGCGGCCGGGGACCGAGACGGTGAAGGTGAGCATCCGGCCGTCCAGGACGACGGTGACCTCGCTGGTCAGGCCGCGCGGGGTGATCTTGGCGATCCGGACGTCGGCGCCCTCCTCCTCGCCGTACGTGACGACGGTGAGGCCCTCCGCGCCCGCGACCCGGCGGGTGATCTCGGCGGCGCCCTCCTGCCCGTGGGCGACGACCAGGGTGCCGCCGGGAACGATCTTGCCGACGAAGGTCTCGAAGGACTCGTAGATCTCCTCGATCGACGCGTAGTTCGCGTGGTGGTCGAGCTCCGCGTTGAGGATGATCGCGACCTGCGGGCTGTACTTGTGGAAGGTGCGGTCGCTTTCGTCCGCCTCGGCCACGAAGATGTCGCCCTCGCCGTGGTGGGCGTTGGAGCCCGGGGCGTCCAGGTCGCCGCCGATGGCGTACGAGGGGTCCAGGCCCAGGGCGGAGAGGGACACCGCCAGCATCGAGGTGGTGGTGGTCTTGCCGTGCGTGCCGGCGACGGCGATCGGGCGCAGCCCGTCCATCAGCGCGGCGAGGGCGTCGGAGCGGTGCACGACGGGGATGCCGAGCTCGGCGGCGCGGGCCAGCTCGGGGTTGTCGGCGCGGATGGCGCTGGAGACGACCACGCAGGTGGAGTCGGCGGCGAGGTTTCCGGCCGCGTGTCCGCCGTGGACCGTGGCGCCGTGGGCGCGCAGCGCCTCGGCGGTCTCGGAGTCGCCGCGGGTGTCACTGCCGGCCACCTGCGCGCCGCGCTGGGCGAGGATCTTCGCGATGCCGGACATGCCGGCGCCGCCGATGCCGATGAAGTGGGGCCGTTCCATGGCGGTCGGCAGGCCGGGCTTCATTCAGTTCGCTCCATGATCGAGTGCGTGCGGTGCTTGCGTGCGGTGGGCTCTGGGGCCCCAGCCTATTCGTTGTGGGCGAAGAGCTTGAGCACCGGAACTCCGACCTTGTGGCGGGCGCGGGAGGCCCAGTCCCGGTGGAAGAACTCCTCCACGAAGTGCGGGGCGGTCAGGACGATCACCTCGTCGGCGCCGGTCTCGTCCACGACGGCCTTCAGTTTGTCGAGCGGGTGGTCCTCGACGATCTGCCCCACGGCCTTGGCGCCCTTCAGGCGCAGGGCGTTCAGGGAGTGCGCGAGGGCGAGGGCGGCGGGGCCGAGGGCGGCGTCCCCCTCGGGTTCGTCGCCCTCGCGGATGGCCTCGGGGAGCTCACCGAGCGCTACGTCGTCGATGGCGCGCAGCAGTCGGTCCTGGTCGCCCCGGGGTTGCATGAGGACGACGAAGGAGACCGCGTCGTCCCCGTGCAGGGTGGTGACGAAGTCCACGTCCACCGTGGTCAGCGGCTGCTCGATCATCAATACGCTCGTGAACACGGACGCCCTCTCCTTCATGGGCCGAGGCCGGCTGGCCGGCCCCTGCGGAAACCATCCTGCCCCGCTGTCGCACGGGGCCTGCGCAGGTATATGTGCCCAGCGGAAGCAAAGCGGAACGACAAATTCCGCCCCTTGTCAGATCCGACGGTAGCTCGTGAACAGGAACCCGGCCTCTTCCAGTACGCAGGCGGGCGCGAGCCGGTGCGGAACCGTGACGGAGGGCCCTCCGGCGATCCGCTGGGCACCCCCCGCCGTGAGCATCGGCGAGATCGTCAGGCACAGCTCGTCCAGGGCGTCCGCGGCCACGAACTGGCCCAGCAGCCGGGGCCCGCCCTCGGTGAGCTGGCGGCGCAGTCCCCGCTCGGCGAGCTCCCGTACCGCCCGGGCGGCGTCCACGGCCGCGCCGTCACCGGCCACCACGACCTCGGCCCCGGCCTTCACGGCCGCGGCCACCCGGTCGGCGGGCGCGGCGGCGCCGGTGACCACCAGGGTCGGCACCAGCGGGGAGGCGAACAGGGGCAGCGAGAAGTCCAGGTCCATGCTCGCGGTGACCACGGCGATGGCGGGGGCCGGGCCCTGTCCCGAGGCCTCGCGGCGGGCCGCGAAGGCCTCCCGGGCGCGGGCCGGGCGGTAGCCCTCCTGACGAACCGTTTCCGCGCCGACGACCACCACATCGGCCAGCGCCCGCAGGGTGCCGAAGATCCGCATGTCGGTCTCGCCGGAGATGGGCTGCGAGCGGCCGTCGTGCTGGGCGGCCCCGTCCAGGGTCGAGACCATGTTCGCCCGCAGCCAGTGCCCGTCCGGTCCGAGGCCGGGGTACGCGTAGGCGTCCGCGAGCTCGTCGAGCGACCACTCCCGGTCGGTCAGGTCCCGGGGCGAGGCTGGTGTCTGATCGGTCACAGGGAACAGGCGGCGCATCCGGGCAGTGTGCCACGCCCCGTAGAGTTAAGGGCTGTGTCGACATCACTCTCCACCTCCGGTTACACCTCAGGCCGGCCTCCGATAGCCGGCGTGGGGCCCGAGGCCCTGTGCGCGCGTGAGCCCCGGGTGCCCGCCGAACGGCTGGTGGCCGAGATGGTGCCGCCGCCGCGGTTCGACTCGGTGCGCTTCGACACGTACGACCCGGATCCGACCCAGCCGAGCCAGTCCGAGGCCGTCACCGTGCTGAGCGGCTTCGCCGCCGGCCTGGGCGGGGCGCACGCGAGCGGCGCCGGCCGGAAGCGCTGGTTCTCCAGGAAGCCGGCCGCCCCCACCGCCCCGCGCGGGGTCTACCTCGACGGCGGCTACGGCGTCGGCAAGACCCACCTGCTCGCCTCCCTGTGGCACGCCACCCCGGCCGAGCCCGCGCTCAAGGCCTTCGGCACCTTCGTGGAGCTGACCAACCTGGTCGGCGCGCTCGGCTTCCAGCAGACCGTGCGGACCCTGGGCGAGCACCGGCTGCTGTGCATCGACGAGTTCGAACTGGACGACCCCGGCGACACCGTGCTGGTGTCCTCGCTGCTCAGCCGTCTCGTCGAGCAGGGCGTGGCGCTGGCCGCCACCTCCAACACGCTGCCCGGCAAGCTCGGCGAGGGGCGTTTCGCCGCCGCCGACTTCCTGCGGGAGATCCAGGGCCTGTCGGCGCACTTCCGGCCGCTGCGGATCGACGGCCAGGACTACCGCCACCGCGGTCTGCCGCAGGCGCCGGCGCCGTTCTCGGACGAGCAGGTCACCAAGGCCGCGTACGCGACCCCGGGCGCGAGCCTGGACGACTTCCCGGGCCTGCTGGAACACCTGGCCCGGGTGCACCCGAGCCGCTACGGCGCGCTGACCGACGGGATCGCGGCCGTCTGCCTGACCGGCGTCGGCCCGGTGCCGGACCAGTCGACGGCGCTGCGACTGGTGGTGCTGGCCGACCGGCTGTACGACCGCGAGATACCGGTCCTGGCCTCCGGGGCCCCCTTCGACCGGCTGTTCAGTGAGGACATGCTGAACGGCGGTTATCGAAAGAAGTACTTCCGCGCCATATCGCGGCTCACCGCGCTGGCGCGCGACGCGAAACCCCTGGTGTCCCAGTAGGTTTGGGAACGCCGGACTCTTCCGGGGGCCCGGCCGTTTCCACTTCTGCGAAGGGATCACCATGGCCACCACGCGTCACGCGCACACCGTCTGGGAAGGCAACCTCCTGCAGGGCAAGGGTGTCGTCACCCTCGACTCCTCGGGCCTCGGTTCGTACGACGTCTCCTGGCCCGCGCGCTCCGAGGCCGCGAACGGCAAGACCAGCCCCGAAGAGCTGATCGCCGCCGCCCACTCCAGCTGCTTCTCGATGGCGCTGTCCCACGCCCTCGCGGGCAAGGGCAACCCGCCCACCCGGCTGGAGACCAAGGCCGACGTCACCTTCCAGCCCGGTGAGGGCATCACCGGCATCCACCTGACGGTGGAGGGCGAGGTCCCCGGCCTGGACAACGACGGCTTCACCGCCGCCGCCGAGGAAGCCAAGAAGAACTGCCCGGTGAGCCAGGCCCTGACCGGTACGACCATCACCCTGAGCGCCAAGCTCGCCTGACCGCTCCCGCTCCGGCGGGGGGCGCGGGCCGCACGACGCGGCCCGCACACCCCCGTCAGGCGGTCGCCAGCTGTGGGATCAGGCGCATCGCGTTGTCGTGGTAGATCCCCTGCAGCTGCTGCGGGGTGAAGGCCGGGTCCGCTTCCAGCGCGGGGAGCGCCAGGTCCGTGACCGTGTCCGCTGGGGCGGCGGGCCAGTCGGTGCCGAAGAGGATGTGGTCGGCCGGCACGTGCTCCAGCAGGGTCGCCGCGGGCGCCATGGGTCCCGCGGTGTCGTAGTAGAAGCGGCTCAGGTGGTCGCGGACGGCGGCGGGTTCGACTGGCGGGTCACAGAACCGCCCGAGGGCCTGCAGGCGCGACGCGATGTACGGGAGGAAGCCGCCGGCGTGCGGCAGGACGACGGACAGGTTCGGGAAGCGGTCCAGCGTCCGTCTGCTGATCATGTTCACGGCGGCCCGCGTGGTGTCCAGCAGGAAGTCGCACATGAAGTTCGGGATGCCGGGAACCGTCGACGCTCCGGGCGGGCAGCCCGGAAGGTTGTGCGGGTGGGTGTCCACCACGGCGGAGAACTCGTTCAGCTCGTGGAACAGCCGGTCGTAGGCGGGATCCCCGAGGTAGACGCCCCCGTAGTTGGCCGTCACGTTCACGCCGACGGCGCCGAGCTGCCCCAGCCCGCGGCGCACGGCCCAGGACGACGCCTCCGGATCGTCCAGGAAGAGGGGCACGTAGTACGTGAACCTCCCCGGGTGCGACTGCGCCACCTCGATCATCGACTGCAGCGTGATGTTGACGGCTTCGCGCAGCTGCGCCGACGACCGGTAGCGCGCAGGCAGCATCGGCTTGAGGACGGCGGTCGTGATGCCGGCGTCGTCCATGAAGCGGACCGCAGCCGCGGTGTCGAGCCGGGTCCACGGGGGCAGCTGTTCCTCCTTGATCAGACCGTGGTGCACGGCCCACTCGCGCCATTGCGGCGCGCAGAAGTGGTGATGCATGTCGATCTTCGGCTGGACCGCGTGTGCCGCGGCCGGGCCCGGTGCGGAGGAACCCCGCGCGACCCGGATGACCTCGCTGGTGCCCACCGCGGCGACGCGCAGTGCGTTCGCCGGTGTTCCCAGGAGGCGCACCCCGGGGGTACTCGCGGAATCCGTCATGTCGATCCACCGCCCATCGGGTCTGGGTTACTTTCCGGAGGCCACGGAGGCCAGGGCCGGCTCGCCGGGGTCCTCGTCCGGGCGCGACGGATCCAGGACGATCCGGAGGTGCTGGAGCCCCCGGAACGCCGCCACCGGTCCGTTGAGCCAGGCCCCCTGGGCCTCCTGCGCGTCCGCCGGCGCCATGTCCGGGAACTCCCGCAGGAGCAGGGTGAGCGCGATCTCGAGTTCGAGCCGCGCCAGCGGCGCCCCCAGGCAGTAGTGGGTCCCGTGGCCGAAGCCCAGGTGCGTCCCCTGGAGCCCCTCGCGGGTCACGTCCAGCTCGTCGGGGGACGCGAACTTCTCCGGGTCCCGGTTGGCCGAGGAGATCGCGATCTGCACCAGGGAGCCCTTGGGGATCAGCGTGTCCCGGATCCGGGCCTCCTCCGCCGCGTACCGGAAGGTCGACGTCTCCACCGATCCCTCGAAGCGCAGGATCTCCTCGACCGCCCCGGGGACGAGCCGGGGGTCCTCGCGGAGCTTCGCCGCCTGGTCGGGGCGCAGCAGCAGGTTGAGGACCGAATTCCCGATCTGGTAGGCGGTGGTCTTGTGGCCGGCGAAGAACAGCACCCAGAGCGACGCGACCAGTTCGTGGTCCTCCAGCTGTTCCTCCGCCTGGACGAGGTCGCTGAGGAAGGAGTCCGACGGGTGGTCGCGCGTGTCCGCGATGAGCCGCTCCAGCCGGTGCTGCAGACGCTCCTCGGCCGCCTTCAGCTCCGCCTTCCTGCCGGGATCGAACCGGGAGCGCGTCACCTCCGCGAACTGCTCCAGGATCTCCGGGCGGTCCTCCTGCGGAATGCCCATCAGTTCGCACAGGACCGCGACGGGCAGCGGGAAGGCGAACGCGGTCATCAGGTCGACCGTGCCCGCCTTCCGGCACTCGCCGAGGATCTCCTCGGCGATCTCGGTGATCCTCGGGCGCATCTGCTCCACCCGCCGGGGGGTGAAGGCGCTGCGCAGGATGCGGCGCAGCCGCGTGTGCCGGGGCGGGTCCGAGAAGAGCACGTTGTCGTCGAGCGCGTCGAAGAAGCTGCCGTACACGGCGTGGTAGGTGTCGATGGCGCCGCGCATGTTCTTGCTGAAGCGGGGGTCCGACAGGGCGTCACGGGCGTCGTCGTGACGGGTGATGAGGTAGGTGTCGATCCCGTGGGGCGGGGTCAGCCGGCACACCGGGGCCTGCTCGCGCAGCGCGGCGTACATGGGGTGGGGGCACTGCCGGTATTCCGGCGCGCCCCGGGACACGGCCGACACGATGTCGTGCAGTTCTCCGCCGCCGTTCGGTGCCGCATCCTGCTGCGCCATGTTTCCGCACCCTCCGTCGCACTCGACTTCTGCGGACACACGGGTTCCCCGTACGGGTGGACCGCGAAACGGCGCCGTTCCCGTTCGAGTGAGGTGACGGGGCCGGGCAGGGGGTCGTCCGGGTGGGGTCCCGGCCGACCGTCAGCCGATCGGCGGTCGGCCGTCCGGGCCGAGTGTGTGGCGGGTGCGGCGGCCCGGGGAAGGGCTGCTGGTGCCACAGCCAGCCCGTCCACAAGGAGCCCCGCGCATGGCCCGACGTCTCGCCCTGGCCCTCACGGCAGCCGCCTCGCTCACCCTGGCGGCCCTCACCGCTCCCCCGGCCTCGTCCACTGCCGCCTCGTCCACCGCGGCCGGGGCCGGCATCGGCGCCGGCATCGGTACCGGCACCGGCCGGGCGCTGGCCGACCGGGCGATCGTGTACGCGGCGACCGCCCCGTACCAGGTGCACGGCAAGGCCGTCGCGGCCGGCTACGTGCCGGACACGTACTGCGTCTTCGACCGGGCGGGGGGAACGGGCGCGCTCGGCTACCCGCACTTCAACCACGCCTACGACAACTCCGTCGACCCGGCGAAGCCCGCCGCGCTGTACTACGAGGACGACGGGCGCGGCGGCAAGCGCCTCGTCGGGGTCCAGTGGCTGGTCTACGACCGCGACCAGAAGCTGACGACGGACGACGACCGCCCCACGATGTTCGGGACCGCCTTCAAGGGGCCCAAGCCCGGCAACTTCCCCGGCCAGCCGGTCCACTACGCCCTGCACCTGTGGCTCTGGAAGAAGAACCCCAGCGGCCTGTACGCGACCTTCAACCCGGCGGTGCGGTGCCTGCCGGGCACCACCCGCCCCACGCCGCAGGCCTGACGCGGCCCGGCTGACGGGGTGTCCGGCCGGCGAGGTGTCCGGCCGGCGCGGTCCGGCTCACGCGGGTCCGCCTGCCGTCGGCATCCTGCCACCTGCCGTCGGCCACCCGGCCACCCGGCCGCCATCCGCCTGAAGCCGCCCGCCCCGCGCCGCCCCGGAGCCGCCGATGTCCGTCACCCGACGCAGCCTGCTCGCCGCCGGCGCGATCGCCTTCAGCGGGGCGCTCGGCGCGCTGTTCGCCGGCGGCTCGCGCGTCGCCGGGGCCGAGCGGGGGTACGGGCCGCTGCTGGCGGATCCGCGCGGGCTGCTCGACCTGCCCGCCGGGTTCACCTACCGGGTCCTCTCGCGCTCGGGCGGCCCGCTGCGCTCCGGCGAGGGCACCGTCCCGGCCAACTGCGACGGCATGGCCGCCTTCGACGCCGGCGGCGGCCGCGTCCAACTGGTCCGCAACCACGAGAACCGCACCACCGCCGCACTGCGCGTCCCCGCCGTGCCGGGCCTGACGTACGACCCCCACGCCCTGGGCGGCTGCACGGCCCTGGACCTCGACCCGGCCGGGCAGGTCACCGGCGAGCGGGTCGCCCTCGCCGGTACCGCCGTCAACTGCGCGGGCGGCCGCACCCCCTGGAACACCTGGCTGAGCTGCGAGGAGACCGAGGACCGCGCGGGCACCTCCGGCTACACCAAGGACCACGGCTACGTCTTCGAGGTGGACCCGGCCCGCCCGCTCCGCTCGGGCGCGGTCCCGCTCACCGCGATGGGCCGCTTCGCGCACGAGGCCGTCGCGGTGGACCCGTACCGCGGGGTGGTCTACGAGACCGAGGACGCCTTCACCGAGCCGTTCGGGCTCTTCTACCGCTTCCTGCCGGCCCGGCCGCTGGGCGGAACCGGGTCCCTGCGCGCCGGGGGCGCCCTGGAGGCGCTGCGCGTGCCGGGGCTGGCCGACCTGGCGTCGGTGGCCGAACCCGGCGCGGAGTTCCCGGTGGAGTGGGTGCCCGTCCCGGACCCCTCGGCGGCCCGGACGCCGATCCGGCTGCAGGACTTCGGGCCGGGCGGGATCACCCACGCGCAGAAGCTGGAGGGCTGCTACTGGGGTGGCTCCGGCGTCCACTTCGTCTCCAGCTACGCCCGCAGCGGCGAGGGGGCGTCCGGCGACCACCACGGGCAGGTGTGGTTCTACGATCCGCGGCGCGCCCGGCTGCGGCTGGACGTCCTCTTCGGCCCGGCCGCCGACATCATGCTGCCCGGGGACTCCCCCGACAACATCTGCCTGGCCCCGGACGGCGGCCTGATGGTGTGCGAGGACGGCGGCGGGGCGCAGTACGTCTTCGGCGTGACGGCGGGCGGCGAGGTCTATCCGATGGCCCGCAACGCCGAGGACATCGGGCGGCCGGGGGCCCCGGAGTGGGGCGAGTTCGCCGGGGTCACCTTCTCCCCCGACGGGCGCACGATGTACCTCAACACCTACGTCCCGGGAACCACGTTCGCCGTGACGGGCCCTGGCACTGACCCCGCGCTCCCCTCCGTTCGACCTGGGGAAGCGCCTGGGGGACCACCCGCGGGCCATCGGCCCGTCGTGCCCGCCGACCGACTTCGACGTCGAGGAGCGCCGTGCACGACTACTTGCCGGATAGTCATATATTTTGCCTGTGTGACCATTTCTGTGCGCAAAGCGGCGTCCGTCGCCGCTCTCAGTGCCGCCCTCGGCGTCGTCCTCACGGGATGCTCGGGCGGCGCCGGCACGTCGGACGCCGGCCGCGAAGCCCGTATGGGCACCCCCGCCGCCCCGGCCTCCGGCGCGCCCGCCACGTCCCCGCAGAGCAGCGGACCCGCCGCCCCGACCGCCGCGGCGCCGCAGGCCGGTGCGCCCGCCAAGGCCCCGACCATGGCACCCGGCCCGGGCGGCCTGACCCCGGTCTTCGAGCGGGCGACGCAGCAGACGGACAAGACCGTGGCGCTGACCTTCGACGCCGACATGACCTCCGACCAGGGGCCGCGGGCGGCGGGCGGGGAGCAGTTCGACAATCCCGGCCTGATCTCGGCCCTGCGCACCCTCAAGGTGCCCTCGACGATCTTCATGACGGGCCGCTGGGCCGAGGAGTACCCGGACCAGACGAAGGCGATCGGGACCGACCCGAACTTCGAGGTCGCGAACCACTCGTACAGCCACCACGCCTTCAAGTCCCCCTGCTACGGGCTGCCCGCGCTCGACGGCGCCGCCGCCCGCGCCGACGTGGACCGGGCCTTCGCCGCCTTCCGGCAGGCGGGGGCGGTCAACACCGTCCCGTACTTCCGCTTCCCCGGCGGCTGCTACGACGACCAGGCGCTGCGGGCCCTGTCCACGGCCAAGGTCACGGCCGTCCAGTGGGACGTGGTCAGCGGCGACGCCTTCGCGAGCGACCCGGACGCGGTGGCCGAGCAGGTGCTCGCCGGGGTGAAGCCCGGCTCGGTGGTGGTCATGCACTGCACGCGCAGCGCCGCCCCGGTCACCGAGGAGGCCGTCCGGAAGATCGTCCCGGAGCTGCGCAAGCGCGGCTACCGGTTCGTGAAGGTCTCCGAACTCATCGGGAAATAGCCGGAGCCCTCAGCCGGAGCAGGCGGTGCGCTGCGCGTCCTGCCACTCGCACACCGGGCAGAGCACCACGCCCGGGGTCGCGACCCCGTACTCGGTGGGCTTGCCGCACTCCAGGCAGTCCGCGTACGGCGGCCCCGGCACCCGCCCGGCCGGGGCGGCGGGAGCGGGGCAGTACGACGGGGTCTCGGCCGGCTGGTCCATGCGTACGAGCGTACTCGGGCCGGCCGGCGCGCGGCAGGGAGCCGCGGGAGGCCCGGTCCGGCGGCGGCCGCACGCGTCAGCCGCCCCGCCGCGCGGCCGCCAGGCAGGCCACCGCACCCGCCGCGCCGGCCAGCAGCAGCGCACCTGCCAGGGCCGTCCACGGCAGCGGTACGGTGCCCGAGCGCGCCCCCGTGACCAGGGCCGACACCGCGCCGCGGGCCGGGGACGGCGCGAGGACCCAGGCCAGCAGGGAGCCGAGGGTCCCGGCCAGCACCCCGTAGCCGCGGCGCCGCACCAGCGGCCTGCTGCACAGCGCCCCCACGGCCGCGCCGGTCAGCGCGCACACCGCCACCGCCAGGGCGCCGGCCAGGGCGGTCGCGGCGGGATCGAGCCCGGCCCGGTCGCCGAGCAGCAGGGCGACGGCAGCTCCGGCCGCTCCCGCGAGCAGCGCCCCGCCGAGGCCGGTGAGCAGTGCCGCCGCATGGACCCGTACGGGGCCGGCCGCGGCGGCGGCGCAGTCACGCGCGGCGTCGGGCTCGCCGGTGACGCAGATCCGGACGAGCCAGACGGCCGACGGGACCAGGCCGGCGGCCGCGTAGCCGAGGGAGTCCAGCGCCGGTTCGCCCGGCTGGATCCCGACGGCCACGAAGGCGGCGTACACGAAGAACGGGGCGAGCCAGCGCTGCGAGCGCAGCAGCAGGGCGCTCTGGTAGCGGAGCAGGGCGGTCACGGCAGTTCCTCCACGGCCCGGACGTGCCACGGCGGCCGGGCGGTGAGCAGGACGCGCAGCACCTCGTCGGAGCGGGCGGCGTCCACGGTCAGCACGGCGCCGCCGTCCGGGTCGGGCACGCCGGCGAGGCCCGCCGGCAGCGGGCTGCCGGGCGGTCCGGCGGCCCGGATCCGGACGCGGGTCGCCCCTGCCCCTTCGGACGTCGGCATCGGCACCGGCACCGGCACCGGCACCGGCACGAGCGACGTGCCTTCGACCCGGTAGTGCGCGTCGGGTGCGCCCGCGAGCCGCCGGGGGTCGTGGTCGACGAAGACCACCGTGGCCCCGGCGGCGGTGCGTTCGGCCACGGCGAGGTCCAACTCGGTCCGGGCGGAGGCGTCCAGCCCGGTCCAGGCCTCGTCGAGAACGAGCAGCCCCGGTTCGGCGAGCAGGGCCTGGGCGACGGCCACCTTCTGGCTGGTCCCCTTGGACAGTTCGGCCATCGGGGTGCGGGCGTGCCCGGCGGCCCCGAACCGCTCCAGCCAGTGCTCCGCCCGCCGGGCCGCCTCGGCTCCCCGGAGCCCGTGCACCCGGCCCAGGTGGGTCAGGTAGGCGGCGGCGCCGAGCGGCAGCGCGGCCGGGAAGCGCTCGGGGACGTAGGCCGTGCGGCGCGGGCGGCCGCCCACGCGTCCCTCGGTCGGTGCGTCGATCCCGGCGACGAGCCGCAGCAGGGTGGACTTGCCGCCGCCGTTGCCGCCTTCGACCCTGACCAGGGCGCCGTGCGGCAGCTCCAGCGAGATCCCGCGCAGCACCCAGGGCCGCCGTGGTCCGTAGCGGCGGCCCACGCCGGTCAGGTGCGTTGCGGTCGGTGCCCTCAGTGCGACGCCGCCGTCTCGGTGACCTCGCTCGGGCGGACGATGACGAAGCCCTCGCCGCGCAGCATCAGCTGGACGGCCTCGCCGGAGCCGCCGCGGATCATCGAGCCGACCGACTGGGAGCGGTGCAGGCCGGTCTCCAGAGCGGCGCTCCAGCCGACCACCGCGTCCGTGTCGACGTAGACCGGGGACTGGGCGGTGACCGGGATGATGATCGGGTTGCCGTCGCAGACCACGGCGAGCTTGCCGGTGCCGGTGAAGAGGCTGTTGAAGAGGCCGCCGCCGGTCATGCCGGCGCCCTTCACCATCTTGATCTCGTAGGACAGGGTCGGGTCGAAGCAGAGCACGTTGCGGCCGTTGATGGTGAGGGCGTCACCCGGCTCGAAGTCGATGATGAAGCAGTTGCCCGCCTGGTGGGCGAACCAGGCCTCGCCCTGACCGCGTACGGACATCAGGGCCAGGCCCTCGCCCGTCACGGCGCGCTTGAGCATGCCGCCTATGCCCTGGCCCTTGCGCTCGAACTGGAGGTTGCCGCGGTAGGCGACCATCGAGCCCTGACGGGCCAGCATTTCACCGTTGACGTTGTACTTGACGGACTTGGCGTTCTGCAGGCTCATGCCAGGGGTGACGGCCGCCTGGGCCAGGTTCTCGGACGCGAAAAGATCACTCTTCATGGCATCGATCCTCACCCGGGCCGGCCACCCGGGACATCATCCTCAAGGCGGAGCCTGGCATCCTTGGCGGGATGAGCAGCCAGCACACGAACGACATCTCCGACGTGCCCGCGGTCGGGGCGGACAGCCCGTTCCGGCAGGAACACGTACGGCGCGACGAGGCCCCGCAGTTCGTCCTGCCGCTGGTGGTGCGGATCGAGAAGGCCGAGCCGCCCGCCCGCACGGACGCCCTGGAGACGGCGGCCCGCGCGGTGCTGGTCCTGCTCACCGACGAACGGGCGCGGGGCGAGGGCGAGTGGGCCGGGGCGGTCCGCGACTGGCAGGACGCCCGGATCCGCAAGGTGGTCCGGCGGGCGCGCGGGGCGGAGTGGCGCAAGGCGGAGACCCTGCCGGGCGTCACGGTGGACGGCGACGGCGCGCAGGTACGGGTCTTCCCGCCGGTGCCCCTCGACGGCTGGCCCAAGGAGCTGGCCAAGCTCCAGGTGTCGGGCACCGATCTGGACGACCCGGAGCCGGTCGCCGCGGTCACCGAGCCGGCCCTGCCCGTGCTGTGGCTCAACCCCGACCTCGACATGTCCGCCGGCAAGGCGATGGCCCAGGCCGGGCACGCGGCGCAGCTGGCGTGGTGGGAGCTGACGGAGGCGGAGCGGGCCGCCTGGCAGGATTCCGGTTTCCGCCTGGCGGTACGGACGGCCGCGCGCGAGCGGTGGGCGGAGCTGAGCGGGAGCGGGCTGCCCGTGGTGCGCGACGCCGGGTTCACCGAGATCGCTCCGGGCAGCGCGACGGTGGTCGCCGACCATCCGGCGCTGCGCTCCCGGCTCTGACGGCCTTCCCCGGCCGGCGGGAACCTCAAATGTTCCTCTGAACGTCCCTTCCGGCGGTTGGCCCGACTCCGCCGGGGTCATGACATCGGCACACGATGCGACGAGAGGGGGCGAGGGGACATGAAGCCCATGGCACACCTGGGGGTGGGCATCGGCTGGCGGCCGGAGATCGCGGAAGCGGTCGAGCGGCTGCCCGGCCTGGACTGGGTCGAGGTGGTGGCCGAGAACGTATGCCCCGGCCACCTGCCCGAGGCGCTGCTGCGGCTGCGCGAGCGCGGTACGCGTGTCGTGCCGCACGGGGTCTCGCTCGGGCTCGGCGGCGCCGACCGCCCCGACCCGGAGAAGCTCGCGGCGCTCGGCGAGCGGGCGGTGGCGCTGGGGGCGCCGCTGGTCACCGAGCACATCGCCTTCGTACGGACCTCCTCGCCCGTGCTGGAGGCCGGGCACCTGCTGCCGGTGCCGCGCACCCGCGACGCGCTGGACGTGCTGTGCGAGAACGTACGGATCGCGCAGGACGCCCTGCCCGTGCCGCTGGCCCTGGAGAACATCGCGGCGCTGTTCTCGTGGCCGGGCGAGGAGCTGACCGAGGGGCAGTTCCTGACGGAGCTGGTCGAGCGGACCGGTGTCCGGCTGCTGATCGACGTGGCCAACCTGCACACCAACCGGGTCAACCGGGGCGAGGACCCGGCCGCCGTCCTGGACGGGATCCCGCTGGAGGCGCTGGCGTATGTGCACGTGGCGGGCGGTGTGGAGCGGGGCGGCGTCTGGCACGACACGCACGCGCACCCGGTGCCGCCGGTGGTCCTCGACCTGCTGGCCGAGCTGCGCTCCCGGGTGGACCCGCCGGGCGTCCTGCTGGAACGCGACGACGACTTCCCGCCGGAGCAGGAACTCGCGGACGAACTGACCGCGATCCGCGCAGTGGTGACGGCGGGCGCCGCGACGACGCGACCCGCGACCGCAGGCCCCGCGACCGCAGGCCCCGCAACCGCCGGCCCCGCAACCGCGGGCCCCGCGGCCACCGCCCCCGCGACGGAGGTCCCGGGCGTCGGCGTGCCGGAAGCGGCACCGGAGGCTGCCGCACAGGAGCCCGCCGCGGAGGCGGAGTTCCTCGGCGACACTGAGCCCGCCCGGACCCGGGTGGCGCTCGGGCAGGCCGCGCTGCTGTCGGCCCTGGTGGCCGGGACCCCGGTGCCCGAGGGGTTCGACCGGCTGCGCATCCGGGTACAGGCCCGGGCCCTGGCCGCCAAGCGGGCCGACGTGGTGGCCCGGCTGGCTCCCGAGCTGCCCGGGATCCTGGGCGGCCGGGACCCGTACCGCGAGGCCTTCCTCGCCTACGCCAAGGGCCGCCCCATGACCGCCGGCTACCGCCGGGACGCGCTGGACTTCGCCGAGCACCTGCTGATCCGGGACCTGCCGGCCGATCCGGCCGCCCGGCGCCGGCTCACCGCCTGGTGGCGGGACCGGGCCGGGGCCAGGCCGCCCGGCCGGATCGTGCGCTGGGCCCGGACGCTCGTGGGGAGGGCGGCATGAACCTCCTCGCCCTCGCGATCTGGATCGCCGTCATCGTCTCCTCGTTCCTGCTGATGCGCGGGCTGCGCAGCTCCCGGCCCGCCTCGGCCGGACCTGCGGCCGGGCTCCACGACCTGTCCGAGGCCGCCTTCGTGGTGGGCGGCCCCGGCACCGTCGTGGACGTCGCGCTCGTCTCCATGCTCGGGGACGGCCGACTCGTGGTCGGCGGTCCCGGCATCGTCCAGGTACACCCCGGGTCGTGGGCCACCAACCCCACCGAACGCGCCGTCCTCCAGGCCCACCAGGGGGCGCCCTCGGGGTGGCTCTACCAGGTGCGCTACACCGCCATGTGCGACCCGGCCGTCCAGGAGATCGGGGACGCGCTGGCCGCACGCGGGCTGCTCTCCCCGCCCGGATCCGGGCGGCCGTGGCGCCGCTTGGCGCTGCTCCAGGCCGCCGTGTGCGCGCTCCTGATCCCGGTGTCGCTGGTGCTGACCTTCGTGGGCTTCGTCGTCGATTCCGGCCCCCAGGTGCCGTTCATCGCGAAGGTGCTGGTCGTCCTGGTGGCCGGCATCCTCGTGGGCCTGATCTGCGCGGCCCGGGCCAAGAGCCGGGTCACCCCGGCGGGGCGGCGGGCGCTGCTCGCGACCCGCTCCGCGCACCGCAACGACCCGACCCCGTACGTGCAGACCGCACTGTTCGGGCTGCGCGGTCTGCGGGACCCGTACCTGCGGCAGCAGTTGGTGCCCGCCATCCGCGGCACCCGGCTGGCCGCGGCCCAGTCGGGCCCGCGGTTTCGCAGCACGGACGGGGCGTCGTACGGATCCGCAGCCGAGCTGCTGCCGGTCCTCTGGTGCGCCACGAGCGACGGCGGCAGTGGCGGTTCGAGCTGCGGCGGTGGCGGTTCGAGCTGCGGCGGCTCCTCGGGATCCGGCTGCGGGTCCTCCGGCAGCAGCGGTTCCAGCTGCTCCAGCAGCAGCTCGAGCTGCAGCAGTTCGTCCGGTTCCAGCTGCTCCAGCTCCAGCAGTTCCTGACCACCCGGTACGGCAACCGGGGGCGTAGGGCGCGGCATCGGGGCCATTGCGGCCGACACCGGCCGGTGATCCTTTACACGGGCGCAGCCCGTGCCTTTCATCGATTCATCGGATGAGATGAGGGGGCCGCCATGCGGACGAGGCACGCACGCCACGGAGCCGCCGTGGCCGCGCTCTCCCTCGCCCTCTGCGCCCCGGCCCACCTCCCCGCCCACGCCGCGGGGCCCGCCGGGCCCGCCCCGCGCGACCCGCTCGGCGGGACGGCCGCCGAGGCCGCCGGCGCCGCCCTCGCCGCCCAGCGCGCGGCGGCCACGGCAGCGGCCGGAGGCAGCGGCGGCCTCGACTTCCGCGGCTGCCCCGACGCCGAGCGGCTCCCCGCCCCGGTCCGGTGCGCCACCCTGCGCGTCCCGCTCGACTACGCGCGCCCCGACGGCCCGCAGATCTCCCTCACCGTCAGCCGGGTCCCCGCCACCCGCGCCCGCGGCGCCGACCGCCAGGGCGCGCTCGTCCACAACCCGGGCGGCCCCGGCGCCTCCGGCATGCAGTTCCCGCTCGTCGCCGGCCTCGCCGGCTGGGAGCGGATCGCCGCCGCCTACGACCTCGTCGGCTACGCCCCGCGCGGCGTCGGCCGCTCCGCCCCGCTGTCCTGCCAGGACCCGGCCGCCCGCACCAAGGGCCCCACCCCGGAGCCGGCCGACCCCTCCCCCGCGGACAAGAGGCAGCGCGTCGAGGCCGCCCGGGCCTACGCCCACGGCTGCGCGCGGCGGGCCGGCGCGGCCCTGCCGTACTACACGACCCTGAACAACGCCCGCGACCTGCACGTGCTGCGGGCCGCGCTCGGCGAGGAGAAGCTGACCTTCCTGGGCTCCTCGTACGGCACCTACCTCGGCGCCGTCTACGCCACCCTCCACCCGGGCCGTGTCCGCCGGATGGTCCTCGACTCGGCGGTCGATCCCGACCCGCGCCGCGTCTGGTACCGCAACAACCTCGACCAGGCGCCCGGCTTCGAGCGCCGCTGGTACGACTTCCGCGCCTGGGTGGCCCGGCACCACGGCACGTACCGCCTCGGCGCCACCCCGGCGGCCGTGCAGGCGAGTTACGAGCGCGTCCGGGACGCGGTGGCCCGTACCCCCGCCGGCGGGGCCGTCGGCACCGGCGAACTCCGGGCCGCCTACCTCCAGGCCGCGTACTACGACGACGTCTGGCCGGACCGGGCGGCGGCCCTGGCGGCCTTCCTGCGCGGCGATCCGGCGGAGCTGACCGCGCAGGCCGCCCCGGACCCGGCGGTGGCCGCCGCGGCCGAGAACGCGACGGCGGTCTACACGGCGGTGCTGTGCAACGACGCCTCCTGGCCCGCGGACTTCGCGACCTGGGACCGCGACAACACCGAGCTGGCCCGCACGGCACCCTTCGAGACCTGGGCCAACGCCTTCCTGAACCTCCCCTGCGCCTACTGGCCGGTGCGCGAGCGGCAGCGGCCGGTGGCGGTCGGGGCCCAGCCGGAGCGGCTGCCGCGGACGCTCGTGGTCGCGGCGGAGCGGGACGGAGCGACGCCGTACCCGGGCGCGCTGGAGCTCCAGCGGCGGCTCGGCGCCGGGTCCTCACTGGTGACGGAGACGGGGTCCGGCTCCCACGGAGTGGTCGGCGGACGCAATGACTGCGTGGACCGTCACGTGGAGCGGTATCTGCTGACGGGCTCCACCCCCGGGTGGCGCGTCAGGTGTGCGCCGCATCCGGAGCCCGCACCGGTGTCGCTGGACGACCGGGCAGCGGGCGCCCGCAGGGCGCTGCTGCCACCAGTCGTCTGAACTTCCGGGCGGGATCTCCGGCTGCGTCGTTTCGGGGGCATGGCCTCCCGATCCACCGGAGGAACTCACCTTGACGGTGTCGGTCGTCCTCCGGTCCTTCCCCCCAGGGGAGGTATCAGGCGAGCCCGGCCACCAGATCGGTGACGGACTTGCGGCGTCCGGTGTAGAAGGGCACCTCTTCACGGACGTGCATGCGGGCCTCGGAGGCGCGCAGGTGACGCATCAGGTCGACGATGCGGTACAGCTCGTCCGCCTCGAAGGCCAGCATCCACTCGTAGTCGCCCAGCGAGAAGGAGGCGACGGTGTTGGCACGCACGTCCGGGTAGCCGCGGGCCATCTTGCCGTGGTCGGCGAGCATGCGGCGGCGGTCCTCGTCGGGCAGCAGGTACCAGTCGTAACTGCGCACGAAGGGGTACACGCTGACGTAGTCGCGCGCGACCTCGTCGGCCAGGAAGGCCGGGATGTGCGACTTGTTGAACTCGGCCGGGCGGTGCAGGGCCATGTTCGACCACACCGGCTCCAGCGCGCGGCCGAGCCTGGTGCGGCGGAACAGGTTGTACGCGGTCTGCAGCTCGTCCGCGGTCTCGGCGTGCCACCAGATCATGATGTCGGCATCGGCACGCAGGCCGGAGACGTCATAGGTGCCGCGGACGGTGATGTCCTTGGCGGCCAGCTGGTCGAACAGCTCCTGGACCTCGTCGGCGAAACCGGCGCGGTCCTCCGGCAGGACGTCCTTCAGCTTGAAGACGGACCACAGGGTGTAGCGGATGACCTCGTTGAGGTCCTTCGCCTTCTTCCCCGCGTTGGGAATCTTCTCTGGTGCAGTCATGTTCCCATTGTCCCGTGCGCTGATCAGTGGTCGGTGCCAGGGGTACCGGAACGCGTCCCGAGCGAGGCGATCACCGCGTCCGCGGCCGCGCCGGCGCTCGCGATGCAGGCCGGAATGCCCACCCCGTCGTAGACCGCGCCGCACACCGCGAGGCCGGGCAGGGCCGCGACGGCGCCGCGGATCCGGGCGACCCGGCCGAGGTGGCCGACCGGGTACTGGGGCAGCCCGCCGTCCCAGCGGGTGACGGTCGAGGCGACCGGCCGGGCCGTCAGGCCCACGGCCTCGCCGAGGTCGGCGAGGGAGACCTCCACGAGCTCGCCGTCCTCGCGTTCCAGGTCCTCCTCGTCGGCGTGGCGGCCCACCGAGGTGCGCAGCAGGAAGAGCTCCGGATCCGACCCGGCCCAGGCCCACTTGTTGCTGGAGAAGGTGGAGGCCTTGATGGTCCGGCCGTCGACGGGCGGTACGAGGAACCCGCTGGCGCCGCCGCCGGAGACGGCGGCCGGCAGGTCGGAGCGCCGGAAGGCCATCGTGATCAGGGCCATCGAGGCGTACTCGACCCCGCGCAGCTCGGCCGCGGCCGTCGGCGCGAGCCGGTCCAGCAGCCGCGCGGCGGGCCCGGCCGGGGTGGCCAGGACCACGCCGTCGGCCTCGACGACCTCGGCGCCGGCCACGACCCGCCAGCCTTCCGTCGTACGCGTGACCTCGCGGACGGGGGCGCCGGTGACGATCCGCGCCCCGGCGGAGCGGCAGGCCTCGGCCACGGCGAGCGGGAGCCGTCCGATGCCGCCGTCGATGCCGGCGAAGACCGGACCGGCCTGCTGGGGCTGCGCCTGCGCCCTGCGCTGCAGTTCCCGTACGCCGTCGCCCAGCAGGGCGTGCGTCCGGGCGGCCTCGAAGAGCTGGGGTACGGCGGCCCGCATGGAGATGCGGTAGGCGTTGCCGGCGTAGACCCCGCCGAGCAGCGGTTCCACCAGCCGGTCGACGACCTCGTGGCCCAGCCGGGCGGCGACGTACTCGCCGACGGCGACGTCGTCGCCGATCTCGACGGGCGGCAGCGTGCGCTCGGCCTCGATGCGCGCCAGCCCCTCGGCGGAGAGCACCCCGGAGGCGGCGAGCGGTCCCAGGTCGCCGGGGACTCCCATGACGTGCCCGCGGGGCATCGGCCGCAGCGCGCCGCGGGTCCACAGGTGGGCGGTGGCGGTGGCGGGCGGCTGTACGGCTGCGCCGAGGCCGACGGCCTCGGCGAGGGCCACGGCCTCCGGGCGGCGGGCGAGCATCGATTCGGCGCCGAGGTCGACGCGGGCCCCGGCGAGTTCGCCGGCGTACAGCTTGCCGCCGAGCCGCGGTCCGGCCTCCAGCAGCGTGACGCGGACGCCTCCGGCCAGCAGCCGGTGGGCCGCCGCGAGGCCCGCGATGCCGCCGCCGATGACGACGACATGGCCGAGGGGGCCGGGGGCGCCGCCGGCGCCTTCGCGGGCCGGCCGGGTGGCGCCGCCCGGCCGATCCGTACGCATGTCCGCTTCGTGCATGGACACATCGTCTCAGATCGATCTCCGAGGCCGGACCGTGACCGCATCGGGACCGGGCCGGAACCGCGGAAGCGAAACCCGCGACGGGACTCTGGACGTCGAAACGGCAACATCAGCCGATCCTCGGGGGTTTACACGATGCGACGACGCCCAGCAGCAACCCTGGCCGCCCTCTCCCTGGCGGGCGCGCTCGCGCTCACCGGCTGCGGAGCGGCCGACGAGGGCCGGGCCACCTCGGCCGACAAGGCGGCGGTCGCGCCCGCGCCCGCCTCCGGCGGAAAGGCTCCGGAGGGCGCGCAGGGCGCCGCGGCGGCCCCGGCGCCGGCCGCCTCCCCGGCCGACAAGAACGCCCCGCCCGCGGTGGTCCGCCCCAACGTCATCCGTACGGCGACGCTCGGCATCGAGACGACGGACGCCCAGAAGGCGCTCGCCGCGGCCCGCACCGCGGCCGACGGGGCCGGCGGCTACGTCGGCAACGAGTCCACCCGGCGCGGCGAGGACGGCCGGATGACCTCGACGGTGACCCTGCGGGTGCCCGGCGAGCGCTACGACGCCGTGCTCGGCGCCATGGAGGGCAGCGGGAAGCTCCTGCACCGCAAGGTCGACGCGCAGGACGTCACCGAGAAGGTCGCCGACATCGGCAGCCGCGTCGCGTCGCAGCAGGCCAGCGTGGCGCGGGTGCGCGACATGATGGGCAAGGCCTCGACGCTGAGCGACGTGGTGATGCTGGAGAGCGAGCTGAGCCGGCGCCAGTCGGACCTGGAGTCGCTGCTGGCGCAGCAGACGGCGCTGAAGGACCAGACCTCGATGGGCACGATCACGCTGGAGGTCTCGGAGCCGGCCGTGAAGCCGGAGGCGGTCGAGAAGAAGGAGAAGGAGCCCACCTTCCTGGGCGCCCTGGCCGGCGGCTGGGACGTCTTCACGAGGATCGTGCGCTACCTGACGGTGGCGGTGGGCGCGTTGCTGCCCTTCGCGCTGACGGCCGCCCTGGTGCTGTTCGTGGTCCGGCTGTACCGGTCGCGGCGGCCGGCGCGGCCGAAGGCGTCCCCGGCCTCGACCCCGGCGCAGGCACCGGCACCGGTACCGGCACCGGCACCGGTCGTTCCGGCGGCCCGGCCGGCGACTTCGGACACCGGGGCCGACGTGCAGGACTGAACGGACGTTCGCCCGTAGCGTGTTCACCATCCGATGGCGGTGAAGGGGCGGTACGGGCGATGACGACGGAACGACTGGTGGTGGTCGGCGGTGACGCGGCGGGGATGTCCGCCGCGTCACAGGCCCGCAGGCTCAAGGGACCGGCGGAGCTGGAGATCGTCGCCTTCGAGCGCGGGCACTTCACCTCGTACTCCGCCTGCGGCATCCCCTACTGGGTCGGCGGCCTGGTCGACGAGCGCGACGACCTGATCGCCCGCACTCCCGAGGAGCACCGCGCCCGGGACATCGACCTGCGCACCCGCACGGAGGTCGTGGAGCTCGACCTCCCCGGATCGCGGGTCCGTGCCCGCGATCTGGACAGCGGAACCGAATCCTGGACGGGCTACGACCAGCTCGTCCTGGCGACGGGCGCCCGCCCCATCCGCCCCCGGCTCCCCGGCATCGGCGCGCACGGGGTCCACGGCATCCAGACCCTCGACGACGGCCAGCGCCTCATGGACGCGCTGGAACGCACCGAGGGCCGCCGGGCGGTCGTGGTCGGCGCGGGCTACATCGGCGTGGAGATGGCCGAGGCCCTGGTGGGACGGGGCTACGAGGTCACCGTGCTGCACCGGGGCGAGCAGCCGATGGCCACGCTGGACCCGGACATGGGCGGCCTGGTGCACAGCGCGATGAACAGCATGGGGATCCGTACGGTCTCCCGGGCCGAGGTGACGAAGATCCTCACCGACGAGGAGGGCCGGGCCCGGGCGGTGGCCACGGCGGCGGGCGAGGAGTATCCGGCGGACGTCGTCGTGCTCGGCATCGGCGTGGAGCCCCGCACCGCGCTCGCCCGCGCGGCCGGCCTCCCGCTCGGCCCGTCGGGCGGCATCCTCACGGACTTCTCGATGCGCGTCCGGGGCTACGAGAACATCTGGTCGGGCGGCGACTGCGTGGAGGTCCTGGACCTGATCGCGGGCCGCACCCGGCACATCCCGCTGGGCACGCACGCCAACAAGCACGGCCAGGTCATCGGATCGGGCGTGGGCGGCGGCTACGCGACCTTCCCCGGGGTGGTCGGCACGGCGGTCAGCAAGGTCTGCGAACTGGAGATCGCCCGTACGGGCCTGCGCGAGCGGGACGCGCTGGAGGCGGGCCTGCGCTTCGTGACGGCCACCATCACCTCCACCAACACGGCCGGCTACTACCCGGGCGCGGCGGAGATGACGGTGAAGATGCTGGCGGAACGCCGCACGGGCCGCCTGCTCGGCGTCCAGATCGTCGGCGGCGCGGGCTCCGCGAAGCGCGTGGACATCGCGGCGGTCGCCCTCACGGCCGGCATGACGGTGGAACAGCTGGCCACCCTCGACCTCGGCTACGCCCCACCGTTCTCCCCGGTCTGGGACCCCATCCTGGTGGCAGCCCGCAAGGCCGTCACGGCGGTCCGCTCGGCGGGCGTCTGACCGGGCTCCGCCCGTTGCCGGGGGCTCCGCCCCCGGCAACGGCGATCAGCGGGCCGTCTTGGTGTGGACGTAGTCCACCAGGCGGGTCAGGGCGTCGGGGTCCGTCGTCGGGAGGACGCCGTGGCCCAGGTTGAAGACGTGGCCCTCCAGGCCGGCCGCGGCCGCGAGGACCTCATCCGTCTTGGCCTCGACGGCCTCCGGGGTGGAGAAGAGCACCGCGGGGTCCAGGTTGCCCTGGAGCGCCTTGCCGGGGCCGACGCGGCGGACGGCCTCGTCCAGCGAGACCCGGTAGTCGACGCCCATGACGTCGGCGCCGGCCTCGCCCATCAGGCCGAGGAGCTCGCCCGTGCCCACGCCGAAGTGGATGCGCGGGACCCCGTACGAGGCGACGGACTCCAGGACCTTCGCCGACGCGGGCATGACCGAGCGGCGGTAGTCCGCCGGGGCGAGCGCGCCGACCCAGGAGTCGAAGAGCTGGACGGCGGAGGCGCCGGCCTCGATCTGGACCTTCAGGAAGGCCGAGGTGATCTCCGCGAGGCGGTCCAGCAGGTCGGCCCACAGCTGCGGGTCCCCGTACATCAGGGCCTTGGTGTGCTCGTGGTTCTTCGACGGGCCGCCCTCGACGAGGTAGCTCGCGAGGGTGAAAGGCGCACCGGCGAAGCCGATCAACGGCGTGGAGCCCAGTTCACCCGTGAGCATGCCGATCGCCTCGGTGACGTACGAGACGTCCTCAGGGGTGAGGTCGCGCAGCTGTGCGAGGTCCTCGCGGCGGCGGATCGGCTGGGCGACGACCGGGCCGATGCCCGGCTTGATGTCCAGGTCGACGCCGATGGCCTTCAGCGGGACCACGATGTCGGAGAAGAAGATCGCCGCGTCCACGTTGTGGCGACGCACCGGCTGCAGCGTGATCTCGGTGACCAGGTCGGGGCGCATGCAGGATTCGAGCATCTGCGTGCCCTCGCGCAGCTTGCGGTACTCCGGCAGCGAGCGCCCCGCCTGCCTCATGAACCACACCGGGGTGTGCGGCACCGGCTCCCGCCGGCACGCCTTCAGGAAGGCGGAATCGTACGTCTGACTCGGCTGGCCCGTGAATGGGGTCTCCCCGGCGCCGGCGGAGCCTGGCGTGAGGGGAAGGTCGTTGGCGCTCACGACCCAAATCTTCGCACGTATGAAGAAGTGCCCGCCCCGGCGCGGGTGTCCCTGCGCCGCGGGGGCGCTCGTTCCGCCTAGTCTTCCCCGCATGGCTGCGGCTCAGGGACGATTTTCAGATGGCGCTGACGGCATGGACAGCGCGAAGGAGACCTCCGTCCCGCTCCCGTTCCGGCGGGCGGTCGACGGCTTGAAGAAGGCGCGCCTGCGTCCGGGGATCGAGATCGACCCCACGAAACCGCCCCAGAGACTGGCGCCGCACGCCTACTCCCTGGAGGCCGCGGTGGTGGACGGGGAGGACGACCTGGCCGACGGCCGGCTCATCCTGCTCCACGACCCGGCCGGACACGACGCCTGGCAGGGGACCTTCCGCCTGGTGACGCTCGTACGGGCTGAGCTGGAGCCGGAGATGGCCTCGGACCCCCTCCTCCCGGAGGTGTGCTGGTCCTGGCTGACGGGCGCCCTGGACGCGCGCGGGCTGACGTACGGGGAGGCGAGCGGAACCGTGACCATGGCGAGCTCGCACTACTTCGGCGGGCTCGCGGAGCGGCGGCCGGCGACGCAGATCGAGATCAGGGCCTCGTGGACGCCGCGCGAGGGGGTGGGCGGGGTGCCGGACACCTCGGCGCACCTGGCGGCGTGGTGCGAGCTGCTGTGCCAGATCGCGGGGCTGCCGCCGGTGGGTCCGACGGACACCGCGACCGGCGTGGTCTCCCTGCCACAGCGGCGCGGTCCGCACCACCCGTAGGCACGGGGCCGGACGGCCGCCTCGGAACGCCGGGGACCCGAAACCGGGAACGGGACGGGAACGGCCGATCGAGGCCCGCGACGCCGTGTCGGAACGCGGCATCCATTGTGGGCTTCTGATCACCCGATGATCGATCGTGCGTCCGAATTGCCCGAATTGTTACTCACCAAATCGTGATCATTTCCTAAAGCCGGGCGGGTGACGTGCCGAAGGAGTCAGTGACCATCCGTACGGTTCGCACCGGCTTCCTTCCCCGAGCCGGCCGTCCCGCCACTCCCCCAGGAGGCCTAGGTGTCCGTTCTTCTCGAGCAGCCCGCAAGCCTGGTCGCCTACCGCCCGAACAAGCCGACGGCCATGGTCGTCGTGGCCGACCCGCGCGTCCGCTCCACCGTCACCCGCCATCTGTGGGCCCTCGGAGTACGTGACGTGATCGAGGCGTCGTCCATCGCGGAGGCCCGCCCCCGCGTCGGCAGCCCGCGCGACATCTGCGTGGCCGACGTACACCTGCCCGACGGTTCCGGTCTCACCCTGCTCTCCGAGACCCGCGCCGCCGGCTGGCCCAACGGCCTGGCCCTGTCCGCCGCCGACGACATCGGCGCCGTACGCAACGCCCTCGCGGGCGGAGTGAAGGGCTACGTCGTCACCGGCACCCGGACCAACATCGGGCTCCCCACCCGGCCCGGCGCCGCCCCCATCGGCGCTGCCGCCGCCCGTATGCACCGCCGCCCCCCGGGTGCCCCGAGCCACCCGGGCGGCTACCGAGAGCTCTCCGGCCGCGAGGTCGAGGTCCTGCGCCTCGTCGCGGAGGGCCAGTCCAACAAGGCCATCGGCGTCTCGATGGGCCTGTCCGCCCTGACCGTCAAGTCCCACCTCGCCCGGATCGCCCGCAAGCTGGGCACCGGTGACCGTGCCGGAATGGTCGCCGTGGCCCTGCGGACCGGGATCATCCACTGAACGGGGGCCGGAGCTCCCGGATAACCTCCCCCGGACCCGGTCCGGGGGACCTCCCGGGAACCGCCGGAAAACTCCCCGCATACGCATCGCGCCCGTCGCCGGAACGTTCCGGCGACGGGCGCGTCGTATACACGGATACCCTTGACCGGTGACCGACGCCCAAGAGACCGCAGCAGACCTGCGCACCACCACCGGGGGCGGCCCCCCGGACGACGTCGTTGTTCCGCCCGGTGGGCTGCCGATTCCGTTGTTGGAGCCCCGCGAGGGCATCCCTCCGGTGGTCGCCGACGCGGACGCCCTCGCCGAAGTGGTCGCGGCGTTCGCCGCGGGCACCGGCCCCGTCGCCGTCGACGCCGAGCGAGCCTCCGGATACCGCTACGGCCAGCGCGCCTACCTGGTGCAGCTGCGCCGCGAGGGTGCCGGGTCCGCGCTGATCGACCCGGTGGGCTGCCCCGACCTGTCCGCACTGGGCGAAGCCCTGTCCGGCACCGAGTGGATCCTGCACGCCGCCACCCAGGACCTGCCGTGCCTGCGCGAAATAGGCATGGTGCCCACCTCCCTGTTCGACACCGAGCTGGCCGGCCGCCTCGCCGGCTTCCCGCGGGTCGGGCTCGGCGCGATGGTCGAGAGCGTTCTCGGCTACGCGCTGGAGAAGGGCCACTCCGCCGTCGACTGGTCCACCCGCCCGCTCCCCGAGCCGTGGCTGCGCTACGCCGCGCTGGACGTGGAGCTGCTGGTGGACCTGCGGGACGCACTGGAGAAGGAGCTGGACCGGCAGGGCAAGCTCGACTGGGCCCACCAGGAGTTCGACGCCATCGCCTCCGCACCGCCCGCGCCGCCCCGCAAGGACCCGTGGCGCCGTACGTCCGGCATGCACAAGGTGCGCCGCCGCCGCCAGATGGCGGTCGTACGGGAGCTGTGGGAGTCCCGGGACCGGATCGCGCAGCGGCGTGACGTGTCGCCGGGCAAGGTGCTGGGCGATGCCGCGATCGTCGAGGCCGCCCTCGCCCTGCCGGCGAACGTGCACACCCTGTCCGCCCTGCCCGGATACGGGCAGCGGATGGGCCGGCGTCAGCTGGACCAGTGGATGGCCGCCGTGGACCGGGCGAAGGCCCTGCCCGAGAACGAGCTGCCGCAGCCGGGTGCGACCCCGGCCGGTCCGCCGCCGCCGCGCTCCTGGGTGGACAAGGACCCGGCTGCCGCGGCCCGGCTGTCGGCGGCCCGCGCCGCCGTCTCGGCGCTGGCGGAGGAGCTGAACCTGCCGCAGGAGAACCTGATCACCCCGGACACGGTCCGCCGGCTTTGCTGGGAGCCGCCGCAGCGGCTCCAGGCGGACGCGGTGGCCGAGGCCCTCGCGGGCTACGGTGCCCGGCCCTGGCAGATCGAGCAGGTGACCCCGGTCCTGGTGACGGCCCTGGCGGCCACCGCCACCGCCTGACCGGACCGGGCGGACCGCGACCCGGTGCGATGCGATGAAGCCCCCCGGCCCGGTGCCGGGGGGCTTTGCTACACGGTGTCCGTGTACGCGCCGTCCTCGTCCACGTAGTAGCTGCCCTTCTCCAGGTCGTCGATCCTGGTGTGCCCCAGCCACTGCCTGGACAGGTGGTGCAGGACCTTGGACTGGCGTTCCCAGACCATGGAGTGCCCGGCGCAGGCGACCCGGAACATCAGCTTGCGGACGCCCGGGATCGCGTCGTAGAGCGCCGGGACGGAGAAGGTGGGCGAGTTCGCCGTCTGGTCGTGCTCCCCGTAGACGATCATCACCGGGACCTCGTCCCCGAGCACGCCGCCGACCGGGACGGTGTCCTGGTTCCAGCCCCACCAGTAGGAGTTGCGGAACCGCAGCACGCCCTCGGGCTGCCCGGCCGTCGGGCCGCCCCAGGTGCTGCCGACCGGGTCGAGGGCCATGCACTCCTTCCACACCGCCTCGACCATGCCCGCGGCCCGCTGCTTCGGGGACCGGACCTCCTTGTCCCAGGCGCTTTCGAGGCCCGTCCGGCTGGACAGGTTCATCGGGAAGCCGAACAGGGAGGGCGGGCTGGACACGGGGAACGACGCGACCGGGGCGCCGAAGCCGTTCGGCGGCACGCCGGGCCGGCCCGCGGGCGGGTAGATCGGCGCGAGGAGGAGCAGGCTCTCCACCTTCCCGGGGTTCTGGATCGCGTACGGCCCGAACACGAAGGAGGCGGCGGACTGCCCGACGAGGGCGACCTTGGCCGTGCCCCGCTGGGCCCTGATCCACTCGACGACCGTGTCGACCTCGCCCCACTCGCTCTTCGAGTTCCCCAGCTCGTGCGGGTAGGGCGGGGTGCAGGCGGTCGACAGCGGGTTGGGCATCAGGAGGCCCTGGTGCTGCGGGTTGGTGTTGCAGGGCCGGTCCATCTCCGGACGCGGCGACAGGCCCGATCCCGTGAGCTCCATGAGGAACACGTCGAATCCCGCCTTGGCCAGGTACTGGGCCCAGCTGTACTTGGCGCCGTCGTGCTGGAGGTCGAAGGCCACGACCGACGGCACGCTCCGGCCGTGCAGCATCAGGACGGCCTTGCGCTGCGCGTTGGGGCCGGGCGGGGTGCCGTCGTACTCCCGCACGAACAGCTTGACGGCCTGGCCCGCGTTGGCGGGGACCGTCGAGGTGTGCGGGACCTGGTGGTTCACGGGGGTGATGGGGGGCATGACTCGCATCCGATCCGTCGACTCGGCCGGAGGGGACGCTCCGACCGGGTCAGGATCGGGACTGGGCCGGGGCGAACGCCACGATCGCGGCCGGGGGGCCGGTGCACGTGACCTGAACGGGTTGGCCGGACGGGTCCGATCGGTCGGGGCGCGGGGTCGTGGAGCGGCGGGCCGAGTGTGACCTTCGCCGCTCCTCCGGGAGGGGGTGTGCACATTGGTTACCCGCAAGTAGCATGGTCGGGTGAGCGGGCGCTCAGCAATACCTGCCGAACGTCCCCGCGCGCAGCAGTGCACACCCGCACCTGGAGGAGAGCCAACGTGCCTCGTACCGTCAGGGACGTCGTCTTCGTCGACGGCGTCCGCACCCCGTTCGGCAAGGCGGGCCCGAAGGGCATCTACAACGGGACCCGCGCCGACGATCTCGTCGTCAAGGCGATCCGGGAGCTGCTGCGCCGCAACCCGGACCTGGACCCCGCGAAGATCGACGAGGTCGCCATCGCCGCGACCACGCAGATCGGCGACCAGGGCCTGACGCTGGGCCGTACGGCCGGCATTCTCGCGGGCCTCCCGCAGTCCGTCCCGGGCTACTCCATCGACCGTATGTGCGCCGGCGCGCTGACCGCCGTGACCGCCGTCGCGGGCGGCGTGGCCTTCGGTGCGTACGACGTCGCCCTCGCCGGCGGTGTCGAGCACATGGGGCGCCACCCCATGGGCGAGGGCGTGGACCCGAACCCGCGCTTCGTCTCCGAGAAGCTGGTCGACGAGTCCGCCCTGTTCATGGGCATGACCGCCGAGAACCTGCACGACCGGTACCCGACGATCACCAAGCTCCGCGCCGACGAGTACGCCGTGCGCTCGCAGGAGAAGGCCGCCAAGGCGTACGCCGACGGCAAGATCCAGCTGGACCTGGTCCCGATCTCGGTGCGCAACACCAACGAGGCGGCCGGTGAGACGGGCTGGGGCCTGGTCACCTCCGACGAGCCGATGCGCCCGGGCACCACGCTGGAGAACCTGGCCGGCCTGAAGACCCCGTTCCGTACGCACGGCCGGGTCACCGCGGGCAACGCCGCCGGTCTCAACGACGGTGCCACCGCCGCGATCATCGCGTCCGAGGACTTCGCCCGCGAGAACAACCTCCCGGTCAAGATGCGCCTGGTCTCGTACTCCTTCGCGGGTGTCGAGCCCGAGGTCATGGGCTACGGCCCGATCCCGGCCACCGAGAAGGCCCTCGCCCAGGCCGGCCTGTCCATCGAGGACATAGGCCTGTTCGAGGTCAACGAGGCCTTCGCCGTGCAGGTGCTCGCCTTCCTGGAGCACTACGGCATCGCCGACGACGACGCCCGCGTGAACCAGTACGGCGGCGCGATCGCCTTCGGTCACCCGCTCGCCTCCTCCGGCGTGCGCCTGATGACGCAGCTGGCCCGGCAGTTCGAGGAGCAGCCGCACGTCCGCTACGGCCTGACCACCATGTGCGTCGGCTTCGGCATGGGCGCCACGGTCATCTGGGAGAACCCGAACTTCAACGCCGAGGGAGACTCCAAGTGAGCACCACCGCTGAGCTCCTGAAGGGCGCGGCCGAGCTGTTCCCGGACGAGGTCGTCACGTCCGCGCACGTCCGCCACCTGGACCTGCCGTTCGGCGCCGGGCGCTTCGCGCTCATCACGCTGGACAACGGCTTCGACCACACCAAGCCGACCACCTTCGGCCCGCAGTCCCTCGCCAACCTGAACGCGGCGATCGACCAGGTCGAGCAGGAGGCCACCGCCGGCTCCATCGTCGGCGCGGGCATCACCGGCAAGCCGTTCATCTTCGCGGTCGGCGCCGACCTCAAGGGCGTCGAGCTGCTGAAGAAGCACGACGAGGCGCTCGCCATCGGCAAGGGCGGCCACGACGTCTTCAAGCGCCTGTCGGCGCTGGCGGTCCCGACGTTCGCGTACTACAACGGCGCGGCGATGGGCGGCGGTGTCGAGGTCGGTCTGCACTGCACCTACCGCACCGTCTCCAAGGCCATCCCGGCCTTCTCGCTGCCCGAGGTCTTCCTCGGCCTGGTTCCCGGCTGGGGCGGCTGCGCCATCCTGCCGAACCTGATCGGCGCCGAGCGCGCGGTCTCGGTGATCATCGAGAACTCGCTCAACCAGAACAAGCAGCTGCGCGGCAAGCAGGTCTTCGACCTGGGCATCGCGGACGCACTGTTCGAGGGTGCGGACTTCCTGGAGCAGTCGCTCCTGTGGACCGCGAACGTCCTGAACGGCACCACCGAGGTCGTACGCGCCGAGATCGACCGCGGCGAGGCCTGGGACGCGGCCGTCGCCAAGGGCCGCTTCATCGCGGACTCCAAGGTGCACGGCGCCGCTCCCGCCGCCTACCGCGCGCTGGACATCATCGCCGCGGCCAAGTCGGGCGACCTCCAGGCCGGCTTCGACGCCGAGGACACGGCCCTGGCCGACCTCATCATGGGCGGCGAGCTGCGCTCGGGCATCTACGCCTTCAACCTGGTCCAGAAGCGCGGCAAGCGCCCGGCCGGTGCCCCGGACAAGTCCCTGGCCCGTCCGGTCACCAAGGTCGGCGTCGTCGGCGCGGGCCTGATGGCCTCGCAGCTGGCGCTGCTCTTCCTGCGCCGCCTGGAGGTGCCGGTGGTCCTCACCGACATCGACCAGGAGCGCGTGGACAAGGGCGTGGGCTACGTCCACGCCGAGATCCAGAAGCTGCTCGGCAAGGGCCGCATCAACCAGGACAAGGCCAACCGCCTGACCGCCCTGGTGACGGGTGTCCTGGACAAGGCCGAGGGCTTCGCGGACGCGGACTTCATCATCGAGGCCGTGTTCGAGGAGATGTCGGTCAAGCAGAAGGTGTTCGCGGAGGTCGAGGCGGTCGCCCCGGCGCACGCGATCCTCGCCACCAACACCTCCTCGCTGTCGGTGTCGGAGATGGCCTCCAAGCTCCGGCACCCGGAGCGCGTGGTCGGCTTCCACTTCTTCAACCCGGTCGCGATCCTCCCGCTGCTGGAGATCGTCCGCGGCGAGCAGACCGACGAGGCCTCGCTGGCCACCGCCTTCGGTGTCGCCAAGAAGCTGAAGAAGACCGCCGTTCTCACCAAGGACGCCCCGGCGTTCGTCGTGAACCGGATCCTGACCCGCTTCATGGGCGAGATCCAGAACGTCATCGACGAGGGCACCCCGGTCGTCACGGCGGAGAAGGCCATCGAGCCGCTCGGCCTGCCGATGTCCCCGCTGGTCCTCCTGGAGCTCGTGGGACCTGCGATCGGTCTGCACGTCTCCGAGACCCTGAACCGCGCCTTCCCGGAGCGCTTCATCGTCTCCCCGAACCTGGCCGCGGTCGTCAAGGCCGGCAAGCGCGGCTTCTACGTCTACGACTCCGGCAAGCCGGAGCTGGACCCCGAGGTCGCCGCCCTCCTCGTCCAGGGCGATGTCGTCCTGACCGAGGAGCAGGTCCGCGACCGCGTCCTGGACGCGGTGGCGCAGGAGATCGGCCTGATGCTGGAGGAGGGTGTCGTGGCCGAGGCCCAGGACATCGACCTCTGCCTCATCACCGGTGCCGGCTGGCCCTTCCACCTGGGCGGCGTGACGCCGTACCTGGACCGCGAGGGTGTCTCGGAGCGCGTGAACGGCAAGAAGTTCCTCGCCCCCGGCGTGGCGAGCGTCCCGGCCTAGTCGGGCCCGCGCACACGGAGCCGGCCGAACGGGTGACCCGTTCGGCCGGCTTCCGGCTTTTCCGGCCTTTCAGCCTTTCGGTCTTCCGGTCTTCCGGCTTCTCACATCCGGAACGTCAGAACTTCGCGTCCGCGCCGACCTTGCCGAGGCGGCTGTTGCGGCGTCCGTAGGCGAAGTAGACGACGATGCCGATCGCCATCCAGATCCCGAAGCGCAGCCAGGTCTCGGTCGGCAGGTTGAGCATCAGCCAGAGCGAGGCCGCGATCGACAGGATCGGGACGAAGGGCACCCACGGAGTGCGGAAGGACCGGTGCAGGTCGGGGCGGGTCCGGCGCAGGATGATCACGCCGAGGGCGACCACCACGAAGGCGAACAGGGTGCCGATGTTCACCAGTTCCGCGAGCTTCTTGAGGCTGGTGAAGCCCGCGACGACGGCGATGACGCCACCGAGCAGGAGGGTCGCGCGGTAGGGGGTGCGGTACTTCGGGTGAGTGACGGAGAAGACGCGCGGCAGCAGTCCGTCACGGCTCATCGCGAAGAACACCCGGGTCTGGCCGAGTAGCAGGATCATGCTCACGGTGATCAGACCGACGGACGCCCCGAGGCTGATGGCGCCGGCGAAGAAGGGCTGGTTGACGGATTTGAAGGCTTCGGCGAGTGGAGCCGTCGGCGACATCTCCGAGTACTTCTGCATGCCGGTCACGACCAGCGTCACGGCGACGTAGAGCACGGTGCAGATCACCAGCGAGCCGAGGATGCCGCGCGGCATGTCCCGCTGGGGGTTCTTGGTCTCCTCGGCCGCGGTGGCCACGACGTCGAAGCCGATGAAGGCGAAGAAGATGAGCGAGGCCGCGGTGAAGATGCCCATGACGCCGAAGTTGGTGGGCGCGTAGCCGAAGAGCACCTGGACCAGCGGAGCATGCCAGCCGCTGCCCGCGGGCTGCGGTTCGGCCGGAGGGATGAAGGGGGAGTAGTTGTCGGCCGTGATGAAGAACAGGCCGGCGATGATCACCAGCATCACCACGGTGACCTTGATGGCGACCACGATCGCGGTGATCCGCGCCGACAGCTTCGTCCCGATGACCAGGACCGCCGTCAGCACCAGGATCAGCAGGAACGCCAGCAGGTCGAAGGATCCGCCCGCATCTGGCCCGGAGAGCGCGGCGGGCATGTCCCAGCCGAGGTTGGTGTGCATGAGGCTGCGCACGTACCCGGACCAGCCGACCGCCACGACGGCGGTGCCGAGCGCGAACTCGAGCACGAGGTCCCACCCGATGATCCAGGCGGGCAGCTCGCCGATCGAGGCGTACGCGAACGTGTACGCCGACCCGGCCACCGGCACGGTGGACGCGAACTCGGCGTAGCAGAGCGCCGCGAGGGCGCAGACGATGCCTGCTGCCACGAAGGCGAGGGCGGTGGCGGGGCCGGCGTTGTTCCGGGCCGCGATGCCCGTGAGGACGAAGATGCCGGTGCCGATGATGACACCCACACCGAACACCGTCAGGTCCCAGGCGGAGAGCGACTTCCGGAGCGCGTGTTCCGGCTCCTCCGTGTCACGGATGGACTGCTCCACCGTCTTGGTGCGGAAGGGGCTGTTCATATCCCTACTCACCGACGCACCTCCGAAAGGTGTCGACGCACGCGAACGGGCCGGGAGGCCCACTCCTCAAGAGTGATCTCCCGGCCCGTGACGTGCAACCGCGCCGCGATCTAGGGGCCGCCGTCAAGTGGCCGTACCGGCCATTGACGGGGGCGCCCCGGATTCCTAGTCGACGGCGGCGGCCGGCTCGCTGTCGTAGCGGCCGTCCAGCTTGGCGACCAGGCCCGTGACCTGCCGGGCGATGTCCGGCGCGGTCAGCCCGATCTCGGCCATGACCTCCTTGCGGGAGGCGTGGTCGAGGAAGCGCTGCGGGATGCCGAAGTCGCGCAGCGGTACGTCGACCCCCGCGTCCCGCAGGGCCTGCGAGACGGCGGAGCCGACGCCGCCGGTCCGGCCGTTGTCCTCGACGGTGACGACCACGCGGTGGCGGTCGGCCAGCGGCGCCAGGGCCTCGTCCACCGGCTTGACCCAGCGCGGGTCGACCACGGTCGTGGTGATGCCCTGCTTGTCCAGCAGAGCGGCGATCTCCAGGCACATCGGGGCGAGCGCACCGACCGAGACGAGCAGTACGTCCGGACGGGTGACGTCGGCTCCGGGAGCGCGCAGCACGTCCATGCCGCCGATGCGGCCGACGGCCGGGACGGCCGGGCCGACGACGCCCTTGGAATAGCGCACGACGGTCGGCGCGTCCTTGACCTCGACGGCCTCGCGCAGCTGGGCGCGCAGCTGCTCGGCGTCACGCGGGGCGGCCAGGCGCAGACCGGGCACCACCTGCATGATCGACATGTCCCACATGCCGTTGTGGGAGGCGCCGTCCGTACCGGTGACACCGGCCCGGTCCAGGACGAAGGTGACCCCGCACTTGTGCAGGGCGACGTCCATCAGGACCTGGTCGAAGGCGCGGTTGAGGAAGGTGGCGTACACCGCGAAGACCGGGTGGGCGCCGCCGGTCGCCAGGCCCGCCGCCGACGTGGCGCCGTGCTGCTCGGCGATGCCGACGTCGTAGATCCGGTCCGGGAAGGCGTCCGCGAACTTCTTCAGGCCGACCGGCTGGAGCATGGCCGCGGTGATCGCGACGATGTCCTTGCGCTCCTTGCCGAGCTTGACCATCTCGTCGGCGAAGACGGAGGTCCAGCTGGCGGCGTCGGTGGAGACGGGCAGGCCGGTGTCGGGGTGGATGACGCCGACGGCGTGGAAACGGTCCGCCTCGTCCTGGACGGCCGGCTCGTAGCCCCGGCCCTTCTGGGTGAGGCAGTGCACGATGACCGGGCCGCTGAAGCGCTTGGCGCGCTGCAGGGCGGACTCCAGGGCCTCGATGTCGTGGCCGTCGATGGGCCCGATGTACTTCAGGCCCAGGTCCTCGAACATGCCCTGCGGGGCGATGAAGTCCTTGAGGCCCTTCTTGGCGCCGTGCAGGGTCTCGAAGAGCGGCTTCCCGACGACCGGGGTGCGCTCCAGGATCTCCTTGCCGCGGGCCAGGAAGCGCTCGTAGCCGTCCGTCGTGCGCAGGGTGGCCAGGTGGTTCGCGAGGCCGCCGATGGTGGGCCCGTACGAGCGCTCGTTGTCGTTGACGACGATGACCAGCGGGCGGTCCTTGGCGGCGGCGATGTTGTTCAGCGCCTCCCAGGCCATGCCGCCGGTCAGCGCGCCGTCGCCGATGACGGCGGCGACGTGGTGGTCCTCGCGGCCCAGCACCTCGTTGGCCTTGGCCAGGCCGTCGGCCCAGCCCAGCACGGTGGAGGCGTGCGAGTTCTCGATCACGTCGTGGTCGGACTCGGCGCGCGAGGGGTAGCCGGACAGGCCGCCCTTGGAGCGCAGGCCCGCGAAGTCCTGGCGGCCCGTGAGCAGCTTGTGGACGTAGGCCTGGTGGCCGGTGTCGAAGAGGACCTTGTCCTTGGGCGAGTCGAAGACCCGGTGCAGGGCGATCGTCAGTTCGACCACCCCGAGGTTGGGGCCGAGGTGCCCGCCGGTCTTGGAGACGGCGTCGACGAGGAAGGACCTGATCTCGGCGGCGAGCTGTTCGAGCTCCTCCTGGCTGAGCCGGTCCAGATCGCGCGGTCCCTTGATGCGGGTCAGCAGCACCCGTGCCTCCTTGCAGTTGCTTGCTGGTCTGTCGAGTCTAATGTTCCGCCCGTGGGCCCGGTCATCGGGCCGTCCCGGCAGAGTCACACCTTTGTCATACATGTACGCACGACTGTGCGGCCACACATCACAAACGGGCGTATACCCGCACAGGAGTACCCGCCACTTGTACGCACGGATGCCCGGCGCCACGCGAAGTGGCACCGGGCACTGTGACCGTTCTTACCGCCGGACGTCGCTCCGGCGCGCAGTCGGACGCACCGTCAGGCGCGTCCGGCCGTCTTCTGGGTCTTGCGGGTGATCGAGTCGATCACCACGGTGGCCAGCAGCACCGCACCGGTGATCATGTACTGGATCGGCGTCGCGATGCCCTCCAGGGCCAGACCGTACTGGATCGAGACGATGACCATGACGCCGAGGAGGGCGTTCCAGGTCCGGCCCCGGCCGCCGAAGAGGCTGGTGCCGCCGATGACGGCCGCCGCGATCACGTTCATCAGCAGGTCGCCGGCGCCGGCGCTCTGGTTGGCTGCCGCGATCTTGGAGGCCCAGAACAGACCGCCGATGGCGGCGAAAGTGCTGGAGATCGCGAAGACCGTGATCCGGATCCGGGTGACGTTGATGCCCGCGCGGCGGGAGGCCTCGACGCTGCCACCCAGTGCGAAAACGTTTCGCCCAAAGGTCGTGCGGCGCAGCACGAAGTCCGTGACGATCAGGGCCAGCAGGAAGACCACCACCGCGAGCGGCAGGCCCTTGTACTGGTTGAACAGCACGGCGGGGACGAAGGCGAACAGCGCGAGCATGCCGGTGCGCAGCAGGATCTCGACGAGCGGCCGGGAGGGCATCCCGGCGGCCTCGCGGCGCCTCGCGTCCAGGAAGGCCGCGAGGAAGTAGCCGGCCACCGCGAGTGCGGCCAGCCCGTAGGCGACGGCCACGTCCGAGAAGAAGTACGTGGTCAGCTGGCCGACCACGCCGTCGGAGTCGATGTTGATCGTGCCGTTGCTGCCGAGGATCTGCAGCATCGCGCCCAGCCAGAACAGCAGGCCCGACAGGGTGACGGCGAAGGCCGGGGCGCCGAGCCTGGCGAAGAAGAAGCCGTGGATGCAGCCGATCAGGGCGCCACCGGCGATCGCGGCCAGGATCGCCAGCCACTCGTTCACGCCGTTGGTGACCGCGAGGACGGCGACGATCGCGCCCGAGACACCGCTGACCGAGCCGACCGACAGGTCGATCTCGCCGAGCAGCAGCACGAAGATGATGCCGATGGCGATCATGCCGGTGGCGGTCATCGTGATCGCGATGTTGGTGAGGTTCTCCGGGGAGAGGAAGTTCGAGTTCAGCCCCTGGAAGATCGACCAGATGACGATCAGGCCGATCACGACCGGGAGGGAGCCCAGGTCACCGGCCTTCATCCGGCGCTTGAACTCGCCCACGTACCCGGCGAGGCCCTCTTCCCTGACGAGCAGACGCGGGTCCACGGCCGGGATGGCGTCGTGAGCGGCCGCGGGGTTGACCGGGTCGATGTGCTCCGGCCGGTCGGCGGGGCCCTTGCCCAGTGGATCGGTGGCGGGGTTCTGGGTGCTCACTTGCGGGCCTCCCCGGTGCGGGCCGCCCGGCGGGTCACGGCGTTGTCCGTGGCACCGGTGATGGCGGAGATGATCTCTTCCTGCGAGGTGTCGGCGACGTTGAAGACACCGTTGTTGCGGCCCAGCCGCAGGACCGCGACCTTGTCGGCGACGGCCTTCACATCGGCCATGTTGTGGCTGATGAGGATGACGGCGTGGCCGCGCTCGCGCAGCCGCTCCACCAGGTCGAGGACCTGTGCGGTCTGCTCGACGCCGAGGGCGGCGGTGGGCTCGTCGAGGATGACGAGCTTGGGCTCGCCCAGCATGGAACGGGCGATCGCCACGGTCTGGCGCTGACCGCCGGAGAGCGAGGCGATGGGGATACGGACACTGGGGATCCGGATGGACAGGGTGGTCAGGAGCTCGCGGGCGCGGCGCTCCATCTCCACCTCGTCGAGGATGCCGAATTTCTTGAGCTCGCGGCCGAGGAAGAGGTTGCCGACGACATCGATGTTGTCGCACAGCGCCAGGTCCTGGTACACCGTCGCGATGCCCAGGTTCTGGGCGTCGTGGGGCTTGCCGATGGAGACCGGGCGCCCCTCCCACTCGATGACGCCGTCATCGATGGGGTGCACGCCGGCGATCGTCTTGACCAGCGTGGACTTGCCGGCGCCGTTGTCGCCGACCAGGGCGACCACTTCACCGGAGTGGATCTCGAGTTCTACGTCGGTCAGGGCCTGAACGGCGCCGAACCGCTTCGAGACCCCTCGCAACGCCAGCACGGGCGCAGCGGACACATGAACCATCTCCTTCGCCGCCTGACCGGCGGGGATGTCGTGCAAAAGAGCAGGAGCGGGGCGAATGGGGGAACGTTTCTGCCCGGCGCCCCGCCAGTGGCGGGGATGGAAGGCGGGGCGCCGGTCAGGCACGGGGGGCCACCTCGCGAGGAGGCGGCGGGGGCCGTTACTTCAGGCCGAGGGCGGCGCAGGCCGCCGCGTACTTGTCGGTGCAGATCTCGGCGATCGTGTAGACGCCGTCCTTGACCACGGTGTCGTTGATGTTGCCCTTGGTGAGCGAGACGACCGGGATCAGCACGGACGGGACGCCCTTGTTGGTCGGGCTGTCGACCGTCGAGGTGGTGACACCCTCGAGCTTCTCGCCCTTGGCGAGGGCGACGGCCATCTTCGCGGCGGCCTCGGCCTCGGGGGCGTACGGCTTGTAGACGCTCATGAACTGCTCGCCCGCGACGATCCGCTGCACACCGGCGAGTTCGGCGTCCTGGCCGGTGACCGGCGGCAGGGGGGACACGCCGGCGGCCTTGAGGGCGGTGATGATGCCGCCCGCCATGCCGTCGTTGGCGGAGTAGACGCCGACCACCTTGTCCTTGCCGAGCGCGGAGAGCGCGGCCGCCATGTTGGTGTTGGCGTTCTCCGGCTTCCACTCGACGGTGTCGTACTCCTTGCCGACGTTCACCTTGCCGTCGAGGACGGAGTGCGCACCGGACTTGAAGAGCTTGGCGTTCGGGTCGGTGACCGAACCGTTCATCATGACGATCTGGCCGTCCTTGGCCTTGTCGCCCAGCGCCTCCAGGAGCGCCTTGCCCTGGACCTTGCCGACCTCTTCGTTGTCGAAGGAGGTGTAAGCGTCGATCGGGCCCTCGGCCAGGCGGTCGTAGGCCACGACCGGGATGCCGGCCTCCTTGGCCTTCTTGACCGAGCCGGCGATGGCCTTGGAGTCCACCGCGTCGACGATGAGGACGTCCACCTTGTTGGTGATCATCGTGTCGACCTGGGAGTTCTGCGTGGTCGCGTCCTGCTTGGCGTTGGCGTAAACGACCTCGCCCTTGCCGCCCGTGAGCTCCGCGACCTTCTTCTCGATCAGCGGCTTGTCGAACTTCTCGTAACGCGCGGTCTGGTTCTCCGGCAGGAGCAGACCGACCTTGATCGCGTCGCCCTTGGCAGCGCCGGACGATTCCTTCGTCTTGTCGCCGGCCTCCTTCGCACTGCCGCAAGCGGCGAGCGAAACGGCCATGGCACCGGCGGCAACAGCAACGGCGGCTCTGCGCATACGCGTGTTCATTACTTGAACCTCCCTGACGAGGCCGCAGCACTGCGGCCGAGGTGGATGTGAGTCAACCCCGGCCGCGTTTTGCCGTCAAGGAGTGAATCCTTAACGAGATGACAACGGTGCCATCCGTTATCTACCTGAAGACAAGACGGCTGGTGCTCGCACTCCACTTCCATGGTCTGACAAAAGTGTCGAATCGCCCATCTCGCTGAGTACGAGTGCCAGTGCGCCCAGCACCTCGGCGCGCCCGCCCAGGGAGCCCGTCAGCACCGACAGTTGCCGGGCCGCGCTGGGGATCGCGTACCTCCCCACTGATTCGCGGATGGGGGCGAGGACGAGTTCACCGGCCTCCGCCAGCGAGCCGCCCAGCACCACCCGGCTCGGGTTCAGGAGGTTGCACAGGCTTGCCACTCCGCTGCCGATGTGGCGGCCCACGTCGGTGATCACCCGGCGGCAGCCCGGGTCCCCCTCGCGGGCCAGCTCGACCACCCGCTCCATCGTCAACTCCGGTCCGTGCGTGCCCTGGAGCAGCGGCAGGACGTACCGGGCGGCGGCGAAGGTCTCCAGGCAGCCGCGGTTGCCGCAGCGGCAGACCGGGCCCGATTCGTCCAGCGTGATGTGCCCGATCTCGCCCGCCGTGCCGCCGGGTCCGCGGTAGATCTGACCGTTGATGACGAGGCCGGCGCCGACGCCGCTGGCCACCTTGATGTAGGCCAGGTCCTTCACTCCCCGCCCGCTCCCCCAAACGAGTTCGCCGAGGGCTCCGAGGTTCGCGTCGTTGTCCACGTACACGGGCACCCCGAGGCGCTGCGAGAGCTCCTGGCGGGGGTTGATCCCCGCCCAGCCCGGCAGGATCGCGGTCGAGCCCAGGGTCCCGGACTCCACGTCGATCGGGCCGGGCACGCCGAGCCCGACGCCGATGACCTTCTCCAGCCCGACCCCTATGCCCGCGATCAGCCGCCCGACCAGGGCTTCCGCCCGGTCGAAGCCCTCCGCCCAGGAGGCGTCGACGTCCAGCGGCTCGGACTCCTCGGCCAGCACCTGGTGGGCGAGGTTGCCCACCGCCACCCGCAGGTGGGTGTGGCCGAAGTCGACGCCGATGACGATGCCCGCGTCACCGCTGAGCGAGACGCTGCGCGCGCGCCGGCCGCCGGCCGAGGTGTCGGTGACCTCGACGGTCCCGCCGTCCTTCAGCTCCCGGACGATGTTGGAGACCGTGGCCGCCGACAGTCCGGTGGCACGGGCGATCTCCGCCTGGGTCAGCGATCCCGCGAGCCGCACCGCCCGCACGACCCGTTCGAGATTCGCGCGATGCAGCGACGACTGCGATCCGGGAGTCTGCACGACTCATCCACTCCTGCCCATAAGCGACGGCCAGCGTCGCCCCCCGGCCGGGACACATCGCGGCTGCGCGCCCCGAGACCCCGGCGTCTCTCCAACTTGTGAACCTTAAGTCGAGCCTTTGCACCTCCACACGTCAAGAGGCTGACACGGCACGAAACGACCACTACTGGCCGAAAGGGGGAGAGAACCGGCCCACTGATCGTGCTACGGTCGCTGAGGCGCCGGTCCTCTGCGGCCCTTCCGGCCGGACCGGGCGCCGTGCAATGACCGCGCTACGCAAGGAGGTGTTCGGGATGAGTCCCGATCGAAGTCCTTGCAGCGCTCTCGTCGGCTGACCTGTTGAACGGCTGACCCTTCCCGAGTGCGCACGGCAGCGGTGGACCGCTGTCCCGTGCGCTGCTGCGTTTGCGTTTCCTCCGCATCCCCTCCCTTCCCCCTTTTTGCTCCCTTCCCCCTTTTTCTTTCCTTCCGCATGCCCGGGCAGCCGTGCCAGGCGTGCGTCATCCATGCCCGTCGGCGTGTCCGGCGCCCCGCGGGGCCGCTGCACGCCGACCCATGACCACTCCGCGTGACCGCTCGGCTTCGTGCTGTCCGGGCACCGTGGAGGGAGGTATTCGTCATGACCATGCTCACCCCCCGTACTCCGACCACGCTCGCACCGCCGGGCAGCTCCCGCCGCGAGCGCAGGGCCGCCGAGCTGGAGTCCCGTACCCGGCTCGCCGGCGAGCGCCTCGCCGGGATCAGCGCCCGCCCGGGCGTCCAGGTCCTGCAGTCCGTCGACGCCTCGCGCGCCGGCCTGACCCATGTCGAGGCCGCCCTGCGCCTGGAGCGCCACGGCTCGAACGTCGTCGCCCGGGAGCGCGCCCCGCGCTGGTACGTCCAGCTGGCGAAGGCGTACTGGAACCCCTTCATCGCCGTCCTGGTCTTCCTGGCCGCGGTCATGTACTGGCAGGACCCCGCGGACCCGGGCGTCGTCATCCTCTCCGTGATGGTGGGGATCAGCGGGCTGCTGCGCTTCTGGCAGGAGTTCCGCTCGGGCCGCGCGGCCGACGCGCTGAAGAAGCTCGTCACCACCACCTGCGCGGTGCAGCGCCGGGCCGGCAGCGGCTCCGCACCCACCACCTTCGAGGTGCCCATGGACCAGGTGGTCCCCGGCGACGTGGTCAAGCTGGCCGCCGGCGACCTGGTCCCGGCCGACCTGCGGCTGATCACCGCCAAGGACCTGATGGTCGGCCAGGCCGCGCTCTCCGGCGAGTCCCTGCCGGTCGCCAAGGCCGACACCCGCGCGCAGGACCTCGGGCAGCACGAGACCACCGACCCGGTCGAGGCCGACAACCTGGCCCTGATGGGGACCTCGGTCACCTCCGGCACCGCCACCGGGGTCGTCGTCGCCACCGGCGCCGACACCTGGTTCGGCTCCATGGCCGGCTCGCTCGTCGGCGAGCGCCCGCAGACCAGCTTCGACACCGGCGTGCGCAAGGTCAGCTTCCTGCTGATCCGCTTCATGCTGGTGATGGTCCCGGTCGTCTTCATGATCAACGGTTTCACCAAGGGCGACTGGGACGAGGCGTTCCTCTTCGGCATCGCCGTCGCCGTCGGCCTGACGCCCGAGATGCTGCCGATGGTCGTCTCCGCCAACCTGGCGCGGGGCGCGGTCGCCATGTCCCGGCGCAAGGTGGTCGTCAAGCGGCTGGGCGCGATCCAGAACCTGGGCGCGATGGACGTGCTCTGCACGGACAAGACCGGCACCCTCACCGAGGACCGGATCGTCCTGGACCGCTACCTGGACGTGCACGGCGACGAGGACGGCGAGGTCCTGGAGTACGGCTACCTCAACGCCCACTTCCAGACCGGCCTGAAGAACCTGATGGACCAGGCGGTCATCGACCGCGTGGACGAGGCCGAGGAGGTTGTCGTCGACGCACGGTTCTCGATGGTCGACGAGATCCCCTTCGACTTCGCCCGGCGCCGGATGTCCGTGGTCCTGGCCCGCGACTCCCTCGTGGGCGACGTCGGGCCGGGCGAGCACGTCCTGATCACCAAGGGTGCGGTCGAGGAGGTCCTGGACCTCTGCACACACATGAAGGACCGCGGTGAGACCGTCGAGCTGACCGGGCAGCTGCGCCGGCACGTCACCCGGATCGCCGAGGACAACAACCGCCAGGGCCTGCGGGTCCTCGCCGTGGCCACCCGCGCGACCGACGGCGCGCGCTCCGCCTACACCGTCGCCGACGAGGACCGGCTGACCCTGGTCGGCTTCCTCGCCTTCCTCGACCCGCCGAAGGCCGACGCCGCCCGCGCCCTCCAGGGCCTGGCCGACAAGGGCATCGCGGTGAAGGTGGTCACCGGCGACAACGACCTCGTGGCCGCCCGGGTCTGCGCCGACGTCGGCATCGACGTCGGGCAAGTCGTGCCCGGCAGCGAGATCGACGGCCTCGACGAGACGGAACTGCGCGCGCTGGCCGCCCGTACGACGGTCTTCGCCAAGGTCAACCCGGTCCAGAAGGCCCGGATCGTACGGGCCCTGCAGGCCGACGGGCACACCGTCGGGTTCCTCGGCGACGGCATCAACGACGCGGCCGCGCTGCGGGACGCCGACGTCGGCATCTCGGTGGACACCGCCGTCGACATCGCCAAGGAGTCGGCGGACATCATCCTGCTGGAGAAGGACCTGACCGTCCTGGAGCAGGGCGTCGTCCAGGGCCGGACCACCTTCGGCAACACGATCAAGTACATCAAGATGACGGCGTCGTCGAACTTCGGCAACGTCTTCTCGGTGCTGGTGGCGAGCGCCTTCATCCCCTTCCAGCCGATGCTCGCGATCATGCTGCTGGTCCAGAACCTGGTCTACGACATCTCGCAGCTGGCGACCCCGTGGGACCGGATGGACGAGGAGTACCTGCGCAGGCCCCGCAACTGGGACGCCAAGGGCATCGGCCGGTTCATGGTCACCATCGGCCCGGCCAGCTCGATCTTCGACATCTCGATGTTCCTGATCATGTGGCACGTCTTCGGGGCCGACAGCGGGGCGAGCCAGTCCCTGTTCCAGTCCGGCTGGTTCATCGAGGGCCTGCTCTCGCAGACCCTGATCGTCCACATGATCCGCACCCGGAAGATCCCCTTCATCCAGTCCCGCGCCTCCTGGCCGGTGATGGTGATGACCGTCCTCGCGGTGCTGACCGGGCTCTGGCTGCCCTTCTCGCCGCTGGCTCCCTCGCTGGGCTTCGTCGCCCTGCCGGCGAGCTACTTCCCGTGGCTGACCGGCGTACTGCTCGCGTACTGCACACTCACCCAGCTCGTGAAGACCTGGTACATCCGCCGGTTCAACACCTGGCTGTAGGAGCCACGGTGCCCGGGTGAGGTGGGCGCGAAGAATGAATTGAACACGTTCAGCCCGGCTGGCAGTATGGATCCAGGACGCCGCCGGCCGGGCCGGCGCGTTCGTCCGTCGTGCCGCGAGGGGGGATCGAGCGTGCATCAGAAACGGTCGTACGGCAGGGTTCTGCTGGTCTCGACGCTGGTGGGGAACCTGGAGGTGGCACTCGCCGTCGTAGTGGTCCTGCTGTACGTACGGACGCAGCCGCCGCCGGACGAACCCCCCGACCACGCCTCCATCACCGGGGCCCTGTTCTCCGCCTGGCCCCTCGTCGCCGTCATCGCGTTCCTGCTGTCGCTGGTCCTCGTGCTGCCGGCGGTCGCCCTGTCCGACCTCGCCGGCCGCCTGCTCGGCGGGCGCGCGGCCTGGTTCCCGGCACCGCTGATGGTGGCGGCCCTGCTGGCGCCGCCCGTCTTCGGCATCGCCGCGTACAACGACGCGCAGACGCGGCCCACGCTGGTCTTCTGGGTCTCGGCCACGGCCTCGCTCTCGCTGGGCGCGCTGATCGCCCTGCCCCGGCGCGAGGGGCTGACGGGGCGGGTGGCGCTGTGGGGCACGGCGGTGGTGGCGGGCACGGGACTGCTGGGCGCGTTCGGACTCGCCGTCGGTCTGCTGCCCGCCTACGAGCCGCCGGCGATCGGTCCGCGGACCATGGTCGGCAGCTGGGTCGACCACACGGGCGGCACCCTGGTCTTCTCCCCGGACGGCCGGGTCACGGCCTCCGGCGTCGGCGGGCGCCACCACACCGACCCCGCCGGCCCGGCGCCGAGCTGTTCGGGCTCGGGGACCTGGTCGTACGAGTCCGGCCGGGACGTCTGGACGCAGAAGGTCCGCGTGGACGTCCCCGGGTGCAGCCGGCCCGCGTGGAGCGTCGGCGGCACAACCCGGCAGCCCCGCATCCAGCAGGAGGTCGGCGACCCGGGTTCCGGGAGGCTGTACAGGCTACGGAAGGCCTCCGGCGGCTCCTGACACAGGGCTCCGGAGGCCGGACCCGCTGCCCCTACTTCAGCGTCGCCGAGGTGAGGCCCGCCTGGATCTGGCGCTGGAAGGAGAGGTAGACCACCAGCATCGGGATCATCGCGATCGTCACACCGGCGAACAGCACCGGCAGGTCGGTCTCGTACCCCTGCTGCTGCTGGAGCTGGATCAGGCCCTGGGTGAGCAGGTAGCGCTCGGGGTCCGATCCCGTCTGGGGCTGCATCAGCACGGAGGGCAGGATGTACTGGTTCCACTGGCCCAGGATGTTGAATATCCCGACGCTGATCAGGCCGGGCTTGGCCATCGGCACCATCACCTGGAAGAAGATCCGGGTGTCCGAGGCCCCGTCGATCACCGCCGCCTCGTGCACCGCCGTCGGCAGCGTGCGGAAGAACGAGTGCATGAAGAAGACGGTGAACGGCATCGAGTAGGCGACGTACACGAGGATCAGGCCCTGGTACGTGTTCAGCATGTCGAACCGCTTGACCATGAAGAACAGCGGGACGAGCGCCAGGAAGACGGGGAACATCGCCCCGCTGACGAAGAAGTAGTAGATGAACCGGTTGCCCGGGAAGGGGTAGCGGGCCAGCACGTACGCCGCCATCGAGCCGAGCAGCATCGTCAGCGGGACCGAGAACACCATCACGATCAGGGTGTTGGCGAAGTAGTCGCCGATGCCCTTGTCCCAGGCCCGGCCGAAGGCGTCGACGTTCCAGCTGGAGGGCCAGCTGAGGGCCGAGCCTCCGATCTGCGCGTCGGTCTTGAAGGAGCCGAGCGCCAGCCAGATCAGGGGCAGGACGATCAGTATGGCCCAGACGGCGAGGAAGCCGTGGGAGAAGACGTTGAGGACCAGGCCCTCGGAGCGTCCACCGCGCCGTTCCCCGCTCGGGCCGGCTCCGCCGGACCGCTCGGCGGCGGCCTCGCCCGGAGCCTTGACAACTGTGGTCATGGGGGTCTCCCGCTCAGAACTCGATGCGCTCGCGGCGGGTGGCGCGCAGCGTGATGACGGAAAGGATCATGGTGAGGACGAGCATGACCACGCCCATGGCGCAGGCGTAGCCGCTCTTGCCGAAGTAGAGGAAGTTCCTCATCAGCACCGTCGCCATGACCTCGCTGTGGTGGTCGGGTCCGCCGCCGAACTGGCCCGAGGTCATGGTCGACACCAGGACGAACATGTCCATCGCGGCGATCCCCAGATAGACCGCGGAGGTCTGCACAGAATCCCACAGCAGGGGCAGGGTGACCTTGAGGAAGGTCTGGGCGCGCCCCGCCCCGTCGAGCAGGGCGGCCTCGTAGATGTCCTTGGGGACGGACTGCATGGCCGCCGAGAACAGCACGAGGTAGAAGCCGACGCCGTGCCAGACGACCACGAGGAGCAGGCACCAGAGCACGAGGTTCGGCTCGTTCAGCCATTCGATCGGGTGCAGCCGGTCGACCAGGCCGAGCTTGATGAGGACGCCGTTGAGCAGGCCGCCCTCGTCGGTGCGGTACACGGCGCCGAACAGCACAGCGAGGATGGCGAGGGAGAGAACCTGCGGGAAGAAGTAGACGATCTTGTAGAAGCCCGATCCCCGCACGCCCTTCACACCGCCGGCCCCGCCCCGCCCGCCCGCGTTCACCATGAAGGCGAAGAAGAGGGCGAGCAGGATGGTGACGACCGGGACGAACACCAGGAGCAGCAGGTTGTTCCACAGGGCGCCGCGGAAGACCTCGTCCTTCATCAGGGCCGAGTAGTTGTCCACTCCGACGAAGTCGAACGTCGGCGACTGGCCCGTCCAGTTGGTGAAGGAATAGCCGAACGTCTGTACGTACGGCCAGATGACGAAGGTCAGGTACAGCGCGAGGGGTGCGAGGAGGAAGCCGGCGATGAAGCCGCCCCGTCCCCTGCCCTGGGCTACTTGGCTCATGGTGTCCGTCCCTGGTGTGCCCGGTGACCGGTGGAGCGCGCAGTCAGCTGCGACGGTTGTTCTTGGCGTTCGGGTCCTGCGCCGCCTTGTTTACCGCAGCCTGGGCCCGCTTGATCCACTCCTTCGGCTGGATCCGCTTGGCCATCAGCTCATTGGACGCGTCCTGGATCGCCGTGTCCATCTCGCTGTACCAGTCGGGGTAGAGGTAGTTGAACGTGTTCGTCCCCGCCGTCTTGAGGGCCGTCACGGCCGACTGGGTGCCCGGCCGCAGCTTCACGCCCGGGTCGACGCCGTCCTTGACCACGGTGAGCGAGTTGGCCTGCTGGGCGAACATGGTCGACCATTCGCGGGACAGCATCGAACGGATGAATTCCAGGCCGCCGGCCTTGTTGGCGGCCTTCTCCGGGACGATGAAGGGCTCGCCGGCGCCGGCCCTGATGGCCTCGAAGGGCAGCTTGCTGTCGGCCAGCAGCGGGACCGGCAGGAACTGCATGTCGAAGTCTTCGGGCGTCTGCTTGAGCTGCTCGTTCTCCAGCCAGGAGCCGGAGGGGATGAAGGCGGCCTTGTACTGGTTCCAGGCGGTCTGGGACTCCGTGTGGGTCAGACCGTTGGTGCCGGGGAGCAGCAGGTCCTTCTCGACCACCTCGTAGACGGCCTCGACGGCGGCGAGGGCCGCCGCGTTGCCCTCGAAGGCGTTCGGCTCCAGGTTGTCGATCGCCTTCATGGCGTCCAGACCGCCCTTCTTGGCGATCAGGTCCATGATGACGACGTTGATGTAGTACGGGTACTTGCCCTGGTGGGCGAGGCCGCCGAGGCCGGCCTCCTTGGCCTTGGCGCAGACCGCGAGGAACTCATCCCAGGTCTTGGGCGCCGTCCAGCCCTTCTCCTTGAAGAGCTTGCCGGAGTACCAGAAGCCGTAGACGGTGTAGACGTAGTTCAGCGAGACGAACTTGCCGCCCTGCGTGCCCTGTTCGATGGTGCCCGCGATCAGCGTGTCCCGGACCTTCTTGCCCGGGTCGTCGAGCGAGGGCGCGTCGAGGACCGGGGTGAGGTCGGCGAGCTGGTTGCTCTTGAAGAGCACGTCCAGCTTGATCTTCTGGGCGCCGGAGTTGTCGACGACGTCCGGCGGGTTGCCGCCGTTGAAGCGGGTCTGGAGCTTTCCGGTGATCTCCTGGGTGCCTAGGTGGGAGCTGGTGGTGCCCCACTTCTTGTCGAAGGCGGCCTCCCAGGCCTTGGCGTAGTCGTCGCCGAATCCGCCCTTGAAGACGACGACGTCCATCTTGCTGCCCTTCGCGACTCCGAAGGGGTTCTGCGCGCTGGTCGCGGCCTTGGACGGTCCGCTGGTGGGCTCGCCGCCGCCCGACGCGCAGGCGGACAGGAAGCCCATCGTCGGCACGGTGATCAGGCCGAGTGCCGCAGAGCGCTTGATCAGATCACGGCGGCCGAGGCCCTCACCGGTGGATGCCATGCTCATGTCCTCGCCTTCGTCAGAAGTGTGAAGGAGGCGGGAAATCACGGCAGTTGCCGCGCATGCGGACGACGCCGCAGATCCCCGCTGTCCTCCGGGTCCGGGGGCGCTCCTGTGAAGCGACCTGGACGCGCACAGGTATAGTCCACTTCCGCTCGCCTCAGCAAGATCGTGCACAAGGATGACCACCAGCTTTTCCGAGTTGAGACCTGTCCGTCACCTGGCACCGCCGTCACTAAACGCGGAAGGGCCGTACCCCCTTAACGGGGATACGGCCCTATGGTGCCGACAAGCGGAGAGCGGCTCCGCTTGGCGCGCCCTTAGCCTCGGATGAGGTTGCGGAGCACGTACTGCATGATGCCGCCGTTGCGGTAGTAGTCCGCCTCACCCGGCGTGTCGATGCGGACGACCGCGTCGAACTCCACACCGGTGCCGGTGGTCACCTTGACGGTGCGCGGGGTGGTGCCGTTGTTCAGCTCCTCCACACCGGTGAAGGCGAAGGTCTCCTCGCCGGTCAGGCCCAGGGAGGCCGCCGTGGCGCCCTCCGGGAACTGCAGCGGCAGGACGCCCATGCCGATCAGGTTGGAGCGGTGGATGCGCTCGTAGGACTCGGCGATGACGGCCTTGACTCCGAGCAGCGCGGTGCCCTTGGCGGCCCAGTCGCGGGAGGAGCCGGAGCCGTACTCCTTGCCCGCCAGGATGACCAGCGGGATGCCGGCGGCCTGGTAGTTCTGCGAGGCGTCGTAGATGAAGGAGACCGGCGCGCCCTCGACGGTGAAGTCGCGGGTGAAGCCGCCCTCGGTGCCCGGCGCGATCTGGTTGCGCAGGCGGATGTTGGCGAAGGTACCGCGGATCATGACCTCGTGGTTGCCGCGGCGGGAACCGTACGAGTTGAAGTCGCGGCGCTCGACGCCGTGCTCCGTGAGGTACTTGCCGGCCGGGGTGTCGGCCTTGATCGCACCGGCCGGGGAGATGTGGTCGGTGGTGACCGAGTCACCCAGCTTCGCCAGCACGCGGGCGCCGGCGATGTCGGAGACCGGGGTGGTCTCCATCGTCATGCCCTCGAAGTAAGGGGGCTTGCGGACGTAGGTGGACTGCGGGTCCCACTCGAACGTGTTGCCGGTCGGGATGGACAGCGCCTGCCACTGGGCGTCGCCCGCGAAGACGTCCTGGTAGGACTTGCTGAACATGTCCTCGCCGATGGCGTTCGCCACGACGTCGTTGACCTCGGCCTCGGAGGGCCAGATGTCCTTGAGGAAGACCGGGTTGCCGTCGGTGTCGATGCCGATGGCGTCCTTGGTGACGTCCACCTTCATGGAGCCCGCGATGGCGTACGCGACGACCAGCGGCGGGGAGGCCAGGTAGTTCATCTTGACGTCGGGGTTGATCCGGCCCTCGAAGTTGCGGTTGCCGGAGAGCACCGAGGTGACCGCGAGGTCGTGCTCGTTGATCGCCTTCGAGATCTCCTCGTCCAGCGGACCGGAGTTGCCGATGCAGGTGGTGCAGCCGTACCCGACGAGGTTGAAGCCCATCTTGTCGAGGTACGGGGTCAGGCCGGCCTTGTCGAAGTAGTCGGTGACGACCTTCGAGCCCGGGGCCAGGGTGGTCTTGACCCACGGCTTGCGGGAGAGACCCTTCTCGACCGCCTTCTTGGCCACGAGCGCCGCGGCGACCATGACGTAGGGGTTCGAGGTGTTGGTGCAGGAGGTGATCGCGGCGACGGTGACGGCGCCGTGGTCGATCTCGAAGGACGAGCCGTCGGCCAGGGTGACCAGCGTCGGGCGGGTCGGCACGCCGTCGACGGTGGCCGGGGAGTCGGAGGCCGGGAAGGACTCCTTGCCCGCCTCGTCGTCGTCCTCGACGTAGTTGCGCACGTCCAGCGCGAACTGCTGGGAGGCGTTGGCGAGGACGATGCGGTCCTGCGGGCGCTTCGGGCCGGCGATGGAGGGGACGACCGTGGAGAGGTCGAGCTCCAGCTTCTCGGAGAAGTCCGGCTCGGCGGCCGGGTCCAGCCACAGACCCTGCTCCTTGGCGTACGCCTCGACGAGCGCGACCTGCTGGGCGTCGCGGCCGGTCAGGCGCAGGTACTTCAGCGTCTCGCCGTCGATCGGGAAGATCGCGGCGGTGGAGCCGAACTCCGGCGACATGTTGCCGATGGTGGCGCGGTTCGCGAGGGAGGTGGCGGCGACGCCCTCACCGTAGAACTCGACGAACTTGCCGACGACGCCGTGCTTGCGCAGCATCTCGGTGATCGTGAGCACGAGGTCGGTGGCGGTGGTGCCGGTCGGCAGCTCGCCGGTCAGCTTGAAGCCCACGACGCGCGGGATCAGCATGGAGACCGGCTGGCCGAGCATCGCGGCCTCGGCCTCGATGCCGCCGACGCCCCAGCCCAGCACGCCCAGGCCGTTGACCATGGTGGTGTGCGAGTCGGTGCCGACGAGGGTGTCGGGGTACGCCTGGCCGTTGCGGACCATGACCGTGCGCGCCAGGTGCTCGATGTTGACCTGGTGGACGATGCCGGTGCCCGGGGGGACGACCTTGAAGTCGTCGAAGGCGGTCTGGCCCCAGCGCAGGAACTGGTAGCGCTCCTTGTTGCGGCCGTACTCCAGCTCGACGTTCTGCGCGAAGGCGTCCTTCGTGCCGAACTTGTCGGCGATGACCGAGTGGTCGATGACCATCTCGGCGGGCGAGAGCGGGTTGATCTTCGCCGGGTCGCCACCGAGGGCCTTCACGGCCTCGCGCATCGTGGCGAGGTCCACGACGCAGGGGACACCGGTGAAGTCCTGCATGATCACGCGAGCCGGCGTGAACTGGATCTCCTCGCTGGGCTGGGCCTGCGAGTCCCAGTTGCCGAGCGACCGGATGTGGTCGGCGGTGATGTTCGCGCCGTCCTCGGTACGGAGCAGGTTCTCCAGCAGGACCTTCAGGCTGTAGGGAAGGCGGGCGGAGCCCTCGACCTTGTCCAGCTTGAAGATCTCGTACGACTCGTCGCCCACCTGCAGCGTGCTGCGGGCGTCGAAGCTGTTCGCCGACACGACAGTCTCCTTCATGCATGAATTCGCGCGTATTACCGCAATCCTGCCGCCACGCCCCTTGGCCAATCCGCTAAGGTAAGGCTAAGTTAGGTAACCCTTACCAGCGGGGGCGGCTGCGGTACGCCTTCGGCAGATATCTCGATGTCGAGATAACTCTAGTACATGTCCGGGTGCGAGAACGAGGCGCACGCCCGGTGACCGCTCTCATCCAATCGAGGCGTTTACTCAGCGAACCCAGTCGTTCGGCCTTCCGTCTCAGTGAACCTAGCCGTACGGGCTAAACGCACTGGGGGTGCTGGTGGCCGTACCGGCTGGGGTGGATCTTGCAGGGCCGTACGTCGAGCTGGCGTACGTGGACGCCATAGGTCAGCGGCAGCGCCGTCCTCTGCTGGACTGTGTGACGGCTCGATTCGAGGAAGCGGCACCGGTGCGGCCGTTCCGGTGGTCTCGTGGGGAACGTCACTTCGCCGGCTGGTACTGGGCGGCGACGACTGGGCAGCACGTGGGCTTCGAGTCCTGGCTTGAGCGGGACCGGCTCGTGCTCATGGACTTCGATCCGCAGGTGGCGGGGATCGCCTCGCAGCCCTTCTGGCTGCACTGGCACGACGGGGCACGGGAGCGTCGGCACGCTCCGGACTACTTCGTGCGCCGGGTGGACGGCTCGGCCGTGGTCGTCGATGTCCGCGCGGACGAGCGGATCGAGCCGAAGGACGCGGAAGCGTTCGAGGTGACGCGGATCGCCTGCGCTCAGGCGGGTTGGCACTTCGAGCGGGTCGGGACGCCGGAGCCGGTGTTGCTGGCGAACGTCCGGTGGCTGTCCCGTTACCGACACCCGCGGTGCCTGCACCCCACGGCTGCGGACCGCCTGCGGGAGATCTTCGCGACGCCGGGGCCGCTGCTGCCCGGGGCCGACGCGGCGGGCGACCGGCTCGCCACGCTGCCCGCGCTGTTCCATCTGCTCTGGCGTCAGGAACTGGTCGCCGAGGACCTGACGGTCCAGTTGCTGGGTCCACGCACGGTCGTGGGCCAGGTCGAAAGGGATGCCCATTGAATAGGCAGGGACGGAAGGTCCCGCCTACAGCCCGGCTCGCGGAGTTTCCCGAGACAGCGACTGAACAGGCACGTTGGTGGGAGGGCCACATCCTGGAGGTGCTGCACGGGCTGCCGCCGGGGGCATCCGATGAGGCCGTAACCCGGCCGGAGTTCGACCCGAGACAGCACTCATTGGCTGAGCGCGAACGGGCCAAGGCGGCCGAGTTGACGGCGGCCGGCCACAAGGTGACGGCCAGCGGGATCAAGCAGCGGCGCCAGCGCTACCAGCGTGACGGGCTGGTCGGACTGGCCGACGGTCGGTCGGCCAAGCAGATGCCGGCCTTCGGCAAGATCGACGCGGCGGTGGTGCAGGCGATGCGGCAGGCGATCGACGAGACGGCCGAGGACTCGTCGAAGACGATCGGATTCATCGTCTGGCGGACCAAGGAGATCCTGGCAGGCCGTGAGGACGCCACAGGTGTTGAGGTCCCTTCCCGGGCCACTCTCTACCGGCTCAACAGCAAGCTGGCGACGGGCACGCACGCGACGGGTTCGGCCCGCACACGCCGGTCGGTCAAGGCCCGACCTCCCGGCCCGTTCAGGGAGGTTCCGGCCAGTGCACCGGGCGAGCTGATGCAGATCGACTCGACCCCGCTGGATGTGCTGGTGCGCCTGGACGACGGCATCGCGGAGAAGGTCGAGCTGACTGCGATGGTCGACATCGCGACGAGGTCGATCACTGCGGCGGCGCTGCGGCCGACCACGAAGGCCGCGGACGCGTCCGCGCTGCTGGCTCGCAGCGTCACCCCGGAGGCGATGCGGCCCGGCTGGTCGGAGGCCCTGCGGATGTCCCGTTCGGTGCTGCCGCACCGGCGGTTGCTGACGTTGGACGAGCGCCTGGAGCACGCGGCGGCGCGGCCGGTGATCGTGCCGGAGACGATCGTCTGCGACCACGGCAAGGTGTTCATCTCCCGGAACTTCCGGGCCTCCTGCCGGTATTTGGGCATCAACCTGCAACCGGCCCACAAGGCGACGCCGACCGACAAGGGCACGATCGAGAAGACTCTGGGCTCGGTGGCCACGCTGTTCGCCCAGTTCGTCGCGGGCTACACCGGATCGACCACGGACCGCCGCGGCCGGAAACTGGAGGACGGGCCGCTGTGGTCTCTTCCTGAACTCCAGAGCCTGCTCGATGAGTGGGTCATCGTCGTCTGGCAGACCAGGCCGCACGACGGGCTGCGTGATCCGCAGGCGCCGGGGCGCGCGTTCTCGCCGAACGAGAAGTACACGACGCTGCTTCAGTCCTGCGGCTACGTCCCGGTTCCGCTGGACGGCGAGGACTACGTCGAGTTGCTGCCTGAACGCTGGCAGGCGATCAACAGCTACGGCATCCGGATCAAGCACCGCACCTACGACGACGGCGAACTGGGTCCGTTGCGCCGCCAGCACTCCGGGGTGAGGGAGAAGAAGGGCTTGTGGGAGATCCACCACGACCCCTACGACATCTCCCGGATCTGGGTACGCGACCGCCAGCGCAATCGGTGGATCACTGTGTTCTGGAAACACCTGCACCGCGTCGGCGTCCCGTTCGGGGAACTGGCCTGGGACCACGCCCGCGAGCAGGTCCCCGGCGGCACGGAAGAACAGGTCGCGGACGCCGCCGCCGCGCTGCTGCGGCGCGCCTACGAGGGACCCGCCCTGAAGCAGGGGCCTGCGGCCAAACGGTCCCGGCGCGTCGCCGCACGAACCCGGGCCACCGCCCCTGACCGGCCGACCCCCGATCCGCCCGCCGACGAGACCGTTCAGGGGGGCCAGGCGGACACCGAGCTGGCCGAAGTCATCCCGCTGGGTCTGTTCGACCCGCTCGCGAACCCCTGGAGGCGTCCGTGACCATCTCCGGACCGGCAACCCGGCACACCACGCTCCAGGAAGCGGATGCCGAGGCCAACCGGCAGTTGACCACCCTGGACGGATGGCGGAAGTTCGCCGCCGGCCCACCCAGCCCTCCGGTCCTGCTGACTCCTCTCGAGCTGGCCAAGCTGTCCCCGACCGAGCGGGCGCTCTATGACGACGACCGGCTCGACCACCACGCACGGATGCTGGTGGTCGCCACCTCGTTCGTCGAGAAGACCGTGGTCTGCGGCCGACGGCTGGTCCTGCTCAACCGGCACGCGATCAGCGCCCGCCGCGGCCTGATGGTCTCCGGGCTCCCCGGAACGGGCAAGACCAGCGCGATCACCCAGCTCGGGCTCGCCCACGAACTCCTCGACCGAGCCCGCCACCCGAACGTCACCGACCGCATCCCGGTGCTCTACATCACCGTCCCACCCGCGGCGTCCGCCCGCATGATCGCGGCCGAGTTCGCGCGCTTCCTGGGGCTGCCGGTCCGGGCCAGGTCAAACATGACCGACATCATCGAAGCGGTGGTCGGCGTCTGCACGGACACCCGCACCGGTCTGGTCCTCGTCGACGAAATCCACAACGTCTCGCAGGTCACACGGGCCGGGGCCGAGGTCTCCGACACCCTGAAGTATTTCTCCGAGCGCATCCCCGCGACGTTCGTCTATGCAGGGATCAACCTTGAGACCAGCGAACTCCTGGCCGGCACCCGGGGCGCCCAGATCGCAGGCCGCTTCACCCTCGTCCCCACTCGCCCGTTCCCCTACGGCGCCGAGTGGAAGGGGCTGGTCGCAACCATGGAGAAGACCCTGCTGCTGCATGATCACCCGCCGGGCAGCCTGGTCACGCTGGACCGCTACCTCCACAAGCGGGCCGACGGCATGATCGGCGCGCTCTCCCACGCGATCCGGGGCGCCGCGATCGACGCCATCCTCAGCGGCACAGAACGCGTGACCAAGGCAGGGCTCGACGCGATCCCCCTGGACCATGCCGCGGAAGCGGCGAAGAAGGGCCGCTGAAGTGTCCCGCCCACTGCCAGAGCTGCCTCGCCTGCTGGCTCCGCTGCCCGTCCGGCTGCGCCCCTGCGTCGGCGAGATCACCGACTCCTACGTCCGCCGTCTCGCGCGCGCGAACCATCTCAAGCCGAGCTACCTCCACTGCTTCCTCAGCGGACCGCCCTTCTGGTTCGGCAAGCCCCAGCTGGACCGCCTGTCTGCGGTTTCCGGCCGCTCCGAGCAGCATTTGGACCGGGCGCTCGCTGACGCCAGCTCCCCGCGCGGCCGCATGAAGCCCAACCCGCGCACTGCTCGAACCGAGCTGTTCCCAGGCCAGCCCCATCTCGCTTTGCTCATCTACATCGACGCCCGCAGAGGCCACACCATTCAGGACCTGGCCCTGCGGCACGGCCTCCCTCGCCGTCTCGTCCGCCTCGCCCTGGACACGATGCAGCCGCCTCCCCGAGGAGTCGAACGGGACCATTCGCATCTCGACGCCGACCTCATGGAGCCCATCCAGGCCATGCTGGATCAGGGCCTCGGACCGAAACAGATCTGGCTGAATCTCATGGACGACCACGACGTCTCCGTGTCCTACTCACTGCTCCGCCACTACGTCCGCTCGCGCTGCCCTCAGCGCTACGCTGCGAAATGGCACTCTTGACCCGCTTAGCCCGTGTGATCTCGCAACTCGTGTCACGGGTCTCATCACTCGTCTTCGTCGCCGAGGTCGTAGGGCGGGATGGTCCATCGCATCACTGTCGTCCCCGCCTCGTCAGCTTCGAGCGTGACCGGATAGACCTGGCCGGCGTCCCGCTCGCCGCGGTGCCTCATCGAGTGGTCGCCCTGGTCCCATTCAATGCCGAGCACCCGGCAACCGCCGACGTCGATCGCACCGACGTGGAGCGGATGGTGCCACCCGGCCCGCTGGAAGCGGTGGAAATCGGTGTGCTTGTCGACCGAGACCATGAGGCCCTTGCCGTGGAGGCGGTCCCGCCAGGCGGCGAGTTCGGCCGCACGTGCGGCCGCCTCAGCCACCGGGAGGTCCAGCCACCCATGCGGTCCGTCGACGCCGTGCTGCGCGATCCGCTCACCACCGAACTGCGCATGTGCGTCGTCCGCGTACAGGCCCCAGTAGAAGACATCGGCGAGCCCGTCCGCCGGCTCGGCGTCCATTCCCGTCCACGCGTCCAGCCCTGCGGCATCGCCGACAACCATGCCGCACCGGTCGACGGGCAGGTCCCCGAGTCGGACCGGTGCCGACCGGTCCGCGGTCTTAGGCCACGGAACACCAAGACCGATCTCCAGGGTCGCGATCGTCGGTTCCTCGTCGAACGGAGACGGCGAAGTGCTCGCCCGCACCATCAAGGGCCGGTCGTCGGCTGCCGGAACCGCGACCGCCTCGCACAACCACTCCCGAAGATGGCCTCCTCCCCTCGCAGCAGCCGTCCTGGCGCGCTCGGACAGGGGCTGCCCCAGGTCCCGCCACTGGTCGATCCACCCAGCCATGCCGAGGACCAGGACACCCGACGGCGCATTGACTTTTCCCAGGTCGACGAAGATCTCAGACATGCGCCGATTGTGCCTTCCCAGTACGACAACCGTCCGCGCAGGTTTGTCGGTGCCCGCCGCTGGAGCTTCCGCGCTGCAATGGACACCCCCTGCCTGCTGGCGCCAGCTTCACTGGGCAGTCGAGAGCCGACACGTCTCACGGAAGATAGTCCGTCCAGGTCAGCCCCACTTCCAGCGACTAACTTCACTGAGACAGGACACCCGCTGGGACGCCGAGGCATGCCCCCGGCCCGGCCGGACCGCGGGTCCGCCGGCGGCCTCGGCCTGCCCTGATTCGGCGGGCATGACCGACATGACGGGTCATATCCTCGGGCCGCGACCCGGGCGCGGTGGCGGTGGCGGCTTCAGGTCGAGGGCCGAGCGGACCGCCGCGGGTCGCCGTGGGGTGCCATGGGTCACCGTGGGGTGCCATCGGTCACCGTGGGCGGGCCGTACCGTTGGTGGCACTAACACCATGGGTAACATCGCCCCATGACCACGGAAGAGAACGGGGCCGTCCCGGCACGGCTGCGCGAGCTGCCCAGCCGACTGCTGGGGCAGGCCTCCACCCACGCGCAGCGGCTGGTATCCGAGGCGCTCAATCGGGCAGATGCCCGTAAATGGCACTATGCGGCCCTCGTTGCCCTGGAGGAGTCCGGTCCGGCGAGCCAGGCCACCCTGAGCGGCCGCACCGGCATCCACCGCAGCGACCTGGTCGCCGTCATCAACGAACTCGCCGAGCGCGAACTGGTGGAGCGGGCCCCCGACCCCGAGGACCGCAGGCGCAATGTCATCACCCTCACACCGCTCGGCCGGCGGCGGCTGCACCGGCTGGAGCACATCCTCGACGCGGCCCAGGGGGAGTTGCTCGCCCCGCTGTCCCCGTCGGAGCGGGAGCAACTCACCCGTCTGCTGGGCCGGATCGTCGACCATCACGCGCAAGGAGACCCCGTCATGGAACCTGACGCTCGATAACACCCGCCCCGACACGCCCGGCTGTACCACCCTTCTGCCACACCCGACGCAGGCCGCATCTCATATCTGAGATACGGTGCACCCATGGCAGACGACTACCTCGTACGCATCGGCAAGCTCATCCGTGACGCCCGGCAGCACCGGGGCTGGACACAGAGTCAGCTTGCGGATGCACTCGGCACCAGCCAGAGCGCGGTGAACCGGATCGAACGCGGCAATCAGAACATCAGCCTTGAGATGATCGCCCGAATCGGTGAAGCGCTCGACAGCGAGATCGTCTCCCTGGGCTACGCGGGCCCGATGCACCTGCGCGTGGTCGGCGGCCGCCGCCTCTCCGGCGCCATCGACGTCAAGACGAGCAAGAACGCGTGCGTCGCCCTGCTCTGCGCCTCGCTGCTCAACAAGGGACGTACGGTGCTGCGGCGGGTGGCCCGCATCGAGGAGGTCTACCGCCTCCTGGAGGTCCTGAACTCCATCGGCGTCCGTACCCGCTGGATCAACGACGGCGTTGACCTGGAGCTGATCCCGCCGGCCCGCCTCGACATGGAGGCCATGGACGCGGACGCGGCGCGCCGGACCCGGAGCATCATCATGTTCCTCGGCCCCCTGCTGCACCGGATGGAAACCTTCCGCCTGCCCTACGCCGGCGGCTGCGACCTCGGCACCCGCACCATCGAGCCGCACATGATCGCCCTGCGCCGGTTCGGCCTGGACATCACCGCGACCGAGGGCATCTACCACGCGAAGGTCGCGACCGCGGTCTCCCCCGACCGCCCGATCGTGCTGACCGAGCGCGGGGACACGGTCACCGAGAACGCGCTGCTGGCCGCCGCCCGGCACGACGGCGTCACCGTCATCCGCAACGCCTCCTCCAACTACATGGTCCAGGACCTGTGCTTCTTCCTGGAGGCGCTGGGCGTCAAGGTCGAGGGCGTCGGCACCACCACGCTCACCGTCCACGGCATCCCGAACATCGACGTGGACGTGGACTACTCCCCCTCCGAGGACCCGGTCGAGGCGATGAGCCTGCTCGCCGCCGCGGTCGTCACGGAGTCGGAGCTGACCATCCGCCGGGTCCCGATCGAGTTCATGGAGATCGAGCTCGCGGTACTGGAGGAGATGGGCCTCGACCACGACCGCTCGGCGGAGTACAGCGCCGACAACGGGCGCACCCGCCTGGTCGACCTCACGGTCCGGCCCTCGAAGCTCGAAGCCCCGATCGACAAGATCCACCCGATGCCCTTCCCCGGGCTGAACATCGACAACGTCCCCTTCTTCGCGGCCATCGCCGCCGTCGCCCAGGGCCAGACCCTGATCCACGACTGGGTGTACGACAACCGGGCCATCTACCTGACCGACCTGAACCGCCTCGGCGGCCGCCTCCAGCTGCTGGACCCCCACCGCGTCCTGGTCGAGGGCCCCACCCGCTGGCGCGCGGCGGAGATGATGTGCCCGCCGGCCCTGCGCCCGGCGGTGGTCGTCCTCCTCGCGATGATGGCGGCCGAGGGCACCTCGGTCCTGCGCAACGTCTACGTCATCAACCGCGGCTACGAGGAACTGGCGGAACGCCTCAACTCGGTGGGCGCCCAGATCGAGATCTTCCGCGACATCTAGGAAGCCGTACGTACGCGAGGCCCTGTCACCCTTTCACGAAGGGTGACAGGGCCTCAGGCATTTCATGCCTACTTGCCCAGAAAAGCGCAGGCCATAGGCGCAGGTCCCTCGCGTCCAGGGCGATGGCTTCGTCGTATTGGTGGCTCATCCTGCGTACCGACCGGTACAAGATTCAATCTTATGTACATCTACAGGGCTGAGCCGCTGAGCAAGAACCTGGGCGTAGGCAAGACCACGGATCTGCACCTGGTGTACGAGACGGGCAAGGACATCAAGAAGCTCACCCTCTACTTCGTGACCGGGTCCGAAACGACCATCGAGGTCTCCGCCAGCGTCGCCCTCTAGCCACCCCCACACGCGCCCAGCCCCCGCCCCGGCACCGAGCCGGCCAGTGGGGGCTTTTCGCGTTCCGAGCGCCCATCAACCGCCCATTCCAGAATGGCAACTTCAGACTAAAAGCACATACAGCTTCGGGTCTGTCGGTCAGGGTGGACCCTGCGGCGTACCGGCAGGGCGGCATGACGTAGGGGCAGACAGCGAAGGCCTCGGGCGGCCACTTCGTAAGCATGTCCGCGCTTGGCTGGGGCGGATACGAAGGTTCGCCAGGCGGTCAAGAGCAGTCCCGGCCGGGAGCGGCCGACCGGGACTGGATGGTGTCAGCGCGCGATGACGAAGCCCCGCGTCGGCTGCCTCCTGCGTGCCGCCGCTACCTGGACGAGGACGTGGGCCGTGATGTCCCGGCCTGCCTCATCGACGACGAACCAGGGGCAGTCGAGGTCGTCCGTGTCGAGCGGGGTCACGGCCCCGGGAATCCCGAACTGCCTCATGGCGGCATGGAGCTGGTGGGCCTCGTCCGCAGTCATGTCCTCACCCTTTCGTCGGCGTGGCGCCGAACCTGCTCTCCTTCGCCGCCGCCGTGGGTCGCGCAGTTGCCGGGGTTGATGGGGCCGCAGCCGCCGGGCATCGGCGTGTGGAAGGCCTTCGCCCCGACGGTGACGAGTGCTTCGCCGGGGCCGGTCCACAGCTCGGGGTCGGCGGTGTACCCGGCCTGCTCGATGAGCACCGTGGTGCGTGTCAGGACGTGCGGGTCGTAGCGTGCCGGGTCGGGGCGCTCGGGGTAGTGGTGGACGAACCGGCCGAGGCGCGAGCAGAGGCGGGCGTACAGGTGAGTGTGGAGGATCAGCGCGTGCCAGCCCTCGTCCACCTCCAGCGACGGGGTGATCGGCACCGCGGGGAACGCCGCTGCAACGCTGACGAACTTGAGCGCTTCCGTGACGATCCGTCCGGCGTCGTTCGGGGTCATGTCCGGGTTGCCGTCGAGGACGGTGTGCATGACAACGTTGAACTCGGCGTCGCTCAGCAGTGCGCGGGGGTTCGAGGGCACGGTGAGGGTCGTGGTGGCGCTGTGAGCCGGCGTCGGGCTCTGGCCCTTGCCGGAGCTGCACGGGGGCGGGGGCGGGCAGGGGGTGGACATGGCGTCTCCTTGGTGCCGGAGGTGGCAGGGTCGGCGGGTGCCGAGAAGGATCGCTGCGGTCACGACGGCCAGGGCCGTGACGTAGAGCGTCTGTCGGCCGAGCTCGCTCATGCCGATTCGATGTTGTCGATGACGGTGGTGATCTCACGGCCGGACGCGAGCCGGATGTAGGCGAGCTCTGCCCACCGCTCAACGGCTGTTTCGGACACGTTCTCGTTGATGACTGCCATCAGCTCTCCCTCGGCGCCGGACGCGATGTCGCGGACGTGCTTGCGGAGCAGGCGGTGTGGCACGTATTCGTACACCTCAGCCCTCGGACGGCTTCTCGTCCGTGGTGCTGGTGAAGTGCTCCCAACCGACCAGAGCGCGGTCGAGGAGTTCGGCGCTGGGCTCACCCACCGCGTGCAGGCCTGAGCCTGCGGTGTCCGGTGTGGTGATGCTCCATACGCCGCGAAGGGTGGGGCTCGTCACGGGGTGCTCCCTACCGTCGTCAGGGGTTTTGAACGGCCTCCTGCGGCGGCTCTCACCGCATCCACAACCGCTACGCTGAGCAGTCGGGTGACCACGGATTTGAGCGTAGAATCCGGGCGGATGCGCTCGAAGTGACCGCCAGTACGGGTTACTTGACTGCACGGCTACGCAAAGGGAGCGTCATGGGCACCAACCCGACCACCACCCTGACCGGCAGTCAGGGAAGCCGGCGGCGAGGCCGCGGCGGCATGGTTTCCGGCTACGTGTTCCGCGTCATCCGCGAGCAACTCGGCCACACCCAGGAGACCCTCGCCGAGGCGTTTTCCGTCTCGGCGGACACCGTCGCCGGATGGGAAAGCGGCCGACGCCCCCTGACAGCCCTGGCCGTCGGCCAGATGCTGGTGCACCGGAACCGGCTGATGCGGATGGGTGCCGGCCCCGCCCTGCTCTTGGCCTTGGAGAAGGCCCTGGAAGTTGACGTCTTGCTGGCCGGCGCCCTGGACGACGAGGGGACACCAGCTGACAGCCCCCTGGGAGCATGAGTCATGCGGCGTGATCTTGTCGAGGTGCTCGCCTGGCCGCTGAACGGGGTCACCCCAGAGCCGATGCACGCCCTCCGGCCCCCGCCGCGTACTCGCCGCGGTCCCGTCGCCTCCCGGCCCGAGCTCACCAGTGAGGAGCGCCGCAGGTTCTTCGGCCACATGCGGCGCATGGCCGAGGAAGCCCACACCGGGCGCCAGTTCCTCCTCCGCCGACAGGCTCTCTACCTCGCCGGCTACGACGATGCGGCGGACACCTCCGACTGGCTCGCCCAGCAGCGAAAGACCGAGCGGCCATCCGACTGGCTCACCCAGTGGCTCACCTCCCGCTCCGTTGCCGCTGTGGCCGCACGGCAGGGGAATCGAGATCGGATGCAGCACTTCATCTCCACGGACTTGGACGACGACGAGGCCGGTGAGGCGGCCAACCTCAGCTACTGGGCGTACTGGATCGGGGAGTCAGCACACCCCGAGCTGTCCGACGACTTCATCGCCGCTCCCCGCACGGTGACCTGGCACGGACACCGACTGCTCCGGCACCTGGTCGGGGCCCTCGCGCCACCGCACGGCTTCTTCGACCTCAACGTGCACACGCTGTGGGCGCTGCTCACCGCGCGCCCGGGACTCCTCCGTACCAGCTCGGATGCCGGGCGCGCGCTGCGGTCCCAACTGCCCGTGCTGTTGGATGGCACCACGGCCTCGACGCGTGCGCGCCGAGAGCTGGAGGGCATCCGGTACGCGATCCGCCTTGCCGAGGCGTAAGAAGGAGACACAGTGGCTGACGACCTGTCCGCGGTGGCGCGCTTCCTCTACGAGGCAGGCACCCTCAAGCACACCCGCCGCACGGGCTGGTGGATGGCCGGCGTCAACGACCCCGAGAGCGTCGCCGAGCACTCCTGGCGCACCTCGCTGATCGCCTCGATCATTGCGAAGCTGGAAGGCGCCGACCCCGCGCGAGCGGCCTTCCTCGCTGTCTGGCACGACACCCAGGAGACCCGCACCGGGGACGTGAACCACCTGGGGAAGAAGTACGCGACCAGCGCTGACCCGGAGGCCGTGACCGCCGATCAGACCGCGGGCATGCCGGACGTGCTCGCGTCGGCGATCCAGGACCTGGTCGCCGAGTACGAGGGAAAGGACTCGCCGGAGGCGGTCTGCGCGCGCGACGCGGACAAGCTGGAGTGCATGCTCCAGGGCATCGAGTACAAGGCCCAGGGGTACCAGGCCGCGCAGCGGTGGATCGACAACAGCCAGGCCAGACTCACGACCGAGACGGGCAAGCGGCTCGCCGAGGAGCTGCTCGGGCAGGGCACGCTCGACTGGCTACGGGCGGCCATCGGAGAGAAGGGCTGAGCTCGGGCACGACGAACTGTCCCCTGAGTCGTCTGCTTCCAGGGTCCGTCCGCCGGCACCAAGCTCGTTCCGAAGTCCGCAGACCCGAGCGTCCACGTGGTCGCACCGGGCACCGCCTGCCCGGCCACAACCTCCACCGACCTTCACCCGAAGCCCGAGCCGACGCGCGACAGCAGTGACGACGACACCTCCGGTACCTCCTCTTCGGGCGGTTCGAGCACGGGCGGCAGCAGCAGCGGCACCGTCACACCAGGCGCGTACTGCTCGACGCCCGGAGCGACCGGCACCGGCAAGCAGAACGGCAAGCTCTACACCTGCAAGGGCCCCAGTCCCGACCGCTGGCGCCGCTGACCGAGGCGGAAACACTCACCGTCACCGGCCCGCGCTTCACGAAGCCCCCACCTCCCGTCTCGGAGGACCGGGGGCTCCCGCGTTGAGTGGCCCGGCGTCGGTATTCGGCCTGATGGGCTACGGGCCTCGCCACGGGTGGGGGCTGAGCGGCAGAATCGGGCCTTCGGTACGGGACGAGGGGGCGGCCATGGCAGTCGGAGCGAACGCAGGGGTCGATGCGGGTACGGAGGTTCCCGGTCTCGCGGGGGTCCCGTTGCTCGGGTCGCTCTTCGAGCTCAAGTCGGACTCCCTCGGCACCTATCTGCGGGCCCAGCAGCGGCACGGTGACGTCGTTCGGATCACCGCCGGCCCGCCCGGGCTGCGCGCCGAGTTGTACTGCGTCTTCTCCCCCGAGGGCGCGCAGCAGGTCCTCGCCTCCGAGGCGGCCAACTTCCGCAAGGAGAACCCCTTCTACCAGGAGGTCCGGGAGTCCTTCGGCAACGGGCTGCTGACCAGTCAGGACGAGGACTACCTCCGCCAGCGCCGGCTGGTCCAGCCGCTGTTCACCCGGCGCCGGGTGGACGGCTACGCCGGGGCCGTCGCCGCCGAGACCGCGTCGGTGCTCGCCGCCTGGGAGGAGGCCCCGGACGGCGTCGTCGACGTCTCCGACGAGATGATGCACCTCGCCCTGCGCGCCGTCGCCCGGATCCTCTTCGGCACCGACGTCGAGACCACCGCCGACGTGGTGGCCCGGCGCTTTCCGGTCATCACCGACTACGTGCTGCGCCGCGGCTACTCCCCCGCCAACATCCCGCGCCACTGGCCCACGCCGGGCAACAAGCGGGCGGCCACCGCGATGGACGAGCTCTACGGGGTGTGCGACAAGATCATCGCCGAGCGGCGCGGGGCCGGCGCCGACACCCCCGGCGAGGACCTGCTGACGCTGCTCGCCGCCGCCAAGAGCTCGGACGACGGGGAGTTCGACGCGGGTGAGCTGCGCGACCAGATCCTGATCTTCCTGCTGGCCGGGCACGAGACGACCGCCACCTCCCTCTGCTTCGCCCTGCACCTGCTGGCCCGCCACCCGGAGCAGCAGGACCGGGCCCGCGAGGAGATCTCCCGCGTCCTGGGCGACCGTACGCCCGAGGCCGCCGACCTGGACCGGCTCCCGTACCTCACCCAGGTCCTCAAGGAGGCCATGCGGCTGTACCCGGCCGCGCCGGTCATCGGCCGCAAGGCCGTCGCGGCCACCCGGATCGGGGAGTACGCCGTCCCCGCGGGCGCGGACGTGATCCTGGCCCCCTGGGTGACGCACCGCCACCCCGAACACTGGCCGGACCCGGACCGCTTCGACCCCGAGCGCTTCACCCCGGAGGCGGAGGCGGCGCGGCCGCGCTACGCGTGGTTCCCCTTCGGCGGCGGCCCGCGCGCCTGCATCGGACAGCACTTCTCGATGCTGGAGTCGGTGATCGCGCTGGCGATGATCCTGCGGGCCTACGAGTTCGAGGCCGTGGACACCGAGATCCCGGTCGGCGCCGGGATCACCCTGCGGACGAACGGCCCGGCGCGCTGCCGGGTCAGCCGCCTCGACAGCCGCCTCGGCAGCCGTCTGGACGGGTAGCGGACACGTCCTATCTGCGGTCCGCCGTCGGGCTGTGGTTGCCCTGGAGGCGTTCGAGGTCCGAGGGGCGGACCTGGATCGCGAACAGCGCGATCAGCGCTCCGACCAGGGTGAACAGGGAGGCCACGACGAAGGCCGCGCTGATGCCCGAGGTGAGCACCTGGTCGCTCCACGGTTTCGGGAACTGGCCGGTGCGCACGAGGAAGGCCTTCTGTTCGGGGGTGGCCGTGCCGAGGAAGCTCGGAAGCTGCTCCTTGGCCTCGTTGCGGCTCGCCGTGCCGTAGACGGTCACCAGGATCGACAGGCCGAGCGAGCCGCCCACCTGCTGGGTCGTGTTCAGCAGACCGGAGGCCGCGCCCGACTCCCGGTCGGGGACGTTGGACAGGGCCATCAGGGTCAGCGAGACGAACTGCAGGCCCATGCCGAGGGCGAAGAGCAGCATCGGGCCCAGGATGCTGCCCAGGTACGTGGAGTGGATGTCGGTCTGCGTGAGCCAGCCGAGTCCGGCCGCCGAGGACAGCGCGCCGATGACCATGAACGGCTTGGGCCCGTACTTCGGCAGCAGTTGCGAGGTGATGCCGGCGCCGATCGCGATCACGACGCTGACCGGCAGGAAGGCGAGGCCGGCCTGGATCGGGCTGAAGCCCAGCACGATCTGCACGAAGAGGGTCAGGAAGAAGAACATGCCGAAGATCGCGCAGGCGAGCATGAGCATGATGCCGTAGGTACCGGCCCGGTTGCGGTCGGCGAACATGTGCAGCGGGGTGATCGGTTGGGGCGAGCGCCGCTCGTTGAGGATGAACAGGGTCAGCAGGACCACGGCGGCGCCGAAGGAGCCGAGCGTCACCGGGTCGCGCCAGCCGTCCTGGGAGGCCCGGATGAAGCCGTAGACGAGCGAGACCATGCCGAGGGTGGACAGCAGCGCGCCCGCGAAGTCGAAGTGTCCGGGGTGGCGTTCGGACTCGCGGATGACTTTCACGGCCAGCGCCGCGATCACCACGGCGATGGGGACGTTGACGAAGAACACCCAGCGCCAGTTGAGCCATTCGACGAGCACCCCGCCCGCGAGCAGGCCGATCGCGCCGCCGGCCGCCGAGACGCCGGCGAACACGCCGAACGCCCGGTTGCGGGCGGGGCCTTCACGGAAGGTCGTGGTGATCAGTGCGAGGGAGGTCGGGGAGGCGATGGCGCCACCGACACCCTGGAGGGCGCGGGCGGCCATCAACTGGCCTTCGTTCTGGGCGAAGCCGCCGAGCAGGGAGGCGAGGCCGAAGAGCAGGACACCGAAGATGAAGACGCGTTTTCGGCCGAGGATGTCGCCGGTGCGCCCGCCGAGGAGCAGCAGACCGCCGAAGGCGAGGGTGTAGGCGTTGACGACCCAGGAAAGGCTTTCGGTGGAGAAGTCGAGGGCGGTCTGGATGTGCGGCAGGGCGATGTTCACGATCGTGATGTCGAGCACCACCATGAGCTGGCAGGAGGCGATGACGAACAGGGCGAGTCCGTTTCCGCTTCCTCGGACCTTGCCGTCGGTCCCGTGGTTGCTCGGCGATGCGTTCGGCTCCACGCTTTCGACGCTAAGCCCGCACCCCAGGCGCCACCACTCGAACGGCCTAGTGTAGGTGACATTTCACATGTCACACTATGATCATGGATGACTTCCTCAGGCTCTCCGCGACCACGGCCCGATTCACCTACGGCGCCCCGCGCGCCTTCACTTTCGGGGACGACGCCCGACTGCTCTGGTTCCTCCGTTCGACCGGTCCCACCGACCCCTTCGACAGCCTCTGGGTGCTCGACACCGCCACCGGAGCCGAGTCCCGGCTTGCCGATCCCCGCGAGCTGTGCCCCGAGCCGGGCCCCCTCCCCGTCGCCGAGCGCCGGCTGCGCCAGCGGATCCGGCTCGTCGCCGCCGGGATCGGCTCGTACGCCCTCTCCGGCGACGGCCTGCGCGCCGTCTTCGCGCTGTACGGGCGGCTCTTCGAGGTCGCCGCCGACGGCGGAGCGCCCAAGGAGATCCCGGCCGCCGGACCCGCCATGGACCCGAGGCCGAACGCCGACGGCTCGCGCACCGCGTACGTCGCCGACGACGCCCTGTACGTCGCCCCGGGCGGCCGGGTCAGCCCGGACGACGGGGCCCGCTGGGGCGTCGCCGAGTTTGCCGCCGCCGAGGAACTGCACCGCGCCCGGGGTCACTGGTGGTCCCCGGACGGAGTCACCCTGCTGGCCGCCCGCGTCGACGAATCCGCCCTCCAGCGGCGGTACTTCACCGACCCGGCCCACCCCGAGCTCCCGGCCGAGGACTTCGCCTACCCGGTGGCGGGCGGACCCAACGCCGACGTCCAGCTCTGGGTCCTCGGCGCGGGCGCGGGCGCGAGCGAGGGCGAGGGCGGGGGCGGGGAAGGGACCCGGATCCGGCTCGACTGGGACGCCGCAACCTACCCCTACGTCTCCGACGCCGGCTGGGAGTCGGCCGAGGAGATCCTGCTGACCGTCCAGGACCGGCTCCAGCAGACCGTCCTGCTGCTCTCCGCCGACCCGGCCACCGGCCGCACCCGCGAGCTGTCCCGCACCACGCACCCGCAGTGGGTGGACCCGCTGGTCCCCGGCACCCCGGCCCGCCTCGCCGACGGCCGGATGCTGACCGCCGCCGACACCCCCGGCGGCGCCGCCCGCGCCCTGGCGGTGGACGGCGAACTGCTCACCGGGGACGGGATCCAGGTCCGCCGCGTGGCCGGGGTCCACGAGGACCGGCTGCTCGTCGAGGCCGCCCTGCGCGACCCCTCCGAGCAGCAGGTGCTGCTGCTGGACCCGGCCACCGGGGAGCTGGCCCCGGTCGCCGACGGGCCCGGGGTGCACACCGTGTCCGCCTCGGCCGGGACGCTGCTGCTGACCTCCGCCGACGCCGACGGGGTACGGCGCCTCGTACGCACCGCCGACGGGCGCGAGCTGGTCCCCGCCGACCTGTCGGAGCCGATGCCCTACCGGGTGGTCCCGATCCTGGAGCGGGTCACCGAGCACGGCATCCCCACGGCCCTGGTCCTGCCCCGCGACCACGTCCCCGGCCGGCGGCTGCCCGTGCTGATGGACAGCTACGGCGGCCCCTGCGCGCAGGACGTCAGCGCCGAACCGCGGCGCTGGCAGGCCCGCCAGTGGTGGGCCGACCAGGGCTTCGCCGTGGTGACCGTCGACAACCGCGGGACCGCGAACGTCTCCCCCGCCCACACGCACGCCATGTACCGCGGCTTCTCCGACGTCACCCTCGACGACCAGGTCGCGGCGCTCCACGCGCTCGCCGCCCGTCACGGCGACCTCGACCTCGGCCGGGTCGGCGTGCGCGGCTGGTCCTACGGCGGCTACCTCGCGGCCATGGCGGTGCTGCGCCGCCCGGACGTCTTCCACGCGGCGGCGGCCGGGGCCCCGCCGACCGACTTCCGGTACTACGACACGGCGTACACCGAGCGGTACCTGGGTCTCCCGCAGGACCACCCGGAGGTCTACGAGCGGGACTCCCTGATCGCGGACGCCCCCGGCCTGTCCCGGCCGCTGCTGCTGATCACGGGCCTGGCCGACGACAACGTCCACCCGTCGCACACCCTGCGCCTGTCGCAGGCGCTGACCGACGCGGGCCGCCCGCACCAGCTGCTGGCCCTGCCCGGCGTCACCCACATGCTCCCGGGCGGGAACCGGGAGAAGCTGATGGCGCTGGAACTGGAGTTCTTCCGCCGCGAACTGGCCTGAGCAGCGTCCCCTGCGCCCCGCCGGCCTCGGCACCGGCGGGGCGTGCCCGGCCGGGCGGTCAGGGCTGCGGGGCGAAGACCATCCGGATCAGCGCGGTGAGGACCAGAGCCGTCACCGGCGCGTACCACCAGCGACCGAGCCGGCCCGTGTTCACACATGCCGCCGTGACCGCGACGGCCAGGAGCTCCACCACCAGTCCGAGCCCCGCCATCAGGCGCACGGTGTCCGTCACCGTGCGGTCCCAGGGCCCTTCCGACTCGGTGAGCAGCGCGTTGAGGACGAAGAAGCCCGCCACCGTGTGCAGTCCGAGCAGGATGGCCGCGCACGCGGCCGTCACCACCGGATGGCGACGGGTGAGCCCCGGTATCCGCTGGTCGGTCATTCAGTACCCGCCTCATCTAGGTGATCAAAGATGGTACGGGCACGCTGCACGACGAAAGCCCGGGAGGACCCGGGGCCGGTCGTGCCGGCCCCGGGTCCTCCCTTTCTTCCCCAGTGTGTCCGCCACCGGGATCAAGCACTGGGTGGAACTCGCCTGCATCCGTGGCCCGTCCGGCCGAGAGATCTCGACAGCCGTCGACGACATCGAATCGGCCTGAGCGGGCTGGAGGCAACGCGAAGGGCCCCGGAGACGCCGTTGTCTCCGGGGCCCTTGCTCTTCCCCTGGGACCCCCGTCAGTCGCCGGGGAAGTGGCAGGCCACCTCGCGGGAGGCGGCGGGCCGCAGCAGCGGTCGCTCGGTGCGGCAGATCTCCTGCGCCTTGGGGCAGCGCGGGTGGAAGGTGCAGCCGGGGGGTGGAGCGGCCGGGCTCGGCGGGTCGCCGAGCAGCACGATCCGCTCCCTCCGCCGCTCCGCCGCCGGGTCGGGCAGCGGCACGGCGGACAACAGCGCCCGGGTGTACGGGTGCTGCGGGTTCTCGTAGAGGGACTGCTTGTCCCCGATCTCGACGATCCGGCCGAGGTACATGACGGCGACCCGGTCGCTGACCCGTTTGACCACCGACAGGTCGTGCGCGATGAACACGTAGGCGAGGCCGAGTTCCGCGCGCAGCCGTTCCATCAGGTTGACGATCTGGGCCTGTACGGAGACGTCGAGCGCGGAGACCGGTTCGTCGGCGACGATCAGCCGGGGGCTGGTGGACAGGGAGCGGGCGATGCCGATGCGCTGGGCCTGGCCGCCGGAGAACTCGTGCGGGTAGCGGTCGATGTGCTCGGGGATCAGCCCGACGAGTTCCATCAGCTCGGCGGCGCGGCGGCGGGCGTCCCCCGCGCTCCAGCCCTGGACCAGCAGCGGGTCGGAGATGATCCGGGCCACGGTCTGGCGGGGGTTGAGGGAGGAGTGCGGGTCCTGGAAGACCATCTGGATGCTCTTGCGCAGCGGGCGCATGGCGCCCTGGGACAGCCGGCTGATGTCTTTGCCCTCGAAGGCGACCCGGCCCGAGGTGGGTTCCAGCAGCCGCACCAGCATCCGTCCGGTGGTGGATTTCCCGCAGCCCGACTCCCCGACCAGGCCGAGGGTCTGCCCGGCCGCCAGGTCGAAGGAGACCCCGTCGACGGCGCGCACGGGCGCCCCCCGGCGCCCGGTCACGGATCGTCGGCCGGGGAAGGTCATGGTCAGGTCCTGGACGGACAGCAGCGGTGTGGCGGTGTCGGTCGTCATCGGGCCGCCTCCTCGGCGGTACGGGCCGGGGCCCCGGCGAAGTGGCAGGCCACCGTCCGCGCCGGCCCGTCCCCGTACGCCTCCGGCTCCGGCCGTACGTCGGTGCAGCGCGCGGCCGCCCCGGGGCAGCGCGGGGCGAAGGCACAGCCGGGGGCCGGCGCGAGGAGGGAGGGCGGGGAGCCGGGGATGAAGGGCAGCGGCTGGTCGTCGGCGGTGTCGAGGCGGGGCAGCGAGTCGAGCAGGCCCCGGGTGTAGGGGTGGGCGGGGTCGGCGAACAGGTCGTCGGCCGGGGCCTGTTCGGCGGCCCGGCCGCCGTACATGACCAGCACCTCGTGGGCGACGCGGGCGACGACCCCCAGGTCATGGGTGATCATCACGACGCCGAGGCCGCGCTCCTGCTGGAGGCGGGCGATCAGTTCGAGGATCTGCGCCTGCACGGTGACGTCCAGGGCGGTGGTCGGCTCGTCGGCGATCAGCAGGTCGGGCTCGCAGGCCAGGGCCATGGCGATCATCGCGCGCTGGCGCATGCCGCCGGAGAACTGGTGCGGGTACTCCCCCGCGCGGCGGGCCGGTTCCGGGATGCCGACCTCGCCGAGCATGTCGACGGCCCGTTTGCGGGCGGCGGCGCGGCCGGCCTTGAAGTGCACCCGGAAGTGCTCGGCGATCTGCTCGCCGACCGTGTAGTAGGGGTGCAGGCTGGAGAGCGGGTCCTGGAAGATCATGGCCATCCGGCGGCCGCGGACCCGGGAGAGCTCCCGCTCGGACAGGGTGGTCAGTTCCCGTCCGGCGAGGGCGACGGAGCCGCTGACCTCGACCGCGCCCCGGTGCAGGCCCATGACGGCGAGCGAGGTGACGGACTTGCCCGAGCCGGACTCGCCGACGATGCCGAGGGTGCGGCCGGCCTCGACGGTGAAGCCGATCGAGTCGACGGCCCGTACGGTCCCCCGCCCCGTGGTGAACGTGACGCGCAGATCGCGTACTTCGAGGAGCGGAGCGGGAGCAGGAGCGGTCATCAGTACCTCACTCTCGGGTCGATGACGGCGTACAGGAGGTCGACGAGGAGGTTGGCCACGACGATGAAGAAGGCGGCGAGCAGGGTGACGCCGAGGACCACGGGCTGGTCGGAGTTGACCAGGGCGCCGTAGAACAGCCGCCCGACGCCCGGGAGTCCGAAGATGGACTCGGTGATGACGGCTCCCGCGAGCAGGCTGCCGAGGTCCATGCCGAAGATGGTGACGATGGGCGTCATCCCGGAGCGCAGCCCGTGTTTGACGACGACCGTCCGTTCGGGCATGCCCTTGGCGCGGGCGGTGCGGATGTACGGCTCGGCCATCGCCTCGATCATCGAACCGCGGCTCTGGCGGGCGTACATGGCGGCGTACAGCAGCGCGAGTGCGGTCCAGGGCAGGAGCAGGTTCGAGGCCCAGCCGAACGGGTTGTCGGTGAAGGCCTGGTAGGTGGGGTACGGCAGCAGGCCGGCGATGCGGATGACCCCGTAGATGAGCATCACCGAGGTGAAGTACACGGGCAGCGAGGCGGCGGCGACCGCGCCGACCATCAGGGCCTTGTCGGTGACGGTGTCCTTGCGCAGGGCGGCGGTCACCCCGGCGCCCAGGCCCAGGACCAGCCACAGCACGGCGGCGCCGAGGGCGAGGGAGGCGGAGACCGGGAGCCGGTCCATCAGCAGGTCCCACACGGGGAGGGAGTTCTCGTACGAGTAACCCAGGCACGGGAAGTCGCAGGCGACGGCGTACTGCCCGGTGCCGAGGGTGCGGCCGGTGAAGATGCCGGTCAGGAAGTCGGCGAACTGCCGCCACAGGGGCTGGTCGAGGCGCAGGTACGTGCGTACGTCGGCCAGGCGCTCGGCGCTGCAGGTCTTGCCGCAGGCGGCCGCGGCCGGGTCGGAGGGCAGGACGTGGAAGATGAGGAAGGTGACGGCGGCGATGGCGAGGAGCACGCCGGCGAGGGCGAGCAGCCGGCGGGCGAGGTAGAGGATCAACTGCGGCCGCCCCTCGGGTCGAGGATGTCGCGCAGCGCGTCGCCGAGCAGGGTGAAGGCGAGCACGGCGAGGAAGAGGAAGACGCTCGGGATGACGAAGTACATGGGGTCGGTCTCGTAGTAGGCGACGGACTCGGCGATCATCTGGCCCCAGGACGGGGTGGGCGGCCGGACTCCGACGCCGAGGTAGCTCAGGGCGGCCTCGGTGCTGATCATCCCGGGGATGAGCAGGGTGGTGTAGGCGATGACCGGGCCGGCGACGCCCGGGAGGATGTCGCGGGTCAGGATCCGCCAGGGGCCGGAGCCGCCCACGCGGGCGGCGTCGACGTACTCGCGGTGCTTGAGGGAGAGGGCCTGGCCGCGGACCACGCGGGCGACGCCGGGCCAGCCGAAGACCCCGATGACGGTGGTCATCAGGACGATCCGGTTGACGTCCTTGGCGACGGACAGCATCGCGATCATGAAGATCAGCGAGGGGAAGGACATGGTCAGGTCCATCAGCCGGGACAGGACCGCGTCGGTTCGGCCGCCGAAGTAGCCGGCGGCGATCCCGGCGGCGGTGCCGGCGAGGACCACGATGGCGGTGGCGGCGAAGGCGATCAGGAGGGAGACCTGCGCGCCGTGGACCACGCGGGCGAACAGGTCGCGCCCGGTGACGGGTTCGACGCCGAGCCAGTGCTCGGCGCTGATCCCGCCGAGGGAGCCGAGCGGCTGGCCCCCCAGGTAGGGGTCGATGGCGGACTTGTCGAACTCGTGCGGGGACCAGCCGCCGAGCGCGCCCAGCCAGGGCGCGGTCAGGGCCATGAGGACGAAGAGGAGGACGACGCAGAGGCTGACGCGGACGGCGGGGCGGCGGCGGAGCTCCCGCCGGGCGAGCTGCCAGGGGCTGCTTCCCGGGGGGACCTCGTTCGCCTCCGGACCGGCCGCGGCGGATGCGGTGGCGGTCATGGCTGAGGGGATCCTTCGGTCTCTCCGCCCTCTCAGCCCTGGCTCTTCGACGGGTCCTTGAGTCCGATCGTCCCGTAGTCGATGGTGCCGGTCCACACGGGGTGGCCGAAGGCACCCGCGATGTTGGTGCCGACGAGGAGCGGCTTGCGCTCCAGCAGGATCGGGACGTTCGGGGACTTGGCCATCAGGGCCGCGTCGAGGTCGATCCAGGCCTGGTTGGCCTCCTTGGCGTCGGCCATGGCGCTGATCTCGTCGATCCGCTTCATGGTCGCCTCGTCGCGGAACTGGCTGTAGTTGCCCTGGTTGCCCTTGTCCTTGATGGTGCGTCCGTCGAAGACGAAGGGGATCCAGGTGGAGCCGGAGGGGTAGTCGGGGCACCAGCCGGTGAGCGTCATGTCGGGGGTGGTGGAGAGGTCGCCGATGACGTCGTAGTAGGCGCCCGGGTCGACGGTGTCGATGACGACCTCGACGCCGGCGCGGGACAGGCCCTGCTGGATGGCCTCGGCCTTGCCCTTGTCGCCGGTGGAGACGGCGAGGGAGACCTTGAGGGTCTCCTTGCCGGCGGCCTTGAGGAGTTCCTTGGCCTTGGCCGGGTCGCCCGAGGGGGCGATCTTCAGGGTGTCGGCCTGCTTTCCGCCGGAGAGGGCCGGGGGCAGGTAGGCGGTGGCGACCTCGTTGAGCGCCGGGCCGCCGCCCGCGGTGACGATCGCCTCCTTGTCGACGGCGTACTGCATGGCCTCGCGGACCTTGGGGTCGTTGAACGGGGCGCGGGAGTTGTTCAGGTGGAGCATCTCCGTACAGCCCTGGGACTCGGCGAGCAGCCGGGCCTTGACCTCGGGCTTGGGCAGCACCTTGGGGGCGCTCTCGGGGCGCATGTCGGCGTACTGCACGGTGGAGGCGTCGGCGCCCTCGCCGGCGATGATCCGGTCGTCGATCTGGCCGCCCTTGAGGCCCATGACGACCACGAACTTGTCCGGGTAGGCCTTGCGGACGGTGTCGGTCCCCGGGTCCCAGTGCTCGTTGCGGACGAGGACCAGCTTCTTGTCGCGGTCGTACGACTCGATCTTGTACGGGCCGGAGGAGAACGGGCGGGCGTCGTACTGGGTGCCCTTCTCCTGGGACTGGGGGACGGGCGCGAAGGTCGGCAGGGTGGCGGTCGCGGAGAACTCGGCCACCGGACGCTTGAGTTCGAAGACGATCGTGCGGTCGTCGGGGGTCTTGACGGAGTCCAGGTGCTGCCCCTGGAGCGGGCCCTTGTAGCCCTCGGTGCCGGCCAGGTACTGGGCGGCGTAGTCGGGACCGCCGGTGAGGTCGGGGGCGAAGGAGCGCTCGACGTTGTACTTGACGTCCTGGGCCCTGACCGGCGAGCCGTCCTCGTACTTCACGCCCTCCTTGAGGGTGAAGGTCCAGGTGCGGCCGCCATTGGAGGGGGTGCCGAGGTCGGTGGCGAGGTCGGGGACCAGTTCGCTGCCGGCCTTGCCGGGCTCGGCCTTGAAGGTGACGAGCGTGCGGTAGAGCAGCCGGGTGCCGAAGTCCATGGTCGGCATGGTCCAGTTGCGGGCGGGGTCGAGGTGGGCGAAGTCCTGGTTGGACAGGACGGTGAGGGTGCCGCCCTTGACCGGGGTGCCGCCGAGGATCTTGCCGTCGTTGGCGGCGGCGGGGTTGGAAGCACCCGCGCCGGCCGAGCCCTTTTTGGTTCCGGAGCAGCCCGAGGCGCCGAGTGCGAGAGCTGCCACCAGGGCGGTGGCGAGGGCGAGTTGGGTGCGCTTGGTCATGGGTCACTCCAGTGAAGGGCCGCGCTCTACGATGTGACCGGTAACATAGTAATGTGAAATTGCACTGACAAGGGGTTGGCGCCGCCGTTATCCAGCCGTGTCCAAACCCGGGCAACCGAAGGCGAGTTGAGCTGCCGGGCAGCCCGAGTGCGGCAACTGCCCGACAACGCGCAGCGCCAGGCGGTCGAGGGTCTGCACCCCGTCACCACCTGGCGCTGCGCGTCACACGAACGGCCGGAGCGGCACCCGCCCCCGCCGGGGATCAGCTGTGCGGCGAACCGGCCGGTTCCTTTTCCTTGCCCTTGCTCACGACCGGACGGAAGTTGCTGTTCGTCACACAGCCGAGGTTCCGGTAGACCCTCTCGTTCGTCTGCGGGTCGTGGCGGACCAAGTGGTACTGGCAAGCCCCCTCGATGAACCTGCCTTCGATGCCGCCGGGGAAGTCGATCTCCTTGTTCCACAGGTGCGTCGACTGGATGCCGGTCTGCCGCGCGGTGGCGTTGACGTCGATCCCGCCGGGAGCCTGGATCGCGTACACCCAGCCGTCGACCCCGCCGCCCGTGGCGAATTCCTGCGCCACCCACCGCTCACAACTGGTGCTCACGTGAGCGGCGTTCTGCTGCCCGGCGCCCCCGATGATCCACTGCGACAGCGGGGTGAGGGTCGAGCCCCGTGGGGCGAAGCCGCTGGGGAAGATCGTTTGGGGGTCCCGCGAGTCGCCCCGCCACAGCGTGTTCACGTCGTGCCGCCAGTACCAGGCCTCACGCACCGCGGCGAGGTCCACCTGCGGCCGGATCGTGGGGTCCGTCGTGGTCTCCATCCACTCCGACGCACGGTAGCCGCCGGTCGGGCCGCAGGGGCCGGTGTCACGGATCTGCTGCGGGGTGCCCGGGTACGGATCCGCCGCGGCGCCGGCGGGTGAGCCGAACCCCAACGAGACGGTGACCAGGACGGCGGCGGAAGCGATCCGAATTGCAGTCTTCAACACGGTCGGCACAACCTCTTCATTCGGCACACAGGACTCGGTGTTATTAGCCGAATTTCGAGCGGAACCGACCTTCGTCCGCAACCATCACCCGCTGGCACCACGAGCCCACCCGCCCGGCTCAGGGCCGCCCGGCCCGGCGCACCCTCCCGTTCACGGCACTAGAGGCCGGAGCCGAGGCCGCCCGGGGTGCGGCCCACCGGTTCGTCGCGGCCCTGCGCCCAGAGGGAGCGGACGTGGCCGAGGTGGCGGACCATGCAGGCCTCGGCCGCCGCGGCGTCGCCGCTGATCATCAGGTCGAGCAGCTCGATGTGCTCCTGCGCCGAGGAGACCAGCTTGCCGGCCTCGTCCAGGCCGGTCAGGCCGTAGAGCCGGGACCGCTTGCGCAGGTCGCCGACCGTTTCGACGAGCCGGTCGTTGCCCGCGAGGGCCAGCAGGGACAGGTGGAAGCGGCGGTCCGCCTCCAGGTAGCCGATGAGGTTGTGTTCGCGGGCGCTGGTGACGATCTCCTCCGCGATGGGCCGCAGCGCCTCCAGCTGCTCGACCGTGGCGATCTTGGTGATCCGGCCGATGGTCGGTACCTCGATCATCGTCCTCAGTTCGGTGAACTGGTCCAGGTCGCGCTCACTGACCTCGGTGATCCGGAACCCCTTGTTGCGGACCGGCTCGACCAGGCCCTCCCGCGCGAGGTCGAGCATGGCCTCGCGCACGGGCGTGGCCGAGACACCGAGTTCCGCCGCGAGGCCCGGTGCGGAATAGACGCTCCCGGGGCGCAGCTCACCCGCTATCAGCGCGGCTCGGAGTGCGTGGCCGACCTGGTCGCGGAGTCGTTCCTGGGCCTTGATGAGACTGTGCTGTTTCAGGTCACCCATTGCATTTCCTCCGAGACCCCCGACACCACCGACGAGCAGAGGACCAGCGTACAATGTCACGTTGCGCTGCTCGCACTCCGGCGGCCTCGTACAACGCGACCGCCACAGCGAGATCTTCCCAGGCCATGCCCACACTCTTGAAGAGCTGTGGACAACTCCGCGGCCCGCCCGCCGGCATCCGCCCGCCGACCAGGTCGGCGAGGGTGCCGGTGATGTGACCGGGCCCGATGGCCCCCTCGGCCTCCGGCACCAGCAGGTCCCCCGCCTCGCGCAGGGCCGCCGCGCGCGACTCGACGTACACGGCCGCGCGTCGCACGAGGGCCGTGTCCGTCTCCCGGGCGGTCGGCTCGTGCGAGCCGACGGCGACGACGGTGGCGGCCGGCCCGACCAGTCGCCCGTCGAAGAGCGGTTCGCGGGCCGTGGTGCAGCAGATGACCAGATCGGCGTCGGCCACCTCCTTCGGGGCCCCGGTCCGGGCGGCGGTGCCCAGGGAGCGGGCGTGCGCGGCAAGCCGCTGCGCGCCCCCGGGGTTGCGGGCGACCACCACCACCTCCGCCAATTCCCGTACGGCGAGGGTCGCTTCGAGGTGCCCGTACGCCTGCGGTCCGGAGCCGAAGAGCACCAGCCGCAACGGACGCCCGGCCGGGGCCAGGTGGCGCAGCGCGAGCGCGGAGACCGCCGGGGTGCGCAGGGTGGTCAGGGCCGCGCCGTCGAACAGGGCCAGCGGGCGCAGGGTCGGCCCGTCCAGCAGCAGGTACGAGCCGGTGATCCGGGGCAGTCCGCGGGCCGCGTTCCCGGGCGCGACCCCGGCGATCTTCACGCCGGCGTACGCGCCGGACGCGGCCGGCATCAGCAGCAGTTCGCCTCCGCCGGGCACGGCGATCGCGGAGCGCGGCGGGCAGCCCTCCGGGTCGAGACCGCCGAGCAGGGCGGCGGCGAGGGCGTCGGCCGCCGCGGCCGGGGTGATCAGCCCGGCCATGGCCTCGGCGCTCAGCTGCGGCATCCCCGGCACGGGAGACGCGGCAGGCGGCGGAGTCACAGGAGGAACCCGGCGCCGAGCGCGTCGTGCGGGTCCACCACGAAGGCGTGTTCGCCGGTGCGGTAGGCCGTGCCGGTGACCTCGGTGACCCCGCCGTCCGGCATCCGGCCGGTGAACACCGTGCCCGTGACCGACTCGTGCAGCAGGTCCTCGCCCGGGCCGAGCCGCCCGTCCTCCGCGAGCAGCGCGAGCCGCGTCGAGGTGCCGGAGCCGCAGGGCGAGCGGTCGATCTGCCCGTCGGCGAAGACGGTGACGTTGCGCTGGTGCGGCCCGAAGGGGGTGTCGGGCAGCTCCTCGTACAGGATCACCCCGTAGACCCCGGACAGCAGCGGGCCGTCGGGGTGCCAGGTGGCCGGATGGCCGGCCAGCGCGGCCCGGACCTCCTGCCCGGCCCGCACCAGGGCCGGCAGGGCGGCCCGGGAGACGTCCAGGCCGAGGTCGCGGGCGCGGACCGAGGCGTAACAGGCCCCGGCGTGCGCGATGTCCACGTCGGCGAGTCCGAGCGAGGTGGCGACGGGGACCTTGCGGGCGCCCACCCGGGCCGGGACGTTGCGGAAGGTGACCCCGGTGGTGCGACCCCCGTCCCGGTGGACGGTGGCGGTGACCCGCCCGGAGGGCACGTCGATGCGCACCGGGACGTCCCCGTCGTCCGGGGCGGCGACCCGGCCGGTGTCCACGGCCCAGACCCCGAGGGCCATGGTGCCGTGGCCGCAGGCGGTGGAGTAGCCGTCCTTGTGCCAGAACAGCACGCCGAAGTGGGCCCCGTCGTCGTCGGCCGGGACCACGAACCCCCCGTACATCCCGGCGTGTCCGCGCGGCTCCTGCACGAGCAGGCGCCGTACGCCGTCCAGCGCGCCCCGGCGCGGGGCGGTCCCCGATCCCCCCGGGCCGATGGCGGTGGCGCAGCGCTCGGCGACGGTGTCCCCGGGGACGGGCAGGCCCTCCGCGCCGGTGTCGACGATCCGGAAGGGCTCTCCGGCGGTGTGGTAGTCCACCGTGCGGACGGTGATCACAGGAGGAAGCCTCCGGGGAAGGGGTCGGCCGGGTCGAGGAAGTACTGGGCGGTGCCGGTGATCCAGGCCCGGCCGGTGACGGTGGGGACCACGGCCGGGAGTCCGCCGACGGTGGTCTCGCCGACGAGGCGGCCGGTGAACTCGGTGCCGATGAAGGACTCGTTGACGAAGTCCGTGTCCAGCTCCAGCAGGCCGCGGGCGTGCAGCTGTGCCATCCGCGCGCTGGTTCCCGTACCGCAGGGCGAGCGGTCGAACCAGCCGGGGTGGATGGCCATGGCGTGCCGGGAGCGGTGGGCGTCGGAGCCCGGGGCGGCGAGGTAGACGTGCTTGACGCCGGCGATGGAGGGGTTCTCGGGGTGGACGGGGCGGTCGCCGGAGGAGTTGATCGCGTCCATGACCGCGAGTCCGGCGGCGAGCAGGTCGTCCTTGCGGGCACGGTCGAAGGACAGGCCGAGGGCGTCCAGTTCGACGAAGCCGTAGAAGTTGCCGCCGTAGGCCAGGTCGTAGGTGACCGGGCCGAAGCCGGGGACGTCGGCCTTGAGCTCGAGGCCGACGCTGAAGGAGGGGACGTTGGTGAGGGTGACGGCGGTCGCCGCTCCGTCCTCGACCCGGACGTCGACGCTCACCAGCCCGGCCGGGGTGTCGAGCCGGACGGTGGTGACCGGCTCGACGACGGGCACCATGCCGGTCTCGACGAGGACGGTGGCGACCCCGATGGTGCCGTGCCCGCACATGGGGAGCAGGCCCGACACCTCGATGTAGAGGACGCCGAAGTCGGCGTCGGGGCGGGTGGGGGGCTGCAGGATCGCGCCGCTCATCGCGGAGTGCCCGCGCGGCTCGTACATGAGCAGGGTCCGGACGTGGTCCAGGTGCTCGATGAAGTGGAGCCGCTTCTCTGCCATCGTGGCGCCGGGGATCACCCCGACTCCCCCGGTGATCACCCGGGTCGGCATCCCCTCGGTGTGCGAGTCCACCGCGTGGTAGACGTGGCGCGTACGCATCAGGCGTCCCCTCCAGCTGGTTAGTTGAGGCCCTCGGCGAGGGCCTTCTCGGTGGCGGCGCGGACGGCGGCCTCGGTCTCGCCGGTGAGCGGGAAGCGCGGCGGGCGGGTGGCGCCGCCGGGGCGGCCGGCCAGGTCCATGGAGAGCTTGATGGCCTGGACGAACTCGGTCTTGGAGTCCCAGCGCAGCAGGGAGTGCAGGGACTTGTAGAGGGGCAGGGCGGTGTCGAGGTCGCCCGCGACGGCGGCCCGGTAGAGGGTGGCACAGGACTGCGGCAGGGCGTTGGGGTAGCCGGCGATCCAGCCGACGGCGCCGGCGAGGGCGAGTTCGAGCAGGACGTCGTCGGCGCCGATGAGCAGGTCGAGGCCGGGGGCGAGCTCGGCGATCTCGTAGGCGCGGCGCACGTCGCCGCTGAACTCCTTGACGGCGACGATGGAGCCGTCGGCGTGCAGCCGGGCGAGGAGGGCCGGGGTCAGGTCCACCTTGGTGTCGTACGGGTTGTTGTACGCGACGACGGGCAGCCCGGCGCGGGCGACCTCGGCGTAGTGGGCGCGCACGGTCTCCTCGTCGGCGCGGAAGGCGTTGGGCGGCAGGAGGAGTACGGAGCCGGCACCGGCCTCGGCGGCCTGTTCGGCCCAGCGGCGGGCCTCGGCGCTGCCGTAGGCGGCGACGCCGGGCATGACGCGGTCGCCGTCGCCGGCCGCCTCGACGGCGGTACGGACGACGCGCGCCCGCTCCTCGTCGGTGAGGGTCTGGTACTCCCCGAGGGAGCCGTTGGGGACCACGCCGTCGCAGCCGTTGGCGATCAGCCAGGCCACGTGCTCGGCGTAGGCGTCGTAGTCGACGGTGAGGTCCTCGCGCAGGGGGAGCGCGGTGGCGACCATGATTCCGTGCCAGGGGCGGGTGCGGGGCGCGGGGGTGTGCGCGTGGGTCATGAGAGAGCTCCCTAGAGTGGTGTGTGACATTTTACTAGTGGGTGCGGGGCGCCCACAAGGGGCCGGGGCGGCCCGATCAGCGGTCGCCGGTGTGAAGTTCGGCGAGGTGGCGCAGCGGAACCGGGCAGGACAACGGCCGCCGGTCGGCCGCCGGCTCCTCGCCCGCGAGGGCGGAGACGGCGGGGCCGCACATCCGGCCCTGGCACCAGCCCATGCCGGCCCGGGTCAGGAGTTTGACGGTGCGGGCGTCCCGCGCGCCGAGGTCCTCGGCGGCCTCGCGGATCCGGCCGGCCGGGACCTCCTCGCAGCGGCACACGACGGCGTCGTCGCGGAGCCAGCCGGTCCAGCCCTCGCCGGGGCGGTGCGCGGCGGCCATCGCGTCGGCGAAGGCGCGCAGCCGTGCGCGGTCGCGGGTCAGCCGGGGGACTCGGCGGCCGCGCGGGGCGTGTCCCGGTGCTCCGTGCACCGCACCCGCGATGGAGTGCGCGGCCAGTTCGCCCTCGATCAGGGCCAGTTGGGCGCCACCGATGCCACCGGTCTCGCCCGCCGACCAGAGGCCGGGGACGGAGGTCCGCTGCTCGGCGTCGAGGACGAGGGCGACGGTGCCGTCGGAGCTGCGCCGGGTGGCGCAGCCGAGGCCGGTGGCGAGTTCGAGCTGGGGCACGAGCCCGTGGCCGACGGCGAGGGCGTCGCAGGGGATGCGGCGGGCGGTGCCGGGCAGCGGGCGCCAGTCCCGGTCGAGCCGGGCCACGGTGACGGCCTCGACGCGGTCGGTGCCGTGGGCCTCGGTGACGGCGTGCCGGGTGAGGAGCCGGACGTGGTGCCTGGCCAGCGCCCCGCCGTGGACGGCGGCCTCGGCGAGCTTGCCGGGGTTGCGCAGCAGGACGGGGAGCCGGCCCGCGTACGCGGTGTAGGAGGCGGCCTCCACCACGGCGGGCACGGCGGCTCCGGCAGCGGCGAGGGACCCGGCCACGGCGAGCAACAGCGGCCCGCTCCCCGCGACGACCACCCGCTTGCCCGGCAGGACCAGCCCGCTCTTGAGCATGGCCTGCGCCCCGCCGGCCCCGACCACCCCGGGCAGGGTCCATCCGGGGAAGGGCAGTTGCCGCTCGTAGGCGCCGGTGGCGAGGAGCACGGCCCGGGCCGTGACGCGTACGGCCCGTTCCTCGGGGGCGTGGCCGGCGACGGCGTGCAGGATCCACTCCGTGGCGGGCGCGGCCGGCCCGGGGCCCGCCCCGGGCTCCCCGCCCGGGACCACCGTCCACACGTGGTGGCGCGGGAGGTACGTGATCCGGCCGGCCGACTCGTGGGCGCGCAGGGCGGCTTCGCGTGTCGCGAACGCGTCCCAGCCGTGGTGGAGGGCCCCGGGGCGGGCCGCGCCCAGGCCGGGGGCGGGATGGCGGTAGAACTGACCGCCGGGACGGTCGCCGGCGTCGAGGACGATGACGCGCAGGCCGAGGCCGGCGGCGGTGACGGCGGCCGCGAGCCCGGCCGGACCCGCGCCGACGACGGCGAGGTCGACGGCGGCGTCGCTGTCAGGAGCGCGAGCGGCGGCGGGAGCAGGCGCGGCGGCGGCAGCCGGAGCACGGCCGGCGGCGGCAGCCGGGGCGGCGGCAGGCACGGCAGCAGCGGCAACCGGAGCGCCACAGCCGCAGGGGGCAGGAGCGGCAGCGTCATCGGCCGGGCCGACGGCCGCAGCGAGGCGGGCATCAGGAGAGGGAGCAGCGTCCGGAGCGGCAGCCGGAGCGCGGTCGGCAGCAGCTGGGCCGGTTGCCGAAACGGCAGCGGGAGCCGGGCCGGTTGCCGAAACGGCAGCGGGAGCCGGGCCGGTTGCCGAAACGGCAGCGGGAGCCGGGCCGGTGGGCTCAGACGGCGAGGTCGGCATGGCCGGTTCCCTCCTGGGTGGTGACGGTGTCCCCCGGCCGGGCCGGGACCAGGCAGGCGCGCTGGTTCGGGCTGCCGTTGACGGTGACGAGGCAGTCGTAGCAGCTGCCGATCCCGCAGAAGGCGCCGCGCGGGGCGCCGCCCTCGCGGGTGGTCCGCCACGCGAGGATGCCGGCGCCCCAGAGCACCGCGGCGACGCTCTGGCCGGGCAGGGCGGTCAAGTCCCGCCCGTCGAAGGTGATCTCGTACGCGGCCGCCGGGGTGCCGCCGACCAGGGAGCGGGGGCTGCGCATCAGGAGTGCTCCTCGGGGGTGTCGGCGGAGGGGTCGGCGGAGGGGTCGGCCGCGCCCGCGTCCGCGTCCGTACCGAAGCGGTCCGGGCGGAACGGGTGTGCGGGGAGCGGGGGTTCGGCTCCCGTCAGGGCGGCGGCGATCAGCAGTCCGGTGGCGGGGGCCAGACCGATGCCCGCGCCCTCGTGGCCGCAGGCGTGCAGCAGCCCGGGGCGCCGCTGGTCCGGGCCGATCGCCGGGAGGTGGTCGGGGAGGTAGGGGCGGAAGCCGTGGTAGGCGCGCATGACCCGGACGTCGGCCAGGACGGGGAAGAGCGCCGCGGCCTGGGAGGCCAGGCGGCGCAGCGCCTCCGTCGACAGGCCGCGGTCGAAGCCGACCCGCTCCCGGGTGGCGCCGATCAGGACCGGGCCCGACGGGGTGCCCTCGACCACCGCCGAGGACTGCAGGGCGGCGGATCCGCTGGCGACGTCGGCGATGTAGTCGGCGGCGTAGACCTTGTGCCGGACCACCCTCGGCAGCGGCTCCGTCACCAGGACGAAGCCGCGGCGCGGGAGGACCGGCAGGGTGACCCCGGCCAGCCCGGCGACACGGCCGCCCCAGGTTCCGGCCGCGTTCACCACGGCCGGGGCCAGGAGTTCGCGGCGCGGGGTGCTGACCCCTCGTACGGCACCCCGGTCCAGGAGCAGGCCGGTCACCTCCTCGCCGAGGTACACCTCGGCCCCCGAGGCGGCGAGCAGCCGGGCCGCCGCCTGGGCCGGCTGGACCTGGGCGTCCTGCGGGTAGTGGAATCCGCCGGCGAGGCCGGGGGCCAGGTGAGGCTCCAGGTCGTGCAGGGCGTCCGCCGCCACCTCGACCGCCTCGACCCCGGCCGCGCGCTGGCCGTCCGCGAAGCCGCGCAGGGCCTTCACGGTGGTCTCGTCCGGGGCGACGACGAGCCCGCCCTTGGACTCGTACTCGATCTCCGGCGGGAGGACCGCGGCGAGTTCGGTCCAGAGCCGGGTGGACAGCAGGGCGAGGTCGAGTTCCGGTCCGGCCTCCTTGTCGGAGACGAGCAGGTTGCCTTCGCCGGCGCCGGTCGTGCCGCCCGCGACGGGTCCGCGGTCGATCACGGCCACGGAGAGTCCGGCGCGGGCCGCGTAGTACGCGCACGCCGCCCCGACGACGCCGGCGCCGATGATCACGGCGTCCAGGGAGTGTCTCTTGAGCACAGCAGTAATATGTCACATTCTTTAGTGCCTGCCCAGACCGGCCCTGCACCCTCCTCAGGCGCAGGGCCGGTCGGGTGTCCGTCAGCCGCGCAGGGGGCCCTCACAGCTGTAACTCGACGTTCCCGCCTTGTTGTTGGTCCAGATCTCCAGCGGGCCGAAGGAGCAGTTCATGTCGGCGAGGTTGCTGGAGGCCGCGCCCGCCCGGTCGAGGATGAAGTAGTCGACCGTTTCCGACATGTCCTTGAAGTTCTGGTCGTCGCTGCGCCAGTTCTTCAGGTTCGCGGTGATCCGGCCGGTACAGGTGAACCTGCGCTTGCCGGGCTCGCCGTTCTCCACGCAGTCCGGGGTGTTGTAGGTGGCCGTCGCGAAGGTCGACTTCACCGACGCGAGCGCGGAGTCGCGCAGCTGGTCGTTCGGCGTGAAGGTGGTGTTCGGCACGAAGAGCTGGTCGACCTTGGCGATCTGCGCGTCCAGGAAGCGGTCGTAGTCGCGCTGCAGGTAGGTGTCCGCTCCCATCCGGTGGCGCCAGGCGTCGTACGCCTCGACGTCGTTCGCCCGCAGGTGCGTGTACATCTCGCGCAGCTGCGAGGGCTTCTCGGTCCACAGGAACTCGAAGAACGTGCCGGCGTAGCTGTAGAAGCGGAAGCCGTCGCCGTCGTAGGTGGCGTTCAGCAGCTGCTCGACGCTCATGCGCGGGCCGCCGCCGGCCGTGTCGCTGATGATGCTCTTGACGAGGGACTTGCGGACGGCGATGCCGTTGTCGCGGGTGGCGCCGTCGAAGAACTCGGCCGTGCCCTCGTCCATGGCTGTCGTGCGGTCGCTCTCGTACCAGGGGCCCTGGCCGAAGAAGCCGGGGACGGCGAAGCGGCCGTTGAGGTAGTGCGTGTACTCGTGGCGGAAGAGCTCCTCGAGGGTGAGGGAGGAGTCCTGCGGGACGCGGCGCTGGTAGGTGTAGAAGGTCGCGCCGTTCTCGATGTAGATGCCGCCGTTGTTGGTGTCGTACCCGGTCAGGATCGGGTGGTAGTTCACGTAGTCGGCGCGGGAGCCGTAGAGCACGATGTTCAGCGTCGCGTTGGGGTCGCCCGCGAGCGGCTGGTCGGTGCCGAGCACGCGGTGGTACTGGGCCTTGACCTGCTTGCTCGCGTAGTAGAGCTGGTCGACGGTGGCCCGGTCCAGGCCGGTGCGGACCTTGATGGCGCCGTTGTCGTAGATGTAGGTGTACGGGAAGAGCTGCTTCTCGATGTCCTCCTTGCACACGCCGTACGGCTTGCAGGCCTCGTAGTAGTTGAGCCAGGAGACGATCTTGGCCCACGGCTCGCTGCCGTTGCCGAACGCGGCCTTGACGGGCTCCAGCAGGGCGCCGAGGTCGGCGACGACCGGCTCCCTGAGACCGTTGACCTCGCCGAAGCGGGCGTACTCGCTGAGGGCGTCGCGCACCACCCAGGCGTTCGCCGTGTCCTTGAGGTGCGTGTACGTGGAGAAGGCCTTGAAGGTGGCGCGGTAGGAGGCGTCGCCCGCCACGGCCGAGTGGAAGGCCGTGTCCTGGTTGCCCGGGTAGACGCCCAGGTAGTTGACGGAGAGGGCGGCCAGCGCGGCGCCCGCCCAGCCGGCGTCGCGGTGGGTGGCCGGGTGGGCCGGGTCCATGGCGGCCAGGACCTTCTTGATGAGGCCGAGCTGGTGGTGGCGCAGGCCGGGGGCGCTGCCGGCGTAGAGGGCCTCGCGCAGGGTGCGGGCGTTGGCGGGCGTCGCGTCGAAGGTGCGGGCGGCGCCCGCGAAGTCGGCGATGGCCCGGCGCATGGCGTCGACGGTGGGGGCGTCGGTGACGTCGATCTCGGTGCGCGAGTAGTCGTGGTAGGCGACCGCGTGCAGGTACGTGAACATCTCCTCCAGGTGGGAGGAGTTACGGCCGTCGTGGGCGGCGGCCAGGCTGGATATCCGGCGGGAGACGGCCTGGACGTGCGCGTCCGACATGACCGGGGTCAGGCGGGCGTCCCAGGTCCAGATGAGGCCGCGCAGGCAGCCGTCGGCGAGGACGGCCTGGTCGGCGAGGAAGTCGGCGAACTGCTCCGGACCGAGGTTCGTGATCCCGTCGAGGGTGCAGGGGACGCCTGCGGCGACGCTCTTCGCGGTGGGGGCCGCCTTGGCCGCCGTGCCGCGCTTCTCGAGGTCCTGGGCGGGCGCGGCGCCGGCCGTCGCCGCGCCGGGGACCTGCCCGGCGAGAGCCTGTCCGCCGGGGGCCGGGGCGGGCGCCGGGGTGTTGTCCTTGGCGTCGGCGAAGCGGTCGACCTCGTCGAAGGGGTTCCCCGTGGGGCCGTGGGCGGCGGCGGCCGGGGCGGCGGTCAGGGCCCCGGTGGAGGCGGCCGGGGCCGCGGTCCCGGCGGCCTGGGTGGTGGCCTGTCCCGCGGTGGCGAGGAGGGTCACGGCTACGGCGGAGGCGAGAAGGGAAGAGCGCACAGCTCTGTGCTTGAGCACCGAGAACTCCTGGTTGGAGAGGGTGAGGTGGGGGGTGGTGCGTGAACTGCCCTGCGTCACACGGCATTTGACGGGGGTTAACGTGCCGCGGTGTGAGCTGTAACATAGTAATGTGAAATTGCACTGACAAGACCTGTGCGCCCACCAGTTCGCATCTTTCTTGAAGGAGCCCTCGTGGCCGATGCCTCCGCCCGCCTCAACACGGGCAGTCACGACCGCCCGGTGTCCCCCGAGTTGTCCCGGTACATGGCGGGCGATTGGGCCGCGTCCCCCCTGCCCGACACGGCGCGCGTCCCCGGCCACGCGGTGACCCCGGCCCGCCGGGCACGGCTCTCGGCCCGCTTCCCGGGAGAGCGTCTGATCGTCCCGGCCGGCGAGCTGAAGGTCCGCTCCAACGACTGCGACCACCGCTTCCGCCCGCACAGTGCGTACGCCTGGCTGACGGGCCTCACGGGTGAGGACCAGGCCGGCCACGTCCTGGTCATGGAGCCGTCGGGCCCGCACGCCCACGAGGCGGTGCTGTACCTGCGGCCGCGCTCGCCGCGGGCGGAGGGCGACGGGGAGTTCTACCGGGACCGCCGGTACGGGGAGTTCTGGGTGGGCCGCCGGCCGGACCTGGCGGAGGCGGAACGCCTCACCGGCATCCGCTGCGCACACCTGGACGGGCTCGGATCAGCGGCAGGCCGCAACGCCGCCTCCGACGCGGAACTCGCCTGCGCGCTCGCGGAGTTGCGCCTGGTGAAGGACGCCTGGGAGGTCGAGCAGCTCCAACTGGCCGTCGACCACACGGCGGCGGGCTTCGAGGACGTCGTACGGGCCCTGCCGCGCGCCCTGGCGCACCCGCGCGGGGAGCGGTGGATCGAGGGCGTCTTCGGCCTGCGCGCCCGCGCCGAGGGCAACGGCACCGGGTACGAGACGATCGCGGCGTCGGGCGCCCACGCGTGCACCCTGCACTGGATCCGCAACGACGGCCGGCTGAACGGGGACGACCTGCTCCTGCTGGACGCGGGCGTGGAGACGGACACCCTCTACACGGCGGACATCACCCGCACCCTCCCGCTGTCGGGCCGCTTCTCCCCCGTCCAGCGGCAGGTGTACGAGCTGGTCCTCGCCGCCCAGGAGGCGGGCATCGCGGCGCTGCGCCCGGGGGCGAGCTTCGGGGACTTCCACCGGGCCGGGATGCGGGTGATCGCGGAGGGCCTGGCGGAGTGGGGCGTCCTGAAGGACGCGGAGGGCGACCTGCACCGGCGCTACACGCTGTGCAGCAGCGGCCACATGCTCGGGCTGGACGTGCACGACTGCGCGAAGGCGCGGGCGGAGACGTACCTGGACGGAATCCTGGAGGAGGGCCAGGTCCTGACGGTGGAGCCGGGCCTGTACCTGCAGCCCGACGACGAGACCCTCCCGGCGGAGCTGCGGGGCATCGGCGTCCGCATCGAGGACGACCTGGTCATCACGGCGGACGGCGCACGCCTGATGTCGGGCGCGCTGCCGCGCACGGTCGCCGGCATCGAGGAGTGGATGGGCCGGCTGCTGGAGGGCTAGGGCGTGTCGTCAAAGCAGCGTCGGCCGCCCGAAGGGCGTGCCTGGCCCCGCCGGCCAGACGGGACTTTGACGACACAACCCAGGACCCGGCCCGTCTTGCCGATCAGCCCGGGGCCGGGGGTTCACGTCGTCATCCTTCACCGGGTTGCTCGTGCCCCGGGTCGCCGGCCTCTTCGGCGCGCTCGTACCAGAATCGAGCTCCCTCGGCGTCCCCCTCGTCTTCCAGCAGGGAGCCGAGGAGGCGCATGGCGTCGGTCCCGCCGGCCTCCGCGGCCCGCACGAACCACGCGATCGCCCCCTCGGCATCCCCTTGCTCGTTGTCCAGGGCGCCGAGATTGAACATGGAGGGCGCGTCGCCGCGGTCGGCGGCGAGCTCCCAGCACACGCGGGCGCCGTCGGCATCGCCCCCCTGGTAGCGCAGGACCCCGCGTTTGAACAAGGCGACGGGGTGGCCCGTCAGGCCGGCCCGCTCGTACCAGGTCTCGGCTGCCTCCGCGTCCCCCTGCTCTTCCAGCAGGGAGCCGAGGTGGTGCATGGCGTCGGTGTTGCCCGCGTCGGCGGCCTGCCCGTACCAGAGGCGGGCTCCCGCGGAGTCCCCTTGCCGGGCCAGCAGGACGCCGAGGTTGCACATGGCGGTGGAGTGCCCCTGCGTCGCGGCACGCAGCCACCAGGCGTGGGCTTCCTCGGTATCCCCCCGGTCCGCCAGCACGGCGCCGAGGTTGCTCATGGCACCGGGGTCGCCGGCCTCGGCGGCACGCCGGAACCAGGCGCCGGCTCCCTCGACGTCCTGCTCCGTCAACAGCAGGCAACCCAGGTCACCCATGGCGCCGAGGTGACCGGCTTCGGCGGCACGCCGGTAGCAGCCGCGGGCCCCCTCGGTGTCCCCGTGATCGGCCAGCAGGACGCCGAGGTCGTACATGGCATCCGGGTCGCCGGCCGCGGCGGCACCTTCCAGCCCGGCCGGGCTCGCCTCGGGACGCTCTTCGCCCGGCGAGGGCGTCGCCGTCGCCCGGTACGGCTCCCGCTCGGGCTCCCCGCGCTTCCTTCGCCATCGCATGCCTTCGATCCTGGGGGGATCCCGCACCGAAGGCGACAGCTCGGGCCCCGGCCTACGCCACTCGGACGATGCCGGCCCCGCCGGTCTCGCGGCCGGTCTCGCGGCCGTCCCGTCACAGCGATTCGTCGGCGGCTCTGTCCATGAAGGTCTGCAGCGCCGCCAGTTGCCGCCGCACCGCCGCATCGAACTCGGCGTCGGTCTTCTTCAGGTCGACGCCTTCGGGACCCTCGGGGTACCCGGTCGCCATGGCCCCCACCTGGGCGGAGCGGGCTTCGATCTCCTTCAGGTCGCTCCTGCCCTCCGGCGTCGTCACGAGGCGCACCGTGGTGAGGGCCCGCGAGAGGTCGGTGTTGGCCGGGGCGAACTTGTCCTCGAACTGACGTTGCCTCTGCTCCGGACTCTTGGCGGGGTCGAGGCTCACGGTCAGCAGCTGGGTGGCCTGCTGCACGTACTTGTTCGTGCTCGCCGCAAGTTCGACGTAGGCGGCCCGCCGGATGTCCGCCCGCCGTGCGTGGGTCTCCTCGCGGTGCGTGTCCTTGGCTTCGAAGTAGGCGAGCGTGCTTCCCGTGAGGCCGGCCAGGGCGCCGATCAGTGCTCCCCAGAGCGCGGCGAAGGCGGTCCCGTGCTGCCGTGGCCGCTCGTTGGCGCCGGCGCGCGCCTTGTTCTGCTTCTGCGTCATGGAGCACCCGTGCCGCGGCCGCGCCCAGACCGGGCCGGAGGCCGTTCGGATGAGGTCCAGGACCTCGGCGACATCGGCGTGTTCCTCCACTCTCGGCACTCGGCACTCGGCACTCGGCACTCGGCACTCGGCACTCAGAGTCCACACCAGGGATCGGCGGGCCGCATCCCGTGCGGACGCGCCGGCGGACCTGCCGGTGGGCCGCCGGCCGACCCGTCAGGTGCCGGGCGCGTCCTGTTCCGCGACGCGGGGGCCTTGAGCCGGGACGTGAGCTCCTCGACGAACGCCTCCAGATGGGGCGGGCGCGGTCCGGTCCGGGTGGCGCAGAACCAGGTGCGGGTCAGCGGCCGTGCGCCGATGCGGACGAGGGCGAGGTCGTGCGAGGCCGCGTACGGGGCGGCCACCCAGTTGGGCAGCACCGTCACGCCCTGGCCGCCCGCCACCATCTCGACCACCAGGTCGGTCACCACCGGCATGGTGGTGATCCGGGCCGGGCGGGCCCCGGCGGGGATCGGCAGCGGCATCGACGGGATGCGCTTCTGGTCGTAGAAGTCGTAGAGGACCAGGTCGGCGCCGTCGAAGTCACGGGCGGTCAGGTGCGCGCGCGAGGCCCACGGGTGCCCGGCGGGCACCACGGCCACCATCTCGTCCTCGAACAGCCTGGTCAGCGACACCCGGTCCATCTGCAGGTCCGGCTTGGTGACCAGGGCGACGTCGACCAGGTCGGCGAGCAGCGCCGGGATCGGCGCGTCGTCGGGGACGGTCTCGATGCGCACGTCGATGTCCGGCTCGCGCTCGCGGAAGGCGCGGAGCACCGGCGGCAGCCAGGGGAAGGTCGTGCTGCACTGCGCGGTGAAGCGGACCCGCCGGTCGCGCCCGTCGCGCAGCTCCCGCAGGTCCCGGGAGGCCGATGCCAGTTCGCCGAGGACGTGGCGGGCCGCGACCAGCAGGCGGCGGCCCGCGGCGTTGGGGACCAGGCGGCGGCCCTTGCGGTCGAAGAGGGGCATGCCCAGGCGGGCCTCCAGCCGGGTGAGCCGCTGGCTGAGCGCGGGCTGGCTCACGTAGAGCCGCTCGGCGGCCGCGGTCAGCGAGCCGGCCTCGGCGGTGGCGTCCAGGAGTTCCAGGTCACGCAGGTCCACATCCATAACGCGGGATTATGACATGCTCCAATTTCCGTCGTGGTGTTATGGGTTGAGAGTTCGTAGGTTTCCGGTGTCAGCAGGACGAACCGACCCGCCGCGAAAGGCACACGCCTCATGACCGACACCGCCACCCCCACCGGCACCACCACCCCCACCACCACCGCTCTCGTCACCGGCTCTTCCAGCGGCATCGGCCTGGACATCGCCCGCGCCTTCCTGGCGAGCGGCGCCAGCGTCGTCCTGGGCGGCCGGGACGCCGACCGCCTCGCCAAGGCCGCGGCCGGCCTCGGCCACCCGGAGCGGACCGCGTGGGTCGCGGGCTCGATCGCCGATCCGGCGACCGGCGAGGCCCTCGTCCGCACCGCGCTCGACCGCTTCGGCGGCATCGACGTCCTGGTCAACAACGCGGGCACCTTCGCCCCCAAGCCCTTCACCGAGGTCACCGAGGACGAGCTCGACGGATTCCTGACCGGCAACCTCAAGGGGACCTACCTGACCACCCAGGCGGTGGTACGGGCGCTGCGCGCACAGGGCCGGGGCGGCAGCATCGTCAACATCGGCACCGTCCTGGTGGACCACGGGCTGGCGGGCTTCCCGTCCTCCGCGCCCGTGGTCAGCAAGGGCGGCGTGCACGCGCTGACGACCAGCCTGGCCGCAGAGCTCGCCGCCGACGGCATCCGCGTCAACCTCGTGTCACCCGGCATCATCCGCACGCCGCTGCACGCGGGCTCCGACGTGGACTCCTTCGGCGGGCTCGCCCTGCTGAACCGCGTCGGCGAGGTCTCCGACGTCTCCGAGGCGGTGCTCTACCTCGCGGGCGCCCGGTTCGTCACGGGCCACGCCCTGCGCGTGGACGGCGGCCACGTCACCGGCCGCGCCTGAGCCCCTCCGACCCCCCGCCCCCCCGCCCCGCCGACCCCCCGCCCCTCCACCGGAAGGACATCCACACCGTGCCGTACGTCAACGTCAAGATCACCCGCGAAGGCGCCACCGCCGCCCAGAAGGCCGAGATCATCGCCGGCGTGACCGACCTGCTGGTCAGGGTCCTCGACAAGGACCCGTCCACCACCTTCGTCCTCATCGACGAGGTCGACCTGGAGGACTGGGGCATCGGCGGCGTCCCGACGGAGGAGTACCGCCGCCGCAACCGCGCACGCGGCTAGCTCCCACGGCCGGCCCCCACGGCCGGCGGCCCACCGCCGCCGGCCGGGGTGACCTGGCTCACAAGCTGTCACAGCGTTCGGTCACGCGGTGTCTTGAGGCCGTACCCCTCGAAGCGAAGGGGACATCATGTACGAGAACACCGTGAGGACCTTGCCGTGGATGCACGCTTCACGACCGCCGGCGACCAGGGCCGGCCGCCCAGGACGGAGATCGGGACATGAGCGACCGGGCCGCCGGCGCGGCGACCGAGACGTTCGTCGCCCACCGCAACCTGCTCTTCACCGTCGCCTACGAGATGCTCGGTTCGGCGGCCGACGCCGAGGACGTGCTCCAGGAGACCTGGCTGCGCTGGATCGAGGTCGACCTGGAGCAGGTGCGCGACCAGCGCGCCTACCTGGTCCGGATCACGACCCGGCAGTCGCTCAACCGGCTGCGCACGATGAGCCGCCGCAAGGAGGCCTACGTCGGCCCATGGCTGCCCGAGCCGCTGCTCACCGCGCCCGACGTGGCCGAGGACGCCCTGCTCGCCGAGAGCGTGTCGATGGCGCTGATGCTCGTCCTCGAAACGCTGTCGCCGACCGAGCGCGCCGTCTTCGTCCTGCGCGAGGTGTTCGACGTCGACTACGACGAGATCGCGGCCGCCGTCGGCAAGAGCCCCGCGGCCGTCCGCCAGATCGCGCACCGCGCCCGCAAGCACGTCGACGCCCGCCGACCCCGCCGGACGGTCTCCGCCCGCCAGACCCGGGAGGCCCTGGAGTCGTTCCGGCGCGTCCTCGAGACCGGCGACCCGCAGGGCCTCCTCGACGTGCTCGCCCCGGACGTCGTGCTGATGAGCGACGGCGGCGGCATCAAGCAGGCCGCGCTGCGGCCGATCGCCGGCGCCGACAAGGTGGCCCGCTTCATGATCGGCGGCCTCGGCAAGAACAAGAGCCCGATCACGCTCGCCCCCACCGTGGTCAACGGCAGCCCGGCCCTCGTCGTCCACCTGGACGGGGTGATCGACGGCATCATGGCGGTCCGCGTCGAGGACGGCCGCATCATCGGCCTCTACTACGTCCGCAACCCGGAGAAGCTCTCGCGCGTCGCCTCCGAGACCCCGCTCACCCTGCGGTGACCGGGGGCGGATCCCCGGCAGGCCGGACCTGCCGGGGCACCGCCCCCACCGCTACGGCAGGACGGCGACCCCGTCGAGTTCCACCATGGCCTGCTCGTCCCAGAGCCGGACCACTCCGATCACGGCCATCGCCGGATAGTCCCGGCCCGCCAATCTCCGCCAGATCCGGCCCAGTTCGCCCGCCCTCTCCCGGTACGCCGCCACGTCCACCGCGTACACGGTGACCCGGGCCAGGTCCGCCGGGGCGCCGCCCGCCGCGGCGAGGGCGGCCAGGAGGTTGGCCAGCGCCACCTCGAACTGCTCCGCCAGGCCCTCCCCCACCACCTTGCCCGAGCCGTCCAGCGCGGTCTGGCCGGCCAGGAACACCAGCCGGGATCCGGTCGCCGCGACCGCGTGCGAGAAGCCGGTCGCGGGCGACAGCTCCTCCGGATTGATCCGGTCGAGACTCATCGCGCGGCCACCTCCCCCGACAGTTCCCCGGACGGTTCCCCGGGCAGTGGCCCCGCCGGAGCCCCGGGCAGCGCGCCGTTCTGCGTCCCGGGCAGGGCCGCGTACAGCTCCTTCGCGATGATCGTGCGCTGCACCTCGCTCGCCCCCTCGTAGATCCGCGGCGCCCGTACCTCCCGGTAGAGGTGTTCGAGCAGGTGGCCCCGCTGGAGGGCGACCGCTCCGTGCAGTTGGACCGCGTGGTCCACCACGTACTGGGCCGTCTCGGTGGCGAGCAGCTTCGCCATCGCCGCGTGCCGCGGGACGTCCGCCGCTCCCCGGTCGTAGGCCCCGGCCGCCGCGTACACCAGCAGCCGGGCCGCCTCCGTGCGGGTGGCCATCTCGGCCACCCGGTGCGCCACCGCCTGGAGGTCGCTCAACGTGCCGCCGAACGCCGCCCGGCCCGCCGTGTACGCGAGCGTCGCGTCCAGCGCGGCCCGGGCCATGCCCACCGCGAACGCGCCGACGCTCGGCCGGAAGAGGTTCAGGGTGTCCATCGCGACGCGGAAGCCCCGCCCGGGCTCGCCGAGCAGGTCCCGCGGGCCGACCGGGACCCCGTCGAAGGACAGGGAGCCGATGGGGTGCGGGGACAGCATGTCCAGCGGTTCACCGGAGAGTCCGGGGCGGTCCGCCGGGACCAGGAAGGCCGACACCCCCTTCGCGCCCGGCCCTTCACCCGTTCGGGCGAACACCGTGTAGAAGTCCGCCTCCGGGGCGTTGGAGATCCAGCGCTTCTCGCCGCTGAGCCGCCAGCCGCCCCGGGCGGCCGGGTCGGGCTCGGCCGCCAGCGCCAGCGCGGCCGCGTCCGAGCCCGCCCCCGGCTCGCTCAGCGCGAAGGCCGCCACCGCCCGCCCGGCGCGCACCTGCGGCAGCCAGCGCTCCCGCTGCGCCTCGCTCCCCGCCCGCAGGACCGGGTACGCCCCGAGCCCCTGGAGCGCGAGGGCCGTCTCGGCCTCCGTACAGCCGTAGGCGAGGGACTCCCGCAGCAGGCACAGTTCCAGCGCGCCCGAGGCGAACACCCGCTGCAGCAGGCCCAGCTCGCCCAGCGCCGCCAGCAGCGGCCGGTTGACCTTTCCCGGTTCCCCCTTCTCGGCCAGCGGCCTGAGCCGATCGGCCGCCAGTGCGCGCAACTGCCCGCACCACTCCTCCTGGTCCACCCCGAGCGCGAATCCGGTCATCCGAATGTCCCCGCATCTATCGCGTCCTGTTGACTGCCGTCACCATCACGATACGCTCGTGGGGCAACAGCACGGCCGGCTCCACCCATTCCGGACCGCTGCAGGGGGCGACCCGCCTTGGACCTCAACCCTTCCGCTCACATCGACACCTTCGCCCGTGACCATCTGCCACCCGCGGACACCTGGCCGGAGCTTGTCTTCGATCTGCCCGAACTGGCCTACCCGGACCGGCTGAACTGCGGGTCCGAGCTCCTCGACGCCACCATCGCCCGGTTCGGGCCCGGGGGCGCCGACCGTCCGGCGATCCGCAGCACCGCGGGCGAGGTGTGGACGTACGGCGGACTGCGCGAGCGCGTGGACCGCCTCGCCCACGTGCTCACCGCCGACCTCGGTGTCGTCCCGGGCAACCGCGTGCTCCTGCGCGGGCCCACCGGCCCCTGGCTCGCCGCCTGCTGGCTCGCGGTGATGAAGGCGGGCGCGGTGGCGGTCACCGTGCTGCCCCAGCAGCGCGCGCAGGAGCTGGCCACGGTGTGCGCGATGGCCCGCGTGGGGCACGCGCTGTGCCACGCGGACGTGCTGGACGACCTGGTGAAGGCCGAGGTGCCGGGGCTGCGGATCACCGCGTACGGCGGCGGGGCCCCGGACGATCTGCTCCGGCTGGCCGAGAGACACCGCGAGCCGTTCCCGGCCGCGCCGACCTCCGCGGACGACGTCGCGCTGATCGCCTTCACCTCCGGGACCACCGGGCAGCCCAAGGGCTGCATGCACTTCCACCGCGACCTGCTCGCCGTCGCCGACACCTTCTCCCGCAGCGTGCTGCGCCCCCGCCCGGACGACGTCTTCGCGGGCAGTCCGCCGCTCGGGTTCACCTTCGGCCTCGGCGGGCTGGTCGTCTTCCCGCTGCGGGCCGGCGCGTCCGCGCTGCTGCTGGAGGACGCGGTGCCGCGCCGGCTGCTGCCCGCGCTCGCGGAGCACCGGGTGACCGTGCTGTTCACCGCGCCCACCGCGTACCGGACGATGCTGGACGCGCTGGGCCCGTACGACGTGGGCGCCTACGACCTGTCCTCGCTGCGCCGCTGCGTGTCGGCCGGGGAGAACCTGCCCGCCGCCACCTGGCAGGCCTGGTACGAGCGCACGGGCCTGCGGATCATCAACGGCATCGGGGCGACCGAGCTGCTGCACATCTTCATCTCCTCCGCCGACGAGGACATCCGGCCCGGTACGACCGGGCGGGTGGTCCCGGGCTGGCAGGCCCGCGTGGTGGACCGGTCCGGGCGGCCGGTCGCGGACGACGAGCCGGGGCTGCTGGCCGTGCGCGGCCCGGTGGGCTGCCGCTACCTGGCCGATCCCCGGCAGCGGGAGTACGTACGAGACGGCTGGAACCTGACCGGCGACACCTACGTGCGCGATCCGGAGGGCTACTTCCGGTACGTCGCCCGGGCCGACGACATGATCGTCTCGGCGGGGTACAACATCGCCGGCCCGGAGGTGGAGGAGGCCCTGCTGCGCCACCCGGACGTGGTGGAGGCGGCGGTGGTGGGCCGCCCGGACGAGCGACGCGGGCAGATCGTGGTGGCGTACACCGTCGCGCGCGAGGGCGTGGTGCTGACGGAGGAGGTCCTGCGCACCTTCATGCGGGCGGAGCTGGCCCCGCACAAGTGCCCGCGCTCCTTCGTCTTCCTGCCCGCACTCCCCCGTACCGCGACGGGCAAGCTGCAGCGCTTCCGCCTGCGGGAGCCCGGGGCCCGGCCCGACCCCGCCCGACAGGTCCTAGAGTGAAGCCGTGGCCGAGCACACCCCGCGATCCCTGATCGTCACGTTCTACGGAGCCTACGGGCGGGCCTTCGAGGGCCCGGTCCCGGTGTCCGCGCTGATCCGCCTGCTGGGAGCGGTCGGCGTGGACGCCCCGTCGGTCCGCTCGTCGGTGTCCCGGCTGAAGCGGCGCGGCTTCCTGCTGCCCGAGCGGGCGGCGGACGGCTCGGCGGCGTACGGGCTCTCCGACGAGGCGCGGCAGCTGCTGGACGACGGCGACCGCCGGATCTACGGCAGCCCGCAGCTGTCGGACGAGTGGCTGGTGGCGGTGTTCTCCGTGCCGGAGCAGGAACGGCACAAGCGGCACCTGCTGCGCTCCCGGCTGGCCCGGCTCGGGTTCGGCGCGGTGGCGCCGGGCGTCTGGATCGCCCCGGCCCGGCTGTCGGAGGAGACCGCGCACACGCTGGAGCGCCTGCACCTGACCCCGTACGTGGAACTCTTCCGCGGCGCGCACCTCGGCTTCGCCCCGACCGCCGAGGCGGTGGCCCGCTGGTGGGACCTGGCGTCCCTGGCCAAGCAGCACGAGGAGTTCCTCGACCTGCACGAACCCGCTCTGCGCGCCCTCCACTCGGGCCCGGAGCCGACCCCGGAGGAGGCCTACCGCGGCCACCTCCTCGCCCTGGACTCCTGGCGCCGCCTGCCGTACGCCGACCCGGGCCTGCCGCGCGAGCTGCTGCCCGCGGACTGGCCGGGCGACCGGTCGGCGGCCGTCTTCGCCGACCTGCACGCGCGGCTGCGGGAACCGGGTGCGCGGTTCGCGCAGCCGTGAGAGGCCGGAGCGCGCGCCGGGCCCGGCATGCTCCCGGCCTGATCCCTGCCTGATCGACGAGACGGGCCCCGGCGCCCGGGAAATCCGGATGCGCGGGGCCTGCGCGCCTCGCCAGGATGGGTCATGACCTGGACCTTCACCTCAGACCTCGCCGCCTATCGGGCCGCGGCGGGCCCGGCCGTGGCCGCGCGGCCCGTCTCCAACACCCTCCTGCTGACCGTGACCGACGGGCTGGAGCGGCGCGGGCCCGCCGCCTACGGCTCCGGCGCTCCCCTCTTCGGCTGGTGGACCGGGGCCGACGGGGCCGTCGCCGGCGCACTGCTGTGCACGCCGCCGTTCCCGATGGTGCTCGGCGTGGTGCCGCAAGAGGCGGTCCGGGCGCTGGGGGACGCGCTCGTCACCGAGCCGCTGCTCGCCGGGATCCCCGGGTTCAACGCCCGGCGCCCGGACGCGGAGGCGCTGGCCGGGGCCTGGGGGCGGCCGGGCCGGATCGCCGAGGACCTCCGTCTGTACCGGCTGGCCGGCCTGGTAGCCCCGGATCCCGCCCCGGCCGGGCGGGCCCGGCCCGCCACCGGGGCGGACCTCCCGCTGCTCCGGGAGTGGATCGAGGCCTTCCACGTGGAGCTGGGTATTCCGAGACCCGCCTCCGAGGCCTCGCTGCGCGACCGGCTCTCGTACGGCGGGACCCTGCTGTGGGAGCACGCCGGAACCCCCGTCTCGCTGGCGTCCTTCTCCCGCCCGATCGGCGCGGCCTGCCGCGTCGGCCCGGTCTACACCCCGCCCGGGGAGCGCGGCCGTCGCTACGCCGCCGGGGTCACCCACGCGGCGAGCGAAGCGGCGTACGCGGCCGGCGCCTCGGAGGTGCTCCTCTTCACGGACCTGGCCAACCCCACCAGCAACGGCGTCTACCAGCGCCTGGGGTACACCCCGGTCGAGGACCGCGCCGTGGTCGTCCCCGTGTGAGGCCCGGCCGCCGAACCGGCCTCAGCCGCGGCCCGTCGGGGGCTTGCGGCTGCCCGCGCGGTAGGGGGCGGGCCAGGGGGCGCCCGGCCCCTCGTAGGACTGGTCGGCGGCCGCGTGCAGCGTCCAGTGGGGGTCGTAGAGGTGGGGGCGGCCGAGCGCGCAGAGGTCGGCGCGGCCGGCCAGCAGCAGGGAGTTCACGTCGTCCCAGGAGGAAATGGCGCCGACCGCGATGACGGGGACGCCGAGCGCGTTGCGGATCCGGTCGGCGAACGGGGTCTGGTACGAGCGCCCGTACTCCGGGGTCTCGTCCGCGACCACCTGGCCGGTCGAGACGTCGACGGCGTCCGCGCCGTGGGCGGCGAAGGCGGCCGCGATCTCCACGGCCTCCTCGGGCGAGGTGCCGCCGGGCGCCCAGTCGGTGGCCGACAGCCGCACCGTCATCGGGCGGTCCCCGGGCCAGACCGCGCGGACCGCGTCGAAGACCTCCAGCGGGAAGCGCAGGCGGTTCTCCAGGGGCCCGCCGTAGGCGTCGTCCCGGTGGTTGGTCAGCGGGGAAAGGAACCCGGAGAGCAGGTAGCCGTGGGCACAGTGCAGTTCGAGGAGGTCGAATCCGCAGTCGGCGGCCCGGACGGCGGCGGCCGCGAACTCGGAGCGCAGCGCCGTCATGTCGGCGCGCGTCAGGGCGCGCGGGACCGCCGAGACGCCCGGCCGGTAGGGCAGCCCGGAGGCGGCCACGAGCGGCCAGTTGCCCTCCGGGAGGGGGTCGTCCATGCCCTCCCACATCACCCGCGTCGATCCCTTGCGGCCCGCGTGCCCGAGCTGGACGCCGAGCGCGGTGCCGGGCGCGGAGGTGTGCACGAAGTCGGCGATCCGCTTCCAGGCCGCCGCCTGCTCCTGGGTGTAGAGGCCGGCGCAGCCGGGGGTGATCCGGCCCTCGGCGCTGGTGCAGACCATCTCCGTCATCACCAGGCCGGCGCCGCCGAGGGCGCGGGCGCCCAGGTGGACGAGGTGGAAGTCTCCCGGCACGCCCTCCTCGGCCGAGTACATGTCCATCGGTGAGACGACGACCCGGTTGCGCAGGGTCAGGCCGCGCAGGGTGAGGGGGGTGAACATGGGCGGGGTGGCGTCGTCCGGGCAGCCGAAGTCGCGTTCCACGGCCCGGGTGAACCGTTCGTCGCGCAGCCGCAGGTTGTCGTGGGTGACGCGGCGGCTGCGGGTGAGCAGGTTGAAGGCGAACTGCCGGGCGGGCTGCTCCACGTAGCCGGAGATCTCCTCGAACCACCGCATGCTGGCGGCCGCCGCCCGCTGGGTGCTGGCGACCGCGGGCCGCCGCGCCGTCTCGTACGCGGCGAGGGCCTGCGGTACGCCGTCCTCCGCGGCCAGGGCCCCGGCCAGGGCGAGGGCGTCCTCGACCGCCAGTTTGGTGCCGGACCCGATGGAGAAGTGCGCGGTGTGGGCCGCGTCGCCGAGCAGCACCACGTTGCCGTGGGACCAGCGCGCGTTGACGACGGTACGGAACTGCGTCCATGCCGAGCGGTTGCCGTGCAGCGGCCGCCCGCGCAGGGCCTCGCTGAAGATCTTGGCGCAGCGGGCCGCGGACTCGATCTCGTCGCACAGGTCGAAGCCGGCCTCCCGCCACACCTCCTCCCGCATCTCCACGATCACGGTGGAGGCGCCGAATGGGCTGTGCGGCCCGGAGGGCCCCGATGAGGGGTGGTGGTCGGGCGACGGGCGGGCGAACGGGTAGGCGTGCAGCTGCATCACGCCGTGCTCGGTCTCCGCGATCTCGAAGCGGAAGGCGTCGAAGGCGAAGTCGGCGGCGAGCCAGATGTAGCGGCAGCGGCCGCCCGTGACGGTCGGCCCGAAGTGGGCGGCCCCCGCCTCCCGGGTCGCACTGTGCACGCCGTCCGCCGCGACCACCAGGTCGTACGAGGCCGCGAGCGCGGCGGCGGTCACCGGCCCGGTACGGAAGCGGAGCCGGACGCCGAGCCCGGCGCAGCGCTCGTGCAGGATCTCCAGGAGCCGGCGCCGCCCGACGGCCGCGAAGCCGTGGCCGCCGGAGGTCAGCAGCCGGCCCCGGTGCACGACGTCCACGTCGTCCCAGCGCACGAACTCGGCGCTCAGCGCGGCGTGGACCACGGTGTCGCCGCGCTCGATGCCGCCGAGGGTCTCGTCGGAGAGGACCACGCCGAAGCCGAAGGTCTCGTCCGGCGCACCCCGTTCCCAGACCTCGACGGTGTGGCCCTGGCGGGCCAGCAGCGCGGCGGCGTACAGCCCGCCCGGTCCCCCGCCGATGACGGCTACCCGCATGGAACCCGCGGACATGTGGCTACCTGCCCTTCCACTCCGGCGGCCGCTTCCCGGTGAAGGCCGCGTGGAACTCCGCGTAGTCCTGGCCGTTCATCAGCAGGGCCTGGGTGGCGGCGTCCAGTTCCACGGACGCCGCCAGCGGCATGTCGAGCTCGGCGGTGAGCAGCGCCTTGGTCTGCGCGTAGGCGAGGGCGGGGCCCGACGCCAGGTGCGCGGCGAGTTCGGCGGCCCGTACGTGGGCCTTGCCCTCCTCGGTGAGCTCGCTGAGCAGGCCGATCCGCTCGGCCTCGGGGGCGCGTACGGGCTCTCCGAGCATCAGCAGCCGGGTGGCGTGGCCGAGGCCGACGACCCGGGGCAGCAGGTACGCGGCGCCCATGTCACCGCCGGAGAGACCGACGCGGGTGAAGAGGAAGGCGAAGCGGGCGGTGGGGTCGGCGATCCGGAAGTCTGCGGCGAGCGCGAGGACGGCGCCGGCTCCCGCGGCCACCCCGTGCACGGCGGCGATCACCGGGAAGGGGCATTCGCGGATGGCGCGCACCACCTGGCCGGTCATCCGGTTGAAGTCGAGGAGCTGGGCGGTGTCCATGGCGAGGGTGGCACCGATGATCTCGTCCACGTCCCCGCCGGAGCAGAAACCGCGCCCCTCGCCGCCCAGGACGAGGGCGCGCACGGAACGCTCGCGGGACAGTTCGGTGAGCAGATCACGCAGGTCGGCGTAGGCGCCGAAGGTGAGCGCGTTCAGCTTCTCGGGGCGGTCGAAGGTGACGGTGGCGACGCCGTCCTGCCGGGTGACCCGGAGGTGGTGCCACCGTTCGGTCGCTGGTGTGGAACCGGTGAAGGGGCTCACACGATCGACGGTATCACCAGATCGTGACTGCCGTCACAGAAACGCGACACGTTCGTCCGAGGCGGTGTGGTTCACCCTGTCCGCGCGGTGGACCCCTCCGGCCGGCGTATGACTATGCGTCACTCCGGCCGGGGCGGCGGAGCGTGGCGACGAGCACGGCCTTGATGGTGTGCAGCCGGTTCTCGGCCTCGTCGAAGACGATGGAGTGCTCCGACTCGAACACCTCGTCCGTGACCTCCAGCGATTCGAGCCCGTGCCGCTCATGGATCTCCCGTGCCACCTTGGTGCCGAGGTCGTGGAAGGCCGGCAGGCAGTGCATGAACTTCACGTCCGGGTTCCCGGTGGCGCGCAGCACGTCCATGGTCACGGCGTACGGGGACAGCGCCGCGATCCGCTCGTCCCAGACCTCCTTGGGCTCCCCCATGGACACCCAGATGTCGGTCACGACGAAGTCCGCCCGGGAGACCCCCTCGGCGACCTCCTCGGTCAGGGTGATCCGGGCGCCGCTCTCCGCCGCGAGCGCCCGCGCCGCGGCCACCACCGACTCGGCCGGCCAGTACGCCCTGGGCGCGACGATCCGTACGTCCATGCCCAGCAGCGCGCCGGTCACGAGGTAGGAGTTGCCCATGTTGAAGCGGGCGTCGCCGAGGTAGGCGAAGGCGATCCGGTGCAGCGGCTTGGTGCTGTGCTCGGTCATGGTGAGGACGTCGGCCAGCATCTGAGTGGGGTGCCAGTCGTCGGTGAGGCCGTTGAAGACGGGCACGCCGGAGTGGACGGCGAGCTGCTCGACGGCCTCCTGGCTGTCACCGCGGTACTCGATCCCGTCGAACATCCGGCCGAGCACCCGCGCGGTGTCCCGGACCGACTCCTTGTGGCCCATCTGGGAGCCGGCGGGGTCGAGGTAGGTGGTGTGGGCGCCCTGGTCCGCGGCGGCGACCTCGAAGGCGCAGCGGGTCCGCGTCGAGGTCTTCTCGAAGATCAACGCGATGTTCCTGCCCTGGAGCAGGCGCTGCTCGACCCCGGCCTTCTTGGCCGCCTTCAAATCGGCGGCGAGCTCGATCAGGCCGCGGAACTCGGCGGCCGTGAAGTCGAGCTCCTTGAGAAAACTGCGGCCTGTGAGGTCGGTGGCCATGGGGTCGCTCCAGCGTCACGGTGACAGGGGATGATGGAAGTCTATACGATCCTCCGTATTGATATACAGACCCTCTATCGGGTCCGCCGTCAGGCCACCGCGTCCCGTTCGACCGGACAGCTCATGCAGCGCGGCCCGCCCCGGCCCCGCCCCAGCTCACTGCCCGGGATCTCGATCACCTCGATGCCCTGCTTGCGCAGGTGCGTGTTGGTCGTCACGTTCCGCTCGTACGCGACCACCACCCCCGGCTCCACGGCGAGCACGTTGCACCCGTCGTCCCACTGCTCGCGCTGCGCCGAGTGCACGTCCTGGGTCGCGGTCAGCACCCGGATCGAGTCCAGACCGAGCGCCGCCGCCACGGCCCGGTGCATCTGCTCCGCCGGGTGGTCGGTCACCCTCAGGTCGTGCGCCCCGTCGCCCGGCTCGATCGTGTAGGAGGGGAGCATCCCGAGCCCGGCGTACTGAGTGAACGTATCTCCGTCGACCATCGTCATCACCGTGTCCAGGTGCATGAAGGCCCGGTGCTTCGGCATGTCGAGCGCCACGATCGAGGTCGCCGAACCGGCGGCGAACAGGCCCCGCGCCAGCATCTCCACCGCCTGCGGCGTGGTCCGCTCGCTCATCCCGATCAGCACCGCGCCGTTGCCGATGACGAGCACGTCCCCGCCCTCGATGGTGGAGGGGTAGTCCACCTGCCCCTGCGACCAGTAGTGGAAGGCGCCGGAGGTGGTGAAGAGCGGGTGGTGCTTGTAGATCGCCTCGAAGTGGACGGTCTCGCGCTGCCGGGCCGGCCAGCGCATCGCGTTGATGGACACCCCGTCGTAGATCCAGGCGGAGGTGTCCCGGGTGAAGAGGTGGTTGGGCAGCGGGCCCAGCAGGAAGTCGTCCAGATCCAGGGCGTGGAAGCGCACGGACACCGGCTCCGCGTGCCGGTCCAGGAACTCCCGCTTGGTCATCCCGCCGACCAGCGCCTCCGCCAGCTCGGTCGACGGCAGCCCGTCGAAGACCGACCTCAGGTGGTCGGTGGCGAGCGGCCCGTACTCCTTCTCGTCGAACACCCGGTCCAGTACGAGGTGTCTCGCCTCCGGGATGTCGAGGGCCTCGCACAGCAGGTCACCGAAGAGGTGGACCTCCACACCCCGGTCCCGCAGCACGTCCGCGAAGCCGTCGTGCTCCTGGCGGGCCCGGCGCACCCACAGCACGTCGTCGAAGAGGAGCGCGTCCTTGTTGTTCGGTGTGAGCCGCTTCAGCTCCAGGTCGGGCCGGTGGAGGATGACGCGGCGAAGCCGCCCGGTCTCGGAGTCGACATGGAATCCCATGCCGTACACGTTCCCAGACCGAACGGCTTTTTGACGCGGCGTCGGCTCAGCGGGGGGTGCCGAGGCCCAAAAGCGCGGTGGGCGTTCCGGTCAGTTCCGGTGCGACGAGGCCCAGTTCGGGCTTGGTCAGGTTCGGCAGGCCGAAGTTGGAGCCGTCCGGCATCGTCAGCGGGGAGCCGAGGACCAGCCCGGGCGTCCGGGTGCGCACGGTACTGGCCGGGGCGTCCAGGGAGCCCTCGCCGTCCGTCTCCGGCTTGCCCAGCAGGTTCGGCACCGGCGAGGTGACGAGGGTGTTGCCGAGCTCGGTGGCGATCGGGACCGTGGGAAGGAGCGGGGTGGGGAGCATGTCCCCCTTGTGGTGGACCGGCGCCTCGGGAGCGCCGACGACCGGGACCGGCACTCCGGTGGCCACGCGGGGGGTGTCCACTCCCAGCGTGGTCCTCACGGCGTCGAGCGGGACACCGACCGGGACCGAGTCGGCCACGGCCGGAGTGGCCGCGCCGGCCGCGGCCATACAGGTCATGAGCGCCGCAATGCTTCCGCGCGCGGTCATCTTCATAGGTGATGTTCCGTCCTTCCAGGGTCGCGGACATTCCGCTGCCCTGGATGAACGATCCCGCCGGTGGTTTTCCCGGAGTTCTCCGCGAAAGTTCCCCCATACGACCTAATTAGCGGCCGTACGGGGGTGCCGCCTTTACGCCGCGCCCCCTCAGAGCCGGGGGTCGACCGGCTCCGACTCCAGCGCGAGCACCGCGAACACGGCCTCGTGGACCCGCCACAGCGGCTCCTCGGCCGCCAGCCGGTCCAGCGCCTCCAGCCCGAGCGCGTACTCGCGCAGGGCGAGCGAGCGCTTGTGCCCGAGGAAGCGCTCGCGCAGCCGCTCCAGGTGGTCGGGGCGGGTGTACTCCGGACCGTAGATGATCCGCAGGTACTCGCGTCCGCGGACCTTGACCCCGGGCTGCACCAGGCGGCCCTTGCCGTCCCGGGCGTACGCCTGGAGCGGCTTGACGACCATGCCCTCGCCGCCGGCGGCCGTCAGCTCCAGCCACCAGTCGGTGCCCGCCCGTACGGAGTCCTCGTCCGCGGTGTCGACCAGGATCCGGCCGGTGCGGCGCAGCAGCCCGGTACCGGCCGCCTCGTCCGCGGCGACCAGCCGGTCCAGCCAGAACAGCTGCTCGTCGTGGGGTACCGCGGCCAGCGACCGCCCGGCCGCCGCCAGCAGCTGGAACGGCGCGAACCGTACGCCGTCCAGCCCGTCGGTGGTCCAGCAGTAGCGCCGGTAGGCGTCGGTGAAGGCGGCCGCGTCGGTGGCCCGGTCCCGCTGGCGCGCCAGCAGCGCGCCGGTGTCGACGCCCCGCGCGGCGGCCGCCTCCAGGGCGGCGATGGCGCCTGGGAAGACGGCGCCGGAGGCGGCGCCCACGGCGGCGTACTGGTTGCGCAGCAGGCCGGTGGACTTGAGCGACCAGGGCAGCAGTTCACCGTCGAGCAGCAGCCAGTCCGTGCCGAGCTCCTCCCAGAGGCCGGCGCCGGTGACCGCCGAGCGCAGCCGGGTGAGGACCTCCTCGGTGACCTCCGGATCCTTGAAGAAGGGCCGCCCGGTGCGGGTGTAGACGGAGCCGGTCGGGCCGTCGACGCCGAAGCGCTCGCGGGCCGCGTCGGCGTCCTTGCAGACCAGGACGGTGGCGCGGGAGCCCATGTGCTTCTCCTCGCACACCACCTGGGCGATGCCGTCCTTGCGGTACTGGGCGAAGGCCTCGGCCGGGTGCTCCAGGTAGCCGTCCTCGCGCGAGGTCGCGGTCGGTGCCATGGTCGGCGGCAGGTACGGGACCAGCCGCGGGTCCACGGCGAAGCGGCTCATGACCTCCAGGGCCGCCGCCGCGTTCTCCTCGCGCACGTTGACGTTGCCCAGGTGCCGGGTCTCGACGATCCGGCGCCCGTGGACGTCGGCCAGGTCGAGCGGACGGCCGTCGTGGCCGCCCGGGGCCTCGGCGGCGAGCGGGCGCGTCGGCTCGTACCAGACCTTCTCGGCCGGTACGTCGACCAGTTCGCGCTCGGGCCAGCGCAGGGCGGTCATCTTCCCGCCGAAGACCGCGCCGGTGTCCAGGCAGATGGTGTTGTTGATCCAGGCGGTGTTCGGGACCGGGGTGTGGCCGTAGACCACGACGGCCTTGCCGCGGTAGTCCTCGGCCCACGGGTAGCGCACCGGCAGGCCGAACTCGTCCGTCTCGCCGGTGGTGTCCCCGTACAGGGCGTGCGAGCGGACCCGGCCGGAGGTGCGGCCGTGGTACTTCTCGGGCAGCCCGGCGTGGCAGACCACCAGCCTGCCGCCGTCGAGGACGTAGTGGCTGACGAGGCCGCGAATGAACTCCCGTACCTCCTCGACGAACTCCGGCGGCTCCTTCTCCAGCTGCTCGATGGTCTCGGCGAGACCGTGGGTGCGCTGGACCTTGGAGCCCTTCAGGTAACGGCCGAGCTTGTTCTCGTGGTTGCCGGGCACGCACAGGGCGTTGCCGGACTTCACCATGCCCATGACGCGGCGCAGGACGCCCGGGCTGTCGGGGCCGCGGTCGACCAGGTCGCCGACGAAGACGGCGGTGCGGCCCTCGGGGTGGACCCCGTCCGCGTAGCCGAGCTTGGCGAGCAGGGTCTCCAGCTCGGAGGCGCAGCCGTGGATGTCGCCGACGATGTCGAAGGGGCCGGTGAGGTGGGTAAGGTCGTTGAACCGCTTCTCCAGCACCACCTCGGCGGTCTCGGCCTCCTCGACGGACCGCAGCACGTGGACCTTGCGGAAGCCCTCGCGCTCCAGGCCGCGCAGCGAGCGCCGCAGGTCGCGGCGGTGCCGCTGGATGACCGCGCGCGGCAGGCCGGCCCGGTCGGGGCGGGCCGCGTTGCGCTCGGCGCAGACCTGCTCCGGCATGTCCAGCACGATGGCGATGGGCAGGACGTCGTGCGCGCGGGCGAGCTGGACCAGCTGCCGGCGGGCGTCCGCCTGGACGCTGGTGGCGTCCACGACGGTGAGGCGGCCGGCGGCGAGGCGCTTGCCGGCGATGTAGTGCAGGACGTCGAAGGCGTCCCGGCTGGCGCTCTGGTCGTTCTCGTCGTCGGAGACCAGGCCCCGGCAGTAGTCGGAGGAGATGACCTCCGTGGGCTTGAAGTGCCTGCGGGCGAAGGTGGACTTGCCCGATCCGGTGGCCCCGATCAGGACGACGAGGGACAGGTCGGTGACGGGAAGTACACGTGTGCGGTGGGTCTCGGTGCCGGTGGTGCTGGTCGTGTCGGTGGTGTCGGTGGTGTCGGTGGTGTCGGTGGTGTCGGTCATGCTGCCTCGCCCTCCTTCGGGGTGTCGGTGGTGTCGATGGTGTCGGTGGTGCCGATGGTCTCGGTCTGGGTGAAGACGGCCATCTGGGTCGGCGGACCGACCTCGGGGTCGTCGTCCCCGATGGGGACGTACGCCACCTCGTAGCCGTGGCGCTGCGCGACCTGGCCGGCCCAGGCGCGGAACTCCTCGCGGGTCCACTCGAAGCGGTGGTCGCCGTGGCGGACGTGCCCGGCGGGCAGGGTCTCCCAGCGGACGTTGTACTCGACGTTCGGCGTGGTGACGAGGACCGTACGGGGGCGGGCCGAGCCGAACACCGCGTACTCCAGCGCGGGCAGCCGCTCCAGGTCCAGGTGCTCGATGACCTCGCTGAGCACGGCCGCGTCGTAGCCGGCCAGCCGCTTGTCGGTGTACGCGAGCGAGCCCTGCAGGAGCGTGACGCGCGCGCTCTGCCGCTCGCCCATCCGCTCCAGCCGCAGCCGCTTGGCCGCGATGTTCAGGGCCCGCACGGACACGTCCATGCCGACGATCTCGGTGAAGGACACGTCCTTGAACAGGGCCTGCACCAGCTGGCCCTGGCCGCATCCGAGGTCCAGGACCCGGGCGGCGCCCGCGCCGCGCAGCGCGGCGAGGATCGAATCGCGCCGCTGCACGGCGAGCGGCACGGGCCGCTCCTCCGTGTCCCGGGTCTCGTCCACGGCGTTGTCGATCTCCTCGACCTCGCTGCCGTCGGCCTCGGCGAGGCGGACCAGCTCCAGGCGCTCGATGGCGTCCTGGGTCAGCCGCTTGTGGCGGGCCAGGTAGCGCGAGCTGATCAGCCCGTTCTCGGGGTGGGCGGCGAGCCAGCCGTCTCCGGCGCGCAGCAGCTTGTCGACCTCGTCGGGGGCGATCCAGTAGTGCTTGGAGTCGTCGAGCACCGGCAGCAGCACGTAGAGCTGGCGCAGGGCGTCGGCGAGGCGCAGTTCACCCTCCAGTACGAGCCGTACGTAGCGGGAGTCCCCCCACTCCGGGAACTGCTCGTCGAGCGGTACGGCCTCGGCCTGTACGAGGTCCCAGCCGAGCGGTCCGAAGAGGCGGTGCACCAGCTCCGCCCCGCCGCGCGCGGGCAGCACCGGGATCTCGATGCGCAGCGGCCGCACCTGCTCCGGCAGTTCCGGGCGCAGGGCGCACTGCCCCTTGAGCGCGGTGCGGAACACCCCGCTCAGCGCGACGGCGAGCAGCGAGGACGCGGCGTACGGGCGGTCGTTGACGTACTGCGCGAGCGCGGCGTCGGGCGCCCCGCCCCGGCCCTTGCCCTGCCCGCGCCGCACGAGCGCGACGGGATCCACCTCCAGCAGCAGGGCCGCCGTGCACCGCTCGGCCGTGGCCTCGGGGTAGAACACGTGGGCGGTGCCGTGGGACTGGTTCTCCACGCGAACCCGGTCCGGGTGCTTGTGCAGGAGAAAGCCCAGGTCAGTCGCCGGATTCTCGGCGGTCCCGGTGGTGGTGATCGTAAGGAACATGCGGTTCAGCATGACCGCCGGGTGGTGCTCGGGCCAGCGGTTTTCATGGGGTGTGGCGTCCGCGCGCGCCGACTTCGAAGAAAACACATACAATCTTCAACTTTCTGGATAGGCTCGCGCGCCCCACACCCTGCACCCCCACGCCCTGCACCAGCCCTCCAGGAGCGCCATGTACCCGCCCCCGCACGCCTACGCCCCCGTGCCCGCGCCTGCGCCTGCGCCCAAGCCGCCGCGGCGCTGGTGGCAGCACCCCGCCCTGATCATCACGGCGCTCGTCCTCCTTCCGCCCGTGGGGATCGCGCTCGCCTGGACGAGCCAGTGGGAGCGGACGCAGAAGATCCTCGCCACCGTGCTGTCCGGCATCTGGTTCCTGATACCGCTGTTGTCGGACCCGCCAAAGGAGGCCGAGGGCAAGCCGCAGGCCACCGCGGCGGCCTCCGCCTCCCCCACCCCGAGCACGAGCCCGAGCCCGACTCAGACGGCGGCGCCCACACCGAGCGCCGAACCGCAGATGCCCTCGGCCGTCGGATGGCCCTACGCGCAGGCGGAGAAGACGGTGGAGGAACTGATCGACGGCGAACTCAAAGCGCTGAGCGCCTACACCGACGTCACCCTCCCCACCGACCACGGGACCTGGCTCGTCTGCTTCCAGGACGTCGTGGCCGGCACCGGACTCGCGCCGCAGAGCGCCGCTCCGGCCGTGCACCTGGTGGCGCCGGGCACCGGCTGCCCCGCGGCGCCCGGAACGGACCTGCGCCCGAAGCCGGCCGCCCCGTCGGCCGCACCCACGACCGCACCCACGACCGCCCCGGCGCCCGACGACGAGACGGGCGGCAGCGGGGGCGGCAGCGTCTCGTACAAGAACTGCACTGCCGTGAAGGCGGCGGGCGCGGCCCCCATCCGCCGCGGCGACCCCGGCTACGCCCGCCACCTCGACCGCGACGGCGACGGCGTCGGCTGCGAAAGCTAGAACTCGGCGGCGCTACGGCGAGACCGGGGCGACCCATCGGGCGCAGTCGCCGGCGACATGAACTCATGCGCAGATGACGATGACTGCCGGTCCCTCACATGTCCGGCTCGCGGGCCAGGTCCGCGATGCGGGCGGGGCCGATGCGGCAGCAGCCGCCGACGAGGCGGGCTCCGGTGCGGCGCCAGGCGGCGGTCGGCCAGGGGGGCATGACCTCGGGTGCCCGCCAGGTGCCGGTGGCCGCCTCCCAGACGGAGCCGTCGTTGGGGTAGGCCAGCAGGGGCTTGGTGGTGAGGGCGGCCGCCGCCTCCAGGGCCGGGAGGACCTCCGCGGGGTCGCAGCAGTTGACCCCGAGGGCGATGACCTGCGGGGCCTGCGCGGCGAGCGCGAAGGCTTCGGGCAGCGGGTGTCCCGACCGGGTGCGGCCTCCGGCGACGGTGTAGCTCAGCCAGGCGCGGGCGTCCGTTTCCGCGAGGACGGCGAGTACCGCCTCGGCCTCGTCCGGGTCGGGGAGGGTCTCCACGGCCAGGACGTCGGGGCCGGCGTCGAGCAGGGCCTCGATGCGGGGGCGGTGGAAGGCGGCGAGCTCGCGCACGCTCAGGCCGTACCGGCCGCGGTACTCGGAGCCGTCCGCGAGCACCGCCCCGTACGGGCCCACCGAGGCGGCCACCCACACCTCGTGGTCCGCGGCCTCGGCCGCCCGGGCGGCCAGTGCCACGCTGCGGTGCAGCAGGGCGGTGGTCGCGGCGCGGTCGTGGCCGTGGGCGGCGAAGGCCTCGTAGCCGACCTGGTAGCTCGCGGTGATCAGTACCTCGGCGCCGGCCCGCGCGTACGCCGTGTGGGCGGCCTCCACCTGGTCCGGCCGCTCGACGAGCACCCGGCCCGACCAGAGGCCTCCGGACAGGTCGCAGCCCTGGGCGGCGAGCTGGTTGCTGAGCCCGCCGTCCAGGAGCACGGTCCTGTGGCCCAGGGCTTCGGCGAGCGGACCGGACGCGCGCGGCATCGGTTCCCGTACCCCTCAGCGGAGCTGGGAGAGCACCTGGGCGGAGATCAGCTCCAGGTGGTCCAGGTCGTCGAGGTCGAGCAGCTGGAGGTAGACGCGGGAGGCACCGATGGCGCCGTAGGCACCGATCTTCTCCACGACCTCCGCCGGGGAGCCGGCCAGGCCGTTCGCCTTGAGCTCGTCCACCTCCCGGCCGATCGCGGCGGCCCGGCGGGCCACCTCGGCGTCGTCCTTGCCCACACAGACCACGAGAGCGTTGGAGTAGACGAGGTCGTCGGCCTTGCGCCCGGCCTCCTCGGCGGCCTCGCGGACCCGGCCGAACTGCCGCTCGCTGTCGGCGACCGAGGCGAACGGCATGTTGAACTCGTCCGCGTACCGTGCGGCGAGGCGCGGGGTGCGCTTGGCGCCGTGGCCGCCGATGAGGACGGGCACCTTCGCCTGGGCGGGCTTGGGGAGCGCGGGCGAGTTCTCCACCTGGTAGTGGCTGCCCGCGTAGTCGAAGGTGGCGCCGGGCTCGGTGGCCCACAGGCCGGTGACGACGGCCAGCTGCTCCTCCAGCCGGGACATCCGGTCCGCCGGGAAGGGGATCCCGTAAGCCTTGTGCTCGTCCTCGAACCAGCCTGCTCCCAGCCCCAGTTCGACGCGGCCGCCGGACATCTGGTCGACCTGGGCCACCTGGATGGCGAGCACGCCGGGCAGCCGGAAGGTGCCGGCCGTCATGAGGGTGCCGAGGCGGATCCGCCGGGTCTCGCGGGCCAGGCCGGCAAGGGTGATCCAGGCGTCGGTGGGTCCGGGCAGGCCGTCGGCGGAACCCATCCGCAAATAATGGTCGGAGCGGAAGAACGCATCGAAGCCCAAGTCCTCGGTGGCCTTGGCGACGGTCAGGAGGGTGTCGTAGCTCGCGCCCTGCTGGGGCTCGGTGAAAATGCGGAGATCCATGACCCCATCCTGCACTTCCCGCCCCGGCAGGGTGAATCCTCGTCAACCGGACGCGCCGCCCCCGGGCCCGCCAGTGACCGGCCCGGACGGGGATCGTTGGCTCGGACGGAGCCGGACCGCCCGGCCCGCGCCCGGCGGGCTTTCGCCGGTGCGTCCACCGCACCCTTCCGCCCCGGAAGGGCCAGGGCACGAGGAGGCCGCCATGTCCCACGAGGCCGGGCCGGAGACCCCCCACCAGACCGGACAGACCGGGCAGGCGGCACACGACCCGGCACGCCAGGAGTCCGCGGTGCCCGCCCAGGGCGACGGCGCGCCGAAGGGCCTGCTGCAGCAGATGGAAGAGCTGATGGCGGCGCTGAACGCCGACCTCTCGCAGCTCGACGCCGATCTCCAGTCCTCCACGAACCGCACCCCCGAGGGCGGGCGCCCCTCCTACCGGTCGTCCTGACCGTGCGGGTCCCGCCGCGCACGGTGGGACCCACTCGAACCTCCCACGGCCGAGCCGCCCCCGTCGCCGCTTCAGGCCACGCCCGAGGCGGACCCCCGCTCACGGACCGCCATGCGGCGCAGGATCGCCCGCACCCGGTCGCTCGATTCGTCCGCCGCGTCGATCGACTCTATGCACTGCCAGTACAGGGCCTCTTCGTCCGTCCCGCAGGCCACCCCGACCAGGGCTATGCCCACCTCGCCCAGCAGTGCCTGGAGCCCGAGCAGCGCCTGCCGGACATCCGACACCTCGCTCAACTGTGCCGCCCGCGGCGGATACTCGGGCGCGCTGCCCTCGCCGCGCAGGGCCGCCCGGTCGAGCACCCCGCATCCTCTGCCTCCCGCTTCCCCCAGTCCCCGTGCCTCCGATCTCAGCTCCGGCGGCCCGGTGACCGCCAGACAGCTCCCGATTCCCTGCGCGAGTGCCTGGGCCTGCCAGGCCTCGCCCACGATGTCCCACGCAGCCCCGCTCTGTGCCAGCGCGTGCCGGCCGGCCGCGATGAGCCGTACCGCATCCATATGCCGTCCCCCGTCCGCACGACATCCCGCCATCCTCACCACTACCCAGAGTGAGGGCAACGAGTCAGTAAAGCCAGGGGTATTCGGAAAATGTGGACACAAACGTGATTGTGGATGAGCCCATCACTCCGAAGAGTGACGATTCGGTGTCGGTGGACCCGCCACAGGGAAGCGGAGTTCGTTCCTCTCGATCTTCGCGGCGAGCGCATCCAGCACATCCACCCCGAGGACCTCACAGAACTGCAGCAGATACGCGAGCACGTCGGCGACCTCATCGGCCACGCGGTGGGCGGTTTCCGGCTTCTCCATGACCTTCGCCGACTGTTCCGGTGTCAGCCACTGGAAGATCTCGACCAGTTCGGCCGCCTCCACGCTCAGCGCCACCGCCAGGTTCTTGGGCGTGTGGTACGGCTCCCAGCCGCGCGCCGCCGCGAACTGTGCGAGCCGGCGCTGCAGTCGGTCCAGCCGCTCGTCGGGCCGCTCGTCGGGCCGCTGCCCGGGCGGTTCCTGCGTCTCGTTCATGTGGTCAGGTCTACCACCGAGACGCCCGCGAGGCGGCGGGCGGTGGCCGCGGTCTCCTCGCCCACCGCCGCGACGAGCCGGATGTGGCCGCGGCCGCCGGACAGCAGGGCCAGGCGCAGCAGCTCGGCGCCCTGCCGCCGGTCCAGGCCGCGGTCGAAGCCGTCGGCCAGCACGGTCAGGGCCTGCTGCGCGGAGAGCAGTTCGGCGGCCGGGTCCATGGCGAGCACGCCCGGCCCGGTCAGCAGGACCAGCGCGAGCGCGAGGAAGCGGAGTTCGCCCGCGCCGAGGCGGGCCAGTTCCGTGGCGGGACGGGCGGGGCCGCGGTCCAGTACCGCCGTGACGGGGCCGCCCGCCGGGGCCCGGACGTCCAGCCCGGCGACGGGTCCCGCGCAGCCGGTGCGGGCGGCCCCGGCCAGCAGCGCGTGCCGGGTGCCGCATTCGTGGCGGGTCCGGCGCAGCACGTCGGCCAGGTTGGCGCAGTCGCCGAGCAGCCGGCCCTCCCCCCGCGGGACGGCCGCGCGCATCCGCTCCGGGCGGGGGTCGCACGGGAACACCGAGCGCAGGGCCACCACCGCCTGCTCGGCGGCGGCCAGCACCTGCCGCTGGCCGGCGGTGGATCCGGCGACGCGCAGCGGGAGCAGCGCCGTGCCGAGCCGGTCGTCGGGCAGCGGGGCCCTGGTGACGCCGATGGCGCCGCCGGTCAGCCAGGCGGCCTGGACCGAGCGCCGCCCGGGGTCGCGCAAGGCGGTGGCGAGCAGGATCTGCCCGTCCTGCGAGAGGCGTTCGCCGACGATCCGCAGCGTGGGCTCGGCCTGGACGGCGAGGTCGAGCCGGACCGGCCCGGCGGGGCCGTCGACTGTGCAGCCGAGGCGGAATCCGCGTCGCCGCTGCGCGTCGGGGACGGCCCGGTCGGGGATGCGTGCGCGCGGGTCCGGGAAGGCCTCCTCCAGCGTGGCGCCGGATCCCAGCGCGGCCAGGGCCTCGTAGGCGGCCAGGGCCTGGGACTTGCCGCTGCCGCTCGGCCCGGCGAAGAGGGTGACGGGCCCGAGCGGGAAGGCCGCGGCGCGGTGCGGCCCGAAGGCGGAGAGCCGCAACTCGGTGAGCACGGGCCGCCGGTGCGGCTGCTGCCGCGCAGGTTCGGCGGCGGCATCGGCGGCGGCATCGGCCCGTACGGCGGAGGCGGGGGCGGCGGAGGCAGCGGCGGCGGAGGCCGTCGGGGCCCCGTCCGCCGGGTCGGCCTGGGCGGGAACGGCGAGGGGGTCGGCTAACGCGACGGCGGTGGCGGCGCTGATGCGCCCCACCGCCGCGTCCAGGGTGGCGTCCATGCGCGGGACGGTACGGGCCGCCGGACCCCCCGTGGCTCCGGCGAACCGTTCCCTCGCGGCGACCTTCCTACGATCGGGGGACGGCCGCGGCCGCGATGCCCTCGACCTCGGTCCCCACGGGCGCCAGCAGGAAGACGTTCCGGTCCACCCGGTGCATCCCGCTGCCCAGCCCGAAGACGACGCCGCTGCTGAAGTCCAGGATCCGCTTGGCCACTTCGCTGTCCGCGCCGGTGAGGTCGAGCAGCACCGGGATCTGCGCGATCAGGTACTCCGCCACCTCCCGCGCGTCCGCGAAGATCTGAACTCTGATCACCACGAAGCGCCGCTGCTCCGCCGCGGACGCGCCGGGCACCTTCGGGATCGTGCGGTGGTCCACCCGGGAGGGCCATTCGTTGCGGCTGCGCAGGGGGACCACCTGCGCGAGCCCCTCCCACTGTTCGTCGGTGACGTCGTACCTGCTCACCGGGCCGCCTCGGCCGCGCGCTTCATGTGCATCCCCCCATCCTCTCGCGTTTCACCCGTTCAGCCCAACAACGACACGAACCACGCCGGGTACTCTCGGAGACCGAGATAGGTTAGGTTAGGCATGCCTAACCTATTCGGACGATGGAGAGATCCGCATGCGCCTGTTCGGTGCCCCCGCCACCCCGGCCGCCCGGCCCAGCGATGCCGAGCGAATCCGGTCGATCCTGACCGCCGCCCACTCCATGACCGTCGTCACCGACGGGCTGCGCACCGAGGTCCGGCACCTCGACGGCGCGGACCCGATGGGCCGGCTGCACCTGCACCCCGCCGAGCCCGGCGGCGAAGCCGAGTACCGGCCCGCGATCCGGCTGGAGTTCACCGACGTCGCCCCCACACCCGTACGGGACCGGGTGCGCGCCCGCGTCACCGTGCTGGGCCGCCTGCTGACCCCTACTCCGACGCGTCCGCCGGCTCCGGCGCCGACTCCACCTGCATGGAGTTCGACCGGGCCGTCCTCGAAACCCCGGACGGCCGCTCCCACGTCGGCCTCGAAGAGCTCGACGCGGCCTGCCCCGACCCGCTCGCCCCGTACGAGGCGGGCATGCTCACGCACCTCCTCGACGACCACCACGACCTCGTCACCCTGCTGCTGCGCCTGGTCCAGCCGCTGCCCACCGCCGCCGCGGTCGTCCGCGCGCTGCCGGTCGCCATGGACCGGTACGGGATCACCCTGCGACTGGAGGAGCGGCGCGGCCACCGCGACGTGCGGCTGCCCTTCCCCTCGCCCCTCGACGACATCGAGCAGGCGGGCACGCAGATCCAGGCGCTCTTCAGCGCGGCCCGGCGCCGCTCGCACCGCAACACGCTGCCGGCCTGAACGGCCGGAGCGGGGAGGGCCCGGAATACGCGGCCGCGGACCCGCGTTGGGGACGATCATGAAGGCCATCACGTACAGCGCATACGGAACTCCCGGCAGCCTCAAGCTCGTTGACGTACCGCAGCCCAAGGTGGGGCCGGGCGAGGTGCTCGTCCGCGTCAAGGCCGCGGGCGTCAACCCGGTGGACTGGAAGCTCGCCGCCGGATACCTCGACCCGATCCTCGAAGTCCGCTACCCGGTCATACCCGGCTGGGACGTCGCCGGAGTCGTCGAGTCGGTCGGTCCGGACACCTTCGACTTCGCCGTCGGCGACGAGGTGTACGGGTACGTCCGCAAGGAGTGGGTGGAGCTCGGCACCTACGCCGAACTCGTCAGTGCCCCGGTCCGCACCCTGGCCCGCAAGCCCCGCGAGCTGACCTTCGAGCAGGCCGCGGGCCTTCCGCTGGCCGGTCTGACCGCCTACCAGTCGCTGACCCGAGCGGGCCTCAAGGCCGGGGAGAGCGTGCTCATCCACTCCGCGGCGGGCGGCACCGGATCCTTCGGCGTGCAGATCGCGGTCGCGCTCGGCCTGCGCGTCATCGGCACGGCGGGCGCGCACAACCACGACTACCTGCGCTCGCTCGGCGCCGAGCCGGTGCTGTACGGCGAGGGTCTGGCGGACCGGGTGCGCGAACTGGCCCCCGAAGGCGTCGACGCGGGCCTGGACTTCTACGGCGACGGCGTCATCGAGACGCTCCAGTCGCTGGTCAAGGAGCGCGACCGGGTGGTCTCCATCGCCGACTACGAGGCCGCGGCCAAGGGCGCCCACCAGCTGTGGGTGCGCCCCGACACCGCCGACCTGACCTTCCTGGCGGAACTGGCCGACGCGGGCAGCCTCACGGTCAACGTGGAGCACGCCCTGCCGCTCGCCGAGGCGGCCAGGGCCTGGGAGCTCAGCGCCGCGGGCCGCACCCGCGGCAAGATCGTCCTGACGCTCTGAGCGGACGGGAGCGTCCGCCGGAACACCGCGCTCCGGCGGACCCGCCCTCCCCCTTCGGCCCCCTCTCCCCCTCGGGCCCCTCCCTCCTTCGGGCCCCTCCCTCCTTCGACCCCGCCCGCTCAGGACGTGATCGGTGGCGCCGCCGGGCCCAGGGCCGGCCCGACCGCCCGCAGGGCCCCGGGGGTCCGCCCCTCGCCCCAGCCGATCTCCCGCCGGTAGCTGCCGAGCAGCCCGCGGCCCGCCAGCCCCGCCTCGTCCCGTACGGCCGGGTCCTCCGGCAGCGGCCGGGTCAGCGGGGACACGAACAGCGCGTCCACCGGGCAGTTGGCCTCGCACAGGAAACAGGTCTGGCAGTCCTCGTGCCGGGCGAGCAGCGGAATTCCCTGCGGCCCCCGCTCGAACACGTCCGTCGGACACACCTCGATGCACTTGTCGCAGGCGATGCACCGGTCGTCCGAGATCAGCTCGATCACCCCGCGCCCCCTGTGCTCCCCGTGCTCCCCGTACCCGCCAGGGCCGCGGGCCGGGTCCACACCCGGTCCAGACCGCCCACCACGATCCGGTGGTGCAACCTCGGGTCCCGGTCCGGGTGGTCCAGGCGCCTGGCCATCCCCCGGGACTCGGGCCGGGCGAGGGCGGCCGCGTACATCCACCGCGCGTGCGCCGTCATCGCGGCCGCCTGCCGGGCCTTGACCAGATCCGCTCCCTCACCGTGGAGCGTGGCCCGCAGCCGGGACCAGGCCGCGTCGAGGGTCCGCAGCGACGCAGCCGGCACGTCACCGCGGCGCAGGTAGTTCTTGTCGTACGGGAGGACCTCCGCCTGTACGAGTGCCACCGCCGCCCGGTGGCCGCCGGGCCCGGCCGGGCTCCCCGTCGGGCGCAGGCCCGCTCCGCCGGCGCCGGTGACGGGGCGGCGGGCGGCCCGGTCGCCGGAGCCGAGGGACAGGGCGTGTCCGGCGGCGCCCCGGCCGGCCCAGCTGCCCGAGGAGATGGCCCAGGCGGCGTTGTGGCTGCCGCCTCCGGTGAAGCCCCCGCAGATCTCCTCGCGGGTGGCCGCGTCCCCGGCCGCGTACAGCCCGGGGACGCCGGTGGCGCAGTCGTCGCCGGTGATCCGGATGCCGCCGGTGCCGCGGACCGTGCCCTCGGCGAGCAGGGTGACGGCGAAGCGGTCGGTGAAGGGGTCGATGCCGAGCCGGTCGAAGGTGAGGAAGAAGTTGGGCTGCGCGCGGCGCATCGCCGCCCGGGCCTCGTCGTCGGCGCGGTCGAGGCGCGCGTACACCTTGGCGCCCGTGAGGAGTTCGCGGGCGATGACCGAGCGGCCCCCCTGGCTCGCCGCGCCCTCCAGCACGCCGCCGTCCTCCTGGTAGAAGGTGGCGAAGGAGTAGAAGGCGGTCTTGGTGACCGAGGTGCCCTCGGGGGCGATCCCGTAGGCGTTGGAGAACTCCATGCCCGAGAGGTCCGCCCCGGCCTCGGCGGCGAACAGCGCGCCGTCGCCGGTGTTGGTGTTGGTGCCGAGGGCCCCGCTGAGGAAGGCGCAGCCGCCGGTGGCGAGGACCACGGCGCCGGCCAGGACCCGGTACGGCTCGTGGGCCTGGCGGCGGTATCCGGCGGCACCCGCGACGGCCCCGTCCGCGTCGGTGAGCAGCTCGGTCACCGGGCTGTGGTCGAGGATGCGGACCCCGGCGCGGCGGACCCGGATGCGCATCCGCCGCATGTACTCGGGCCCCTGGAGGCCGCCGCGCAGCGGCTGCCCGTCCGGGCCGGTCGGGAAGGGGTAACGGCCTGCGGTGGCCAGCTCGTTGACCCGGTCGTAGGTCTCGTCGAGGACCCGGGCCATCCAGCGCCGGTCGGCCAGGTGGCCGCCGAGGCCCTCGCGGCTCGCCATGGCCGCCTCGCGGGCGGCGGGCTCGGGCGGGACGTACCAGACCCCGGTGCCGCCGGCGGCCGTCGCGCCGCTCGTACCGCAGTAGCCCTTGTCCGCGAGGACGACCCGGGCCCCCGCCTCGGCGGCCTTGAGGGCGGCCCAGGTGGCGGCCGGGCCGCCGCCCACGACCAGCACGTCGGTGGTGAGCCCGGCGGGCCCGTTCGGCCCGGTCATCCGGTCTCCCCGGTGTGGCGGTTGGCCGGTCGGGCGAGGCCGTAGTTCTCGCGCAGGGTGCGGCCGGTGTACTCGGTGCGGAAGAGCCCGCGCCGCTGGAGGATCGGCACGACCTGGTCGACGAAGTCGGTCAGGCCCGTGGGCAGGACCGGTGCCATGATGTTGAACCCGTCGGCGGCCCCCTGGGTGAACCACTGCTCCAGCTGGTCGGCGATCTGCTCGGGGGTGCCGGCGAAGACGCGGTGGCCGCGGCCGGCGCCGAGGCGGGCAATCAGCTCGCGCAGGGTCAGGCCGTCGCGGCGGGCCAGTTCGGCGACGAGGGTGAAGCGGCTCTTGTTGCCGTTGATGTCCCGCTCCTCGGGCAGCTCGGGCAGCGGGCCGTCGAGGGGCAGTCCGGTGAGGTCCACATTGAGCATGCCGGAGAGCTGGGCGAGCCCGTACTCCGGCACCTGGAGGTCGGTGAGCTGCTGCTCCAGGGCCTTCGCCTCGGCCTCGGTGGACCCGATGACGGGCGCGATGCCGGGCAGGACGAGCAGGTCGCTCTCGACGCGGCCGTACCTGGCCAGACGGGACTTGAGGTCCTTGTAGAAGGTCTGGCCGTCGGCGAGGGTCTGCTGCGCGGTGAAGACGGCCTCGGCGTACTGGGCCGCGAACTCCTTGCCGTCCTCGGACGAGCCGGCCTGCACCAGCAGCGGGTGGCCCTGGGGCGAGCGCGGGACGTTGAGCGGGCCGGCTACGGAGAAGTGCTCGCCGCGGTGGGCGGCGGGGTGGAGCTTGTCGGTGTCGGCGTAGATGCCGCGCTCCTTGTCGAGGACGATCGCGTCGTCCTCCCAGCTGTCCCAGAGCTTGGTGGCGACGTCGAGGAACTCGCGGGCGCGCTCGTAGCGGACGCGGTGTTCCAGGTGCTCGTCGCGGTTGAAGTTGCGGGCCTCGTCGACCGTGCCGGAGGTGACGATGTTCCAGCCGGCGCGGCCGCCGCTGATGTGGTCGAGGGAGGCGAACTTCCGGGCGGTGTGGAAGGGCTCGTTGAAGGTCGTGGAGACGGTGGCGATGAGCCCGATGTGCTCCGTGACGGCGGCGATGGCGGACAGCAGGGTGAGCGGCTCGAAGCCGCCGAGGGCGTTGTAGCGGGCCTTGCCCCAGAGGGCGAGTCCGTCGGCGAAGAAGATGGAGTCGAGCCGTCCGCGCTCGGCGGTGCGGGCCAGTTCCTGGAAGTACCGCAGGTCGGTGACCCGCTCGGGGCTGCTGTCGGGGTGGCGCCAGGCGGCGTCGTGGTGCCCGGCGTTCATGAGGAAGGCGTTGAGGTGGAGGGTCCGGGGTGCGGTCATGACGGGTCCTTGTGTTCAGTGGCAGGGGGCGGGCGCGGGCGGGACGGGGCGGGCCGTCAGGCCGGGACGCGCCAGGTGCTGAGGCGGCGTTCGATCGTGACCAGCAGTTGGTTGAAGGCCAGGCCGATGGCGGAGATCGTGACGATGCCCGCGTACATCTGCGGGATCGCGAAGTTGAACTGCGAGGCGTTGATCAGGAAGCCGAGTCCCGCCTTGGCGCCGATCATCTCGGCGGCCACCAGGACGAGGATGGAGACGGCGCCGGCCAGCCGGATTCCGGTGAAGATGGCCGGTACCGAGGACGGCAGGATCACCTTCTGGAACAGGCGCGGCGTGGAGAGGTCCATCGACCGGGCGAGCCGGATCAGGGTGGGGTCGGCGTTCCGGACGGCGCTGATGGTGTTGAGCAGGACGGGCCAGAGGCAGGCGTAGACGACGATCGACACCTTCGAGGTCTCGCCGATGCCGAGGAGCAGCACGAAGACCGGGAGCAGCGCGAGGGCCGCGGTGTTGCGGAAGACCTCCAGCAGCGGCCCGAGGAAGTCCGCGAGGGGCCGGTACCAGCCGATGAGCAGGCCGAGCGGGACGGCGACGGCCACGGCGATGCCGAAGCCGCCGAAGGAGCGGACCAGGCTGGCCCTGGTGTGGTCGGCGAGCTGGCCGTCGCCGAGCAGCTCCCACCACGCCACGGCCACCTCGCTGAACGGGGGCAGGAAGGTGGCGTCGACCAGGCCGGCGCGCGGAGCGATCTCCCAGAGGGCGATCAGGGCGAGGATCGCGGCGGTCCGGACGGCTACGGCCTTCAGGACGCGTACGACGGCCAGTGCGCCGGACTTCGTGCGGGCGAGGACGCGGGCGGGTGCCGGGGCCGGGTCGGATGCCGGATCCGGGTCGGGTGCCGCGGCCGGCGCCGGGGTGGTCGTTGCCGGGGTCTTGAGGACCGGGGCTCCGGCCGGGGCCGCCCCGGCAGCGGCCGGGTCGGCCGCCGCCTCGGGGACGGACCCGGCCGGGGCCGCGAGGCCCGTGGCCGCCAGGACGGTGGTGTCGGTTCCGGTGGTCATACGGTTGCCGCCTCCTTCTCCAGTTGCTGGGCGCGGGCCACCTCGTCGTGGAGGAGGTTCCAGATCTCGTGCCGGTAGCGGGCGAACTCCGGGCTGGACCGCAGGGCCTCCCCCAGGAGTCCGTCGCGGTCGCCGAAGGAGACCGGGACGACCTCCTTGACCCGGCCCGGACGGGAGGTCATGACGGCCACGCGCTGGCCGAGGTAGACCGCCTCTTCGATGCCGTGCGTGATGAAGACGACGGTCTTGCCGGTGCGCTGCCAGATGCGCCGCAGCTCGTCCTGGAGGGACTCGCGGGTCTGCGCGTCGAGCGCCGCGAACGGCTCGTCCATCAGCAGCACGTCCGGGTCGTAGGCCAGCGAGCGGGCGATCGCGACGCGCTGGCGCATCCCGCCGGAGAGTTCGTGGGGGTGCCGGTCCTCGAAGCCGGTGAGGCCGACGAGGTCCAGGAACTCTCGGGCCCTGTCCGCTCGTTCACGGCGTGGGACGCCGGTCGCCTCCAGCCCGAATTCGACGTTGCCGAGCGCCGTCCGCCACGGCAGCAGGGCGTACTGCTGGAAGACGATGCCCCGGTCCAGGCCCGGTCCGGTGACCGGCTTCCCGTCGAGCAGGATCCGGCCGGACGTCGGCCGGGACAGTCCGCCGAGCAGGTCCAGGAGCGTGGACTTGCCGCAGCCGCTGGGGCCCACGACCACCACGAACTCCCCCGCCCCGATCTCCAGGTCGATGCTGTCGAGTGCGGTGAACTCCCCCTTGCCCTTCTTGTTCTTCTTGTCCTTGGTCGGGAAGGTCTTGGTCACTCCCTCGAAGACGATCTTCGCCATGCCGGTCAGCCCTTCCCGTGGTCGTTGAACTCGTTGGTGTAGAGGTCCGACGGCTTGAACTGCCCGGGCTTGATCTCTCCTCGCTCACCGAGCCAGTCGAGCCACAGCTGGAACTCCTGGTCCGGTATCCGGCCGCCGGTCTCGGCGACGCCGTAGGAGCGCCAGTACTGGAGGGCGGTCGTGTCCTCGTTGCGGCCGCGCTTCTTGACGATCTCGGTCATCCGGGCGACGGCCTCCTCGCGCGGGGTGGTGCGGGCCCATTCGATGGCCTTGGCCACGCCGGTCACGAAGGTCCGTACGGTGTCCGGGTTCTGCTTGATGAAGCGCTCGGTCATGATGTAGGTGCCGGCGCTGAACGGGCCGAGCAGTTCGACATCGGTGAACAGCGGGCGGATGCCGCCGGTCGCGAGGGCCTTGTCGCGCAGGATCCCGGTGAGCACACCCACCTCGATCTGCCTGGCCCGCAGCGCCTGCTCGGTGTTGACGGGCGGTACCACCAGGGCCTCGACCTTGGTCGCGTCCGCCTTGGAGAGGCCGTTGCGGCTGAGGTAGATGTCGAGCAGTGCCTGGTAGTGGGCGCCCAGGGTGTTCATGCCGACCTTCTTGCCGATCAGGTCCCGGGCGGAGCGGATCGGGCTGTCCTCCAGGACGTAGTAGCCGCCGTAGGAGTGCTGGTCGGAGCCGTAGGAGGAGATGACGGCCTTGATCGGGGCCTTGCCGGCGGCGAGCTTGATGACCGCACCGTTGAAGGCGCTGCCGAAGTGGGTCTGGCCGGTCGCCGCGGACTGGATGTCCTGGGGGCCGCTGATGGTGTTGCCGACCCATTCGAGCTTGACGTCCTCGAAGTAGCCGAGGTCGAGGGCGAGTTCGGGGAGCGTGACCGACCCGACCGCCCCCTGGTACTTCAGGGTCTTGACCTGCGCGCCGGATCCGCCGCCGTTGGCGGTGGCCGTGCCGCAGCTCACCGCGGCCGCCGAGATGCCGAGCAGGGCGAGGAACTGGCGCCTGGAGGTGGTGGTCGAGGTGAAGGCAGCGGGCATGACGGGTCCTTGTCGGTGCGGGGTGCGGGGTGCGGGGTGGCGGCTGGGTTACGGGGTGGCGGTGAGTGCGGCGGCGGGCGCGGAGCCGAGGGCCCCGGCGAATTCGTCGACGGCCTGGAAGAGGTCCAGCTCCACCTCGGGCCGCAGCCGGTCGGGGCCCGATCCGCGTTCGACGGTGGAGTCCAGGACGAACCGGCCGGCGGTGACGTGCCGGGCGCCGAGGGCGGTGAGCACCGGGCGCAGGGCGTAGTCGATGGTCAGGACGTGGGCGAGGCTGCCGCCGGTGACCAGTGGCAGCACCGTCTTGCCGGCGAGGCCGTCCTGCGGGAGCAGGTCGAGGAAGGCCTTGAGCAGGCCGGTGTACGAGGCCTTGTAGACCGGGGTCGCGATGACCACGCCGTCGGCCTCGGCGACGGCTTCGAGCGCCCGGCGGATCTCGGGCTCGCCGCGGCGGGCGGCGAGCAGGTCGGCGGCGGGGAGCTCGCGCACGGCGAGCAGCGCGGTGTCGAAGCCGGAGTGGGACAGGCGGCGCAGCACGTGGTCGGCGACGACGGCGGTACGGGAGTGGGCGGAGGGGCTGCCGGTGATGGCGAGCAAGCGGGGCACGGGGGCTCCTTGGGTGTCGTACGGGAGCGGGGCGATCGGGCGGGGAGGGGGCGAGGGCGAGCGGGCGCGGGCGGGCGGGCGCGAGCCGGCCCGGCAGGTCGGGCCCGGCGGCCGGGCGCGGCGGGTCGGGCCGCCGCAGCCCGGGCCGAGGCGGTCGGGCCGCGGTGGCTCAGGCCCCGGTGGAGGCGCCGGAGGCGATGCCGAAGGACGGGTCCGGGACGGTCTCCGGGCTGAGCAGGCGGGAGGGCTCGCCGTCGGGGCCGACCGGGACGTCGCCGTCGACGGTGACGCGCCGCAGGGTGCGCTCGTGGTCGTCGGAGTCGTCGACGCCGTAGTGCTGGGTGGCGCGGTTGTCCCAGATCGCGACGTCGCCGGCCCGCCACTGCCGGCGGACGGTGTTCTCGGGGCTCTCGATGTGCGACTGGAAGAGGTCCTGGAGGACGCGGGAGTCGCGGCCGGTGAGGCCGTTGATGCGCTCGACGAAGTTGCCGAGCAGCAGGGTGCGCTCGCCGGTCTCGGGGTGGACGCGGACCACCGGGTGCTCGGTGCGGAACGTGGTGGAGGTGAAGACGTCGCGGTACTGGGCCAGGGCCTCGGGCAGGGCGTCCGGCTTGAGGGCCGCGTAGTCGTACTCGTTGGTGTGGACGGCGCGCAGGCTGTCGGCGAGGACCCGCAGCGGCTCCGGGAGGTGACTGTAGGCCGTGGCGGTGTTGGCCCACAGGGTGTTCCCGCCGTACGGCGGGATGGTCACCGCGCGCAGGATGGAGAAGGCCGGGTAGGCGGGGACGAAGGTGACGTCGGTGTGCCACTGGTTGGCGCGGGCGCCGTGGTGGGAGTCGATGCCGAGGGCGTAGCGGCCGTCGGCGGAGGGGACGGTGGGGTGGGCGACCGGGGCGCCGAGCAGCCCGGCGAAGGCCTCGTGGCCGTCCTCGTCGAGGTGGTCCTGGCCGCGGAAGAAGACGACCTTGTGGGCGAGGAGCGCGGCCCGGATCTCGGCGACGGTCGCGTCGGACAGGTCGCCGCCGAGCCGTACGCCGTCGATCTCGGCGCCGATGCGGCCGCCGATCTTGGTGACGGTGATGTCGGTCTGGGTGACAGTGGCCATGAGAACTCCCTGTTCAGGGCCGCGGGCATGTTATTTCCGCAGCGGAAGTAATAGAGGTACGAGGACGGCGCGGGCGCGGCGGGTGCCACGGAGCGGCCGTTGGAGCGTGAGGTGGCGCTGCACGACGCGCATCGGGTGCGGGTCCGGGTTCAGGTACGAATGCGGGTGCGAGTGCGGGTGCGGGTGCGGATCCGGCTACGGAATGCAGGTACGGGTACGCGAGGGCGGCGACGGGCACGTTCCCGGTCCGGGAGGGTCCGCGGGGCGGTGCGCAGGCCCTGGGCGCCCGCGGACTCACCGGGCGGCGGGGCCGCCGGGGGTCACGGGGCGGACGGGCCGCGGGGCGGCCGGGGTCAGACCCGGCGCAGGGCCGGACAGCGGCCCGGACACCCGCCCGGCGCGGTACAGAGGCCGGTGGTGGTGTGGAGCCGCGGGACGAGGAGTTCGTTCGCGGTCATGGCTCGGAGCCTGTCAGCGCTCCCGCCCTCGGTCAACCCCCGCCCGGGACCGCCCGAAGCCTGGTGGCCGAAACCCTCGACCGACCCCGCGCACCCGCCACGACCTGCCCTTTTCCCATCCGGCGCACGCCATACGGAGCCTCCCCGACGGCCGAAAAGCGCTGCCTGATTTCACGGTCCCGCAATGCGGCCGCCACGCCCCGGCAGCGCCCGGGGCCCGTGGGGAGGACGGCCCGGGGCCCGCGGGCAGGGCCGGGCGGGGCCGGACCGGCGGCTCGGGCATGATCGGGCCGAAGGACCCGCTCCACCCCACCCCTCCCCGACCCGCTCCACTCCACTCCGCCCCGCCCCGCCCCGCCCCGCCCCGCCCCGAGGAGACCGTGTGACCCGTATGGCCGGTGACAGTCGGGCGGCCGCCAACGCCGCCACCGTGCTGCGGACGGTGCTGGAGCACGGGCCGGTCGCCCGCAGCGGCATCGCCGGCCTCTGCGGCCTGAGCCCCGCCGCCGTCTCCCGGCAGACCACCGGACTGCTCCGCAGCGGGCTGCTGCGCGAGCTGCCCGGCCCCTCGGACGGGGTGGGACGGCCGCGGATCCCCCTCGACGTGCACACGGGGGCCGTCGGGGGCCCGGTCGCCGGCGGGCTGCACATCGGCGTGCCCGCCTCCACCTTCAGCCTCGTCGACCTGCGGGGCCGGCTGCTGGCCCGGCGGGCCTTCTCCCACGAGGGCCGGGACCCGGTCGGCCTGTCCGCCGAGATCGTCGCCGAGCTGGGGCGCTTCCTCGCCGCGGCCGGCCCGGAGCGGCCGCTGCTGGGCGTCGGCGCGGCCCTGGGCGGCTGGGTCCGCCCCGACGAGGGCGTCGTCGTGCACCACCCCCTCCTGCGGTGGCGGCAGAAGCCGCTCGGCGCGGAGCTCTCGGCCGCACTCGGGGTACCGGTGCGCATCGACAACCACGCCCGGGCCGTCGCGCGGGCCGAGATCCTCTTCGGGAGGCCGGAGGCCCGCCGCAGCCTGGTGCACCTGTTCATCGGCAATGTGGTCGACGCCGCCTTCGGCATCGAGGGGACCGTGCACCAGGGGCCGGGCTCGGCCGCCGGCGACGTGGCGCACCTGCCGGTGCCCGGGTCGTCGGTGCCCTGCACGTGCGGGCGTACCGGCTGCCTCCAGGCGGCCGCCTCCGACCGGGCGCTGGGCGCCGAGGCGGTGCGCCGGGGCATCGTGCCCGACCCGTCCGTCGACCTGCTGGTGGACGCCGCCGCGACCGGCGATCCGCGGGCCGACCGGCTGCTGCGCGAGCGCGCCCGCGCCGTGGGCCGAGCGGCGGCCCTTCTGTTGGATGTCTTCAATCCGGCGGTCATGGTCGTGACGGAGCTGTCGAGCGTCCTGCACGAGGGATATCTGGAGGAGATCCGGGGCGCCGCGACGGCCCTCTCGCACGTCTGCGACGACCCCGAACGGATCGTCTCGCCGCACGCCGGCCCCGCCGTGCTCCCGGAGGCGGCGGCAACGGTGCTGCTCAGCCGGGTGTTCCGGGATCCCTTCGGCACGCTGTGAGAGGGGGAGATCACACCCACCGGTATGGTGCCACCTGAGCGCACTCCCCTACATTCGAGCCATGACGGTCCTGCCTGACGACGGGCTCTCCCTGGCCGCCGAGTTCCCTGACGCGACGCATGAGCAGTGGCAGCGCCTTGTAGAGGGCGTACTGCGCAAGTCGGGCAAGGAAGCTTCCGGCGAGGCCGCTGAAGAAGCGTTGTCCACCCCACTCGAGGACGGGCTCACCACCCGCCCGCTGTACACCGCGCCGCCCGAGGGGGCGGCTCCCGACACCGGTTTCCCCGGCTTCGCCCCGTTCGTACGCGGAGGCAGGCCGGAAGGCACCACCGCGAACGGCTGGGACGTGCGCCAGCGCCTCGCGGGCACCGATCCGGTGCGCCTGAACGAGGCGGCCCTCGCCGACCTGGAGAACGGGGTCACCTCCCTCTGGCTCACCGTGGGCCGCGGCGGTCTGCCGGTCGACGGCCTCGCCCGGGCGCTGGACGGGGTCTACCTGGACCTCGCCCCGATCTCCCTGGACGCCGGCGCCGAATACGCCGAGGCCGCCCGCGCGTTGCTGCGCCTGTTCACCGGGAGCGCGGTGGCCCCCGAGGCCGCTCGGGCCTCGCTGGGCGCCGACCCGCTGGGCCACGAGGCCCGGACCGGCGAGGCGCTGGACCCGGCCGACGCGGTGGAACTGGCCCGGGAGGCTGCCGCCGGCTGGCCGGGCGTGCGCGCCCTGACCGTGGACGCGCTGCCCTACCACGAGGCCGGCGGCAGCGCCGCCGAGGAGCTGGGCCTGTCCCTGGCCACGGGTGTCGCCTACCTGCGCGCCCTCACCGAGGGGGGTCTGAGCGTCGAAGCGGCGCTCGGGCAGCTGGAGTTCCGCTACGCCGCCACCGCGGACCAGTTCCTCACCATCGCCAAGCTGCGCGCCGCGCGCCGGCTGTGGGCCCGTATCGCCGAGGCCTCGGGGGCCCCGGAGGCGGGCGCCCAGCGGCAGCACGCGGTGACCTCGCCGGTCATGATGACCCGCAGGGACCCCTGGGTGAACATGCTGCGCACCACCGTGGCCTGCATGGCCGCGGGTGTGGGCGGCGCGGACTCGGTGACCGTGCTCCCCTTCGACCACGAGCTGGGCCTGCCGGACGCCTTCGCGCGCCGGATCGCCCGCAACACCTCCACCGTCCTGCTGGAGGAGTCGCACCTGGCCCGGGTGATCGACCCGGCCGGCGGCTCGTACTACGTCGAGCGCCTCACCGACGAACTCGCCCAGGCCGCGTGGAGGTTCTTCCAGACCCTGGAGAAGGCCGGCGGCCAGGCCGCCGCCCTGCGTTCCGGGCTGGTCGCCGAGCGGCTCGCCGCCACCTGGGCCGCGCGCTCCAAGAAGCTGGCGAAGCGCCGCGAACCGATCACCGGCGTCAGCGAGTTCCCGCTGCTGTCGGAGAAGCCGGTCGTGCGCGAGCCCGCGGCCGCCGGACCCACCGGTGGACTGCCGCGCGTGCGGCGCGACGAGGCGTACGAGGTCCTGCGCTCCCGCAGCGACGCGCACCTGGCGGCGACCGGCGCCCGGCCGAGGATCTTCCTCGCCGCGCTGGGCCCGGCGGCCGCGCACACCGCGCGGGCCACCTTCGCCTCGAACCTGTTCCAGGCGGGCGGGATCGAGCCCGTGCACGACCCGGTGTCGGTGGACCCGGCGACGGCCGCCGCGGCCTACGCCGCGAGCGGCGCCGACGGCATGGCCGTGCTCTGCTCCAGCGACACGCTGTACGAGGAGCAGGCCGCGGCGGTGTCCGAGGCGCTGCGCGCGGCGGGCGCCACGACCGTCTTCCTCGCCGGCCGGCCGGGCACCGCAGAGGCTTCCGTGGACGAGTACGTCTTCGCCGGCTGTGACGCCGTCGCCGTGCTGTCCTCCGTACTCGACCGGATGGGAGTGCCGTCTTGAGCATCCCCGATTTCTCCGAGCTGGCGCTCGGCTCCTCCCGCTCCGGAGCCTCCGAGGACCAGTGGCGCGCCTCGGTGAAGGAGTCCACCGGCACCGCGGCCGCCGACCTGCTGTGGGAGACCCCCGAGGGCATCGGCGTCAAGCCGCTGTACACCGGGCGGGACCTGGAGGGCCTGGACTTCCTCCAGACGTACCCGGGCGTGGCCCCGTACCTGCGCGGCCCCTACCCGACGATGTACGTGAACCAGCCCTGGACGATCCGGCAGTACGCCGGCTTCTCCACGGCCGAGGAGTCGAACGCCTTCTACCGGCGCAATCTGGCGTCCGGCCAGAAGGGCCTGTCGGTGGCCTTCGACCTGCCGACGCACCGCGGCTACGACAGCGACCACCCGCGCGTGACCGGCGACGTCGGCATGGCGGGCGTGGCGATCGACTCGATCTACGACATGCGGCAGCTGTTCGACGGGATCCCGCTGGACAAGATGTCGGTGTCGATGACGATGAACGGCGCGGTGCTGCCGGTCCTCGCGCTCTACATCGTGGCGGCGGAGGAGCAGGGCGTCTCCCCCGACAAGCTCGCCGGGACCATCCAGAACGACATCCTCAAGGAGTTCATGGTCCGCAACACCTACATCTACCCGCCCAAGCCCTCGATGCGGATCATCTCCGACATCTTCGCGTTCACCTCGCAGAAGATGCCGCGGTACAACTCGATCTCCATCTCCGGCTACCACATCCAGGAGGCCGGGGCCACGGCCGACCTGGAGCTGGCGTACACCCTCGCGGACGGCGTGGAGTACCTGCGCGCCGGGCAGGCCGTCGGGCTGGACGTGGACGCCTTCGCGCCGCGCCTGTCGTTCTTCTGGGCGATCGGCATGAACTTCTTCATGGAGGTCGCGAAGCTGCGCGCCGCCCGCCTGCTGTGGGCGCGCCTGGTCAAGCAGTTCGACCCGAAGAACGCCAAGTCGCTGTCGCTGCGCACGCATTCGCAGACCTCGGGCTGGTCACTGACCGCGCAGGACGTCTTCAACAACGTGACGCGCACCTGCATCGAGGCGATGGCCGCCACCCAGGGCCACACCCAGTCGCTGCACACCAATGCCCTCGACGAGGCGCTCGCCCTGCCGACGGACTTCTCGGCGCGCATCGCCCGCAACACCCAGCTGCTGCTCCAGCAGGAGTCGGGGACCTGCCGGTCGATCGACCCGTGGGGCGGCAGCGCGTACGTCGAGAAGCTGACGTACGACCTGGCGCGCCGGGCCTGGCAGCACATCGAGGAGGTCGAGGCCGCCGGCGGCATGGCGCAGGCCATCGACGCGGGCATCCCGAAGCTGCGCGTGGAGGAGGCCGCGGCGCGTACGCAGGCGCGGATCGACTCCGGCCGGCAGCCGGTGATCGGCGTCAACAAGTACCGCGTGGAGAGCGACGAGGCCATCGACGTCCTGAAGGTCGACAACTCCTCGGTGCGCTCCCAGCAGATCGCCAAGCTGCGGCGGCTGCGCGAGGAACGCGACGAGGCGGTCACCCAGGACACCCTGCGGGCGCTGACGAACGCGGCCGAGCGGGGCGACGGCAACCTGCTGGCGCTCGCGGTGGACGCGGCGCGCGCCAAGGCCACCGTGGGTGAGATCTCGGACGCACTGGAGAAGGTGTACGGGCGGCACGCGAGCCAGATCCGTACGATCTCGGGCGTGTACCGCACCGAAGCAGGCGAGTCCCCGTCCGTGGAGCGCACCCGCGCCCTCGTCGACCGGTTCGAGGAGGCGGAGGGCCGCCGTCCGCGCATCCTGGTCGCCAAGATGGGCCAGGACGGGCACGACCGCGGCCAGAAGGTGATCGCGACCGCCTTCGCCGACCTGGGCTTCGACGTGGACGTCGGCCCGCTGTTCCAGACCCCGGCGGAGGTGGCCCGCCAGGCCGTCGAGGCGGACGTCCACGTGGTGGGCGTCTCGTCGCTGGCGGCCGGCCACCTGACCCTCGTACCGGCACTGCGCGAGCAGCTGGCGGAGGAGGGCCGTGAGGACATCATGATCGTGGTGGGCGGTGTCATCCCGCCGGCCGATGTCCCCACGCTGCTGGAGATGGGCGCCACGGCGGTGTTCCCGCCCGGAACGGTCATCCCGGACGCGGCCCACGACCTGGTGACGCGGCTCGCCGCGGATCTGGGCCACGAGCTGTAGGCGGCCGCCGGTGCCGAAGATCGACATCGAGGCCTACGCGAAGGGGGTGCTCGACGGGAAGCGCGCGTTCATCGCGCGCGCGATCACCCTGGTCGAGTCCACCCTGCCCGCTCACCGGGTGCTGGCGCAGGGCCTGTTGACGGAGCTGCTGCCGCACTCGGGCCAGGCCCGCCGGATCGGCATCAGCGGTGTGCCCGGGGTGGGCAAGTCCACCTTCATCGACGCGTTCGGCACGATGCTGACGGGGCTGGGCCACCGGGTGGCGGTGCTCGCGGTGGACCCCTCGTCGACGCGCACGGGCGGCTCCATCCTGGGCGACAAGACCCGGATGGAGCGGCTGTCGGTGGACCCGGCGGCGTTCGTGCGGCCGTCCCCCTCGGCGGGAACGCTGGGCGGGGTCGCCAAGGCGACCCGCGAGTCGATGATCGTGATGGAGGCGGCGGGCTACGACGTGGTCCTCGTCGAGACGGTCGGCGTGGGCCAGTCGGAGACCACGGTGGCGGGGATGGTCGACTCCTTCCTGCTGCTCTCCCTGGCCCGTACGGGCGACCAGTTGCAGGGCATCAAGAAGGGCGTCCTGGAGCTGGCCGACGTCCTGGCGGTGAACAAGGCGGACGGCCCGCACGAGCGCGACGCGAAGGCCGCGGCCCGGGAGCTGTCGGGCGCGCTGCGGCTGATGCACCCGGTGGACGCGGCCTGGACGCCGCCGGTCCTGACGTGCAGTGCGCGGGAGTCGGCCGGACTGGACGAGGTCTGGAACCGCCTCGAACAGCACCGGACGCTGCTGGAGGCGGGGGGCCGGCTGACGGCGAAGCGGGCGGCGCAGCAGGTGGAGTGGACCTGGTCGATGGTCCGCGACGAGTTGCTGGAGCGGTTGCGGGCGGATCCCGCCGTGCGGGAGCTTGCGCCGGAGCTGGAGGCCGCGGTGCGGGCGGGCTCCGTCACTCCGACCTCTGCGGCGGACCGCATTCTGACGGCCTTCGGCGGCGTCTGACTCCCCGCGTGTGCGGCGCCGTTGCGGGGGCTCTGCCCCCGAGCCCCCGCGCCTCAAACGCCGGCGGGGCTGGAACAATCCAGCCCCGCCGGCGTTTGAGGCGCGGGGTCCGGGGCGGAGCCCCGTTCTTTAAGCCCCGCCGGCGTTTGAGGCGCGGGGTCCGGGGCGGAGCCCCGGGAAGCGGCGTCGCAGGCGGGCACCGGCAGACGGGCCTCGGGTTACACCTCGGCCAGGATCGGGCTCGCCGCGTTGAGCGCGAGGCTCAGCACCCGGGTCTGTTCCACCTCGTTGTCGGTGGCCAGCAGGGCGGCCAGGACCGCGATGCGGGCCTGGCCGGCGCGGAGGGTGCCCGTCGGCACGGCTCCGGCGGCGACCAGGTCGACCGCGCCTCCGTGCGTGTAGATCTCCGTGACCGGCCCGGCCACGACCCGCGTGGTCAGCGCGACCAGCACACCGCGCCCGACGGCGGCCTTGACCGCGTCCACGATCTCCGGGGTGGCGTTGCCCGCGCCGGTGCCGATGAGGACGATGCCGCGCGCGCCGGCCTCGACGGCGGCGTTGAGCAGGACCGGGTCGCCGTCGGCGTGGTGCATCACCACGTCCACGCGCGGCGGGAGTTCCGGCATCGCCGGCAGCGGGAGCGGCGCGGGGCGCTGCGGGGTGCGCAGGATGGTGACCTTGCCGAAGCCGATCTTCCCGAACAGTTCCTTCGAGGGGTCCGCGAACGCGTCCAGCGCCACGGCCTGCGTCTTCACGGTGCCGCGCGCGGCGTGCACCCGGCCCGCGAAGGTGATCAGCACGCCGAGCCCGCGGGTGTTCGCGGCGGTGAGCAGCGCGTCGTAGAGGTTCTCCGGACCGTCGCCGTCGGCGGTGCCCATGGGCCGCTGCGAACCGGTGAAGACCACGGAGCGCGGGTCGTGGTGGTGGAGGTCGACGAGGAACGCCGACTCCTCCAGGGTGTCGGTGCCGTGCGTGACGACGATGCCGTCCACACCGGGGTCGGCGAGCACCTCGTGCACGGTGCGCAGCAGGGTGAGCTGGTGGGCGGTGGTGAGCCGGGGGCTGTTCACGCTGAACAGGTCCACGACCTCGACGGTGATGCCCTCGGGCAGCGGCGCGGTGGCGATCACCTCGCTGCCGTCGGCGTCCGCGGCGAAGCCGGAGCCCTGCCAGCGGCTGGCTATCGTCCCGCCGGTGCTGATGACGACGATCCGTCCCATGCGTCCTGGCCACCCTTCACTTCACTCGTACGTATGTACCTAAAGCAGCAATGATAGAGCGACTTATGCGCAATGTGATTGCGTCTTCCACCCAGGCTGTCCCGTGGTCCTGGGCGATAATTGCGCCATGGACGCGATCGACCGGGAAATCTTGCGCGAGCTGCAGGCCGACGGCCGCCTCAGCAACCAGGAACTCGCCCAGCGCGTGGGTCTGACCCCCTCCCCCTGTATGCGCCGGGTGCGCCAGCTGGAACAGGACGGGGTGATCCAGGGCTACCGTGCCGTGATCTCCCCCGAGGCGGTCGGCCGCGGCTTCGAGGTGCTCGTCTCGGTCGAGGTGCGGCGCGACCGCGAGGCGGTCGAGGCGTTCGAGGCGGCCCTCCAGGACATTCCCGACGTCATCGAGGCCTACCGGCTCTTCGGCAGCCCCGGCTGCCTGCTGCGGATCGCCGTCGCGGACCTGCGCGCGTACGAGCGCCTGTGGATCGAGAAGCTGACGGCCCTCTCCGGCATCACCGAGGTCAACTCGCAGATCATCATGAAGCGCATCAAGGAGCCGAAGGGCCTGCCCGTCGAGCGCTGACGCGCTGACGAACGGGAACGGGGACCAAGGGAATTCCGACCATCCGCAGCACCTGCTGGTGGGTGGAGCCGGCCAGCCGCTGCAGTCCGAACTCCCTCGTACGGCGGACCGTGGAGGTCACCAGGGAGTTGACGACCGCGAGGGCGCCGAATCCGATGACGACCACCACGACGAGGTAGTTGGCGAGCACCTCGGTGTTGAAGGCCGACGCGTGGCTTTCGGTCAGGACGTCACGGTCGGCCGCCTCGGCTCCGGGCCGGGTCGCGGCGAACGCCGCCAGGGAGGCGGTCACTTCGGCGACGCTCACACCGGGCTCGGCCTTCACCATGATGCGGGTGGCCCTGCCCGTGTCGGTGTGCCGGGCGAGCAGGTCCGCCGGGAGCAGGATGCTCTCGAATCCGTCCTTGGCGGCGAAGAGCGCCGCCACCTTCAGGGTGACCTGGGTGCCGTCTCCGAGCCGCATGGTGATCTCGTCACCGACGCCGCGTCCGAGGGACGTGGCGTGCGCCTCGGCCAGTGCGACGGAGTTGCCGCGCAGGTTCTCCAGCGAACCGGCCGTGGGCGTGACCGGCGCCGTGCCCGCGGATCCGGTCGCGGTGATGCCCTGGGTGGGCCGGCCGTCCTTGGTCTGCTCGGGGTCCTTGGGGCTGTCGACGTAACCGACGCTGCTGACGAACTCGGAGGCCGCGCCCACCCCGGGCAGCTTGCGGACCTCGTCGAGGGTGCCGGGACCGAAGCCGCCGGGCGGGGCGATGAGCGCCGAGTCGGCGTGCATCGTCTCCGAGTAGCGCTCCTTGGCCATGGTGACCTCCGTCGTCCCCATGTAGAGGTCGGCGCAGGCGATGCCGGTGAGCAGCATGACGGGGGTGATCACGGCCGCGACGCGGGCGGCCCGCGCCCTGGTGTTGAGGGCGGCCAGGGTGCCGGAGAGCCCGGACAGGCGCATCGGCAGGCCGAGCACGGCGAGCATGCCCTGGGCGATGCGGGGACCGAGGAGGGCGAGCCCCATGACGAACAGGGTGGTGGAGGAGCCCGCGGTGCTGCCCGCCATCGGGCCCTTCATGACGGTCACCGTCAGGACGCCGGTCGAGGCGCTGCCCAGGAAGCAGAGCAGGGCGAAGAGGATCCGGGCCTTGCCGAGCGGCCGGCGCTGTACGTCGGCGTCGGCGAGCGCCTCGGTGGCGCGGACCCGGGTGGCCCGGCGGGAGGCGATGGCCGCGGCGCCCAGGGCGGTGCCCAGGGCGAGCGCCGCGGTGGCGGCGATGGAGACCCAGCCGAGGTGGAACGTCATCTGGGCGGAGGCGACTTGGCCGTCGACCAGCCTGTCCATGATCCAGCTGCTGAGCGCCCGGCCGGGCAGGACGGCCAGGGCGGTGGCCGCGATCGACAGGACGAACGTCTCGCTCAGGATCATCCGGCGCAGCTGCTTGGGCACGGCGCCACTGGCCCGCAGGAGGGCCATCTCGCGGTGCCGCTGCTGGACGGCGAGGGCCAGCGGGGAGGCCACGCCGAAGAGCGAGACCGCGGTCACCATGCCGCCGAAGACGACGGACACGATCTGCAGGTTCATCGTGGAGCGCTGGGCCTCGGGGAACTCGGCCCGGCCGCGCGCGTCCCCGGTCAGCACCAGTGCCTTGTGCTCCCCGGCGACGGCAGTCACCTGCCGGGCCAGCTCGGCCGTGGAGACCCCCGGCTTGGGCAGTACGGCGATGAGGTCGGCCTCGTCCTTGCGGGGAAGGAGTCCGGCGATCTCGGAGTCCGCGAGGAACACGGCCTTCTGGCTGCTCACCCCCTTGTTCCGGGCGATGCCCACGATCTTGTACGTCCGGTCGGTGCCCGCCAGGGTGATCTTCGCCTGGTCGCCGACGCGCAGGCCGGCGCGCTCGGCCAGCTGCCGGTCGAGGACGACCTCGCCGGCCTTCTGCGCTCCGGTGCCGTCGGTCAGGGTGTAGGGGGCGAGGGTCGCGGAGCTCCAGCCGTGGCCGACGGTGGGCACGTCCGTCGTGACGACGTCGTCGCCCTTGACCAGTCCGGCCGGGAGCGAGGTGTCGGCGACGGTCCTCTCCACCCCCGGCAGCCTGCCGATGGTGTCCGCGAGGGACCGGTCGACGGGCACGCGTTCGGGGAGCTTCACCTCGGTGCTGCCGTCGGAGAGCCGGTACGCCTGCTGCCCGGCGACCACCACCGGAGCGGCCGCCAGCCGCTCCGGCGGGACGACGTTGCGCAGGCCCGATTCGAACAGGCCGCCCCAGGACATGAGGAGGACGGACCCGAGGAACATCGCGAGGAAGCCGGCGATGAAGCTGCCCTTGCGGAAGCGCAGGGTGCGCATGGCGAGCAGGAACATCAGGCGGCGCTCCGCGGTGCGTACGCGTCGGCGGGCTGCGCCTCGAGGCTGTCGGCGCCGAGGCTGTCGGCGCCGAGGCTGTCGGCGCCGAGGCTGTCGGCGCCGAGGCGGGCCAGGTGCTCGGCGACCACCGTCACGGTGGGCTGGTGGATCTCGCCGGCGAACCGACCGTCCGCCAGGAAGACGACGCGGTCGGCGTAGGAGGCTGCCACGGGGTCGTGGGTCACCATGACGATCGTCCGCCCGCCGGACCGCACGGCGTCGCGCATCAGGTTCAGGATGGAGGCGGCGGTCTTGGTGTCCAGCGCACCGGTCGGCTCGTCCGCGAAGATCACCGCGGGCCGGCTCACCAGGGCCCGGGCGATGGCCACCCGCTGCTGCTGGCCGCCGGACATCTCGCCGGGCCGGTGATTGCGCCGGTCCTTGAGGCCGACCTGCTCCAGAACCGCCCGGACCTGGGCCTTGTCGGGCTTGCGGCCGGCCAGCTGGAGGGGGAGGCAGACGTTCTGCTCGGCCGTCAGCGCGGGCAGCAGGTTGAACGACTGGAAGATGAAGCCGATCTGCTCGCGGCGCAGCAGCGTCAGCTCGGTCTCGCTCAGTCCGGCGAGTTCCCGGCCGGCCAGCCGCACGGAGCCGGAGGTGGGCTCGTCCAGACCGGCGGCGCACTGGAGCAGGGTGCTCTTGCCCGATCCGGAGGGGCCCATCACGGCGGTGAAGGCGCGTCGGTGGAAGTCGATCGAGACTCCGTTCAGCGCCGAAACCCGGTTGTCGCCCCGGCCGTACACCTTCCGCACGTCAACGAGCCGGATCACGGCATTCACGTCAGCGCTGCTGTGGGTATCCACGTTCACATCTCCGTAGTCATCGGTCCCCGTCGTTCAGTGGTTCCACGCTACGAACGCGGCCGCGGCGCCGACACGGGCGTAAGAGGTGTCCCGGGGGTGGTGCCGGCAACACCCCCACCCCCCGTCCGGGGCCACCGCCCGGGCCGCCCCGCCCCCTCCCCCTCCATCGACCACACATACGCGTACCCGACCCTTGGCCGTGCGGGATGGCGCCGTGGACCGCGTACTTGAAAAGCTGGGGGTTCGGCACGTCCTTCGACCGGTTCTGTTCGGCGAAGGCGAATGCCGCACTCATGCCCCTTCCCTCCCCACTGCGCGGGCGGACGGAGATGACCGTGCCCGACAGCGGATCCCGTGCCCCGGGCACGGGGTACAAGACCGAACTGATGCCCCCGCACGTCGCGTTCGTCGAGGCCTTCGACGACGTTCCCCTGAGCACCCTGTTCCCGGAGGAGGCGCAGGTGGTGGCCCGCGCCGTCGAGTCGCGACGCCGCGAGTTCGCCACCGTCCGCTCGTGCGCGCGCATCGCCATGGGCCGCCTCGGATTCGCGCCGGCCCCCCTGCTGCCCGGGCTGCGCGGAGCCCCTGGCTGGCCGGACGGACTCATCGGCACGATGACGCACTGCACCGGCTACCGGGCCGCCGCGGTCGGCCGCGCCGCGGAACTCCTCGGCATCGGCATGGACGCGGAACGCAACGAGCCCCTGCCCAACCCGGGGATCCTGCGCCACATCGCGCGGCCCGAAGAACAGCGGCAGCTGGCCCTGCTCGCCTCGGAGCACCCCGGGGTCTGCTGGGACCGGCTGCTGTTCAGCGCCAAGGAGAGCGTCTACAAGACCTGGTTCCCGCTGGCCCGCGTCTTCCTGGACTTCTTGGAGTGCCGGGTCACGCTCCACCCCGGCACCGGCACCTTCTCCGCGCGGCTGCTCGTACCGGGCCCGGTCGTCGAAGGGGTGCGGCTGTCCGGTTTCACGGGCCACTGGGCGGTCCGGGGCGGCCTGATCCTCACGGCCATCGCCCTGACCCCGTCGGTGTCCGCCGGTGGCCGTGCGAGTGGCGCGTAAGCACGGCGAGAGGTGCACGCCGATCACCGCCTCGTTAGATTCGTCGTACCACCGGCGACACACCTGCGGGAGCCCCGAGTTGCGCGTTGTCCTGGCCGAGGACCTGTTCCTCCTCCGCGATGGTCTCGTCCGGATGTTGGAGGCCTACGACTGCGAGATCGTCGCGGCGGTCGACAACGGCCCCGACCTCGCACGGGCCCTGCTCACCCTCAAACCCGACGTGGCGGTGGTGGACGTCCGCCTCCCCCCGTCCTTCACGGATGAGGGACTTCAGGCCACTTTGCAGGCGCGCCGGCAGATCCCCGGCCTGCCGGTCCTGGTCCTCTCGCAGCACGTGGAACAGCTCTACGCCCGGAAGCTCCTGGAGAGCGGCACCGGAGGCATCGGCTACCTGCTCAAGGACCGGGTGTTCAACGCGGAGCAGTTCATCGACGCGGTCCGCCGCGTCTCGGCCGGCGGCACCGCCATGGACCCCCAGGTGATCTCCCAGATCCTCGCCCGCAACACGCGCGGGGAGCCCCTGGGGCACCTGACCCCGCGCGAGCGCGAGGTCCTGGAGCTGATGGCGGAGGGCCGCTCCAACGCGGCCATCTCGCAGCAACTGGTCATCACCGAGCGCTCGGTGGCAAAGCACACGTCGAACATCTTCGCCAAGCTCGGACTCCCGCCGTCCGACGACGACAACCGCCGGGTCCTCGCCGTCCTCGCCTATCTGAACGGCTCCTGACCCACGGCCGCGTCAGGCGATCACCCTGGCCACGAACCCGGCGACGTTCTCCACGGTCCGCCGGATCTTCTCCTCCAGGGAGATCGTCTCGTGCAGCCGTCCGCCGACGCCCGCGTCCTTCTTGCCCCGTACGTACAGCGAGCAGGCGAGGTCGCTGCAGATGTACGCGCCCACCGAGTTGCCCTGCTTGCCGGCCTGCCCGGCCTTCGGCGCGACCATCAGCGAGACGCCGCCCGAGTGCGCGGTCAGGCACATCGAGCACATGCTCCGCTGCGCCTGCAAGGAGGAGACGGGCGCACCGCGCAGCACCAGGCCCTGCACGCGGCCGTCCAGCTCGACGACGAGGTAGGCGCGGGCCGGGGCCTGCGGGTCGCGCCAGCCGAGGTAGTCCAGATCGCCCCACGGCCGTTCGGCCAGGTCGCGGGGGACGGACAGCCGCTTCGCCTCACCCTTGCTGCAGTTCACGAACGCGCCGCGGATCGCTTGCTCGGTCAGTGGTTCCATAACATCAGGCTAATTTGCCTAAATCCATTAGGCAAATACATAATCAACCAAGGCTAGCGAGCGAAAGGTGCGAGACCATGGCACGCGCAGGACTGACGACGGAGCGCCTGATCCGCGCCGGGGCGGAACTGGCCGACGAGGTCGGGTTCGACCAGGTGACCGTTTCGGCGCTCGCCCGGCGCTTCGACGTCAAGGTGGCGAGCCTGTACTCGCACGTGAAGGGCTCCCAGGACGTGAAGACCCGCATCGCCCTGCTCGCCCTGGACGAACTCGCGGACCGCGCCTCCGACGCCCTGGCGGGGCGGGCCGGCAAGGACGCGCTGACCGCGTTCGCCGACGTCTACCGCGACTACGCCCGGGAGCACCCCGGCCGCTACGCCGCGACCCGGACGCGGCTCGACCCCGAGACCGCCGCCGCGAGCGCCGGCGTACGGCACGCACAGATGGCCCGGGCGGTGCTGCGCGGCTACGACCTGACCGAGCCCGACCAGACGCATGCGGTACGGCTCCTCGGCAGCGTCTTCCACGGCTACGTCGACCTGGAGCTGGGCGGCGGCTTCAGCCACAGCGCTCCCGACACGCAGGAGACGTGGGAGCGCATCATCGACGCCCTCGACGCCCTGCTGCGCAACTGGCCCGCCCGCTGACGCACGTCTGCCCTTTTCGGCCCAGCTTGCCCGGCAGAACATGCACAGATGCCGGTTATTGGATTGATTCCAGTCGTCGTCTCGCGGCTTCCGATCCAGAAAAGTAGGACACACCCTGACATAGAGGCAAATTACACCCCTCAAGAACCGCTACACCCCCAGGAACTTGGCGAATTCACAACCAGCATGTAGGTTTTTTTGTGTCGACTGGGGGGGTCGTCCGCTATCCATGCCCCTCAGTCCTGGCGTCCAGCCATTCGTTGGTCCATGCCTGATCAGCAACTGAGGGGTCTTGATGAGGGAGCGCACTACCGGCTACGCCGGATTCCTGGACATGGAGGACCTGGTTCGGCCGTCTGACAGCGACACGCTGACGAAGGGGCGCGAAGCTCCGTTCCAGCACGCCCTGGAGCGGTTCGTCGACTCGATCAACTCCGAAGCCCGGCTGTCCCCCTCCGGCGTGGCCGCCGTCCGCTCCCGCATCAAGTCGTCCCTGGCGATGCAACGACGCGTGTCCGCGCTGCGCCCCCCTTCGTCGCCGGCGCTGGACGCACCCGTGTTCATCACGGGCATGCCCGGCACCGGGGCGGCCCTGCTCCACAACCTGCTCGCCGAGCATCCCGGCGTCGACGCCCCCGCCATGTGGGAACTCGCGGACCCCGCGTCCGGGGCGGAAACGCCGGGCGAGCGTCGCGCCCTGATCGCCCGCGGCCGGGCCCACGCGGTCGCCGGCGGACGCACGACCGCCGGCCGCGCCGTCGGCCTGCTGCGCCAGGCCACCCGCCCGGGCTCGTGCCAGTGGCTCCTCGCCAACACCTTCCACAGTCCCGCGCTCTCGATGGCCCACCACGTCCCGAGCTACTCCTCGTGGATGGAGGGCCAGGACATGGTCCCCGCCTACGGCTTCCACCGGCTGCAGCTCCAGGCCGTCTGCAACCGGGTCTCGGGCGGCGCGCTCGTGCTGCGCGACCCGTTCCACGCCCCGTACCTGAGCGACCTCGTACGCGTCTACCCGCGGGCCCGCATCATCCGCATGCACCGGGATCCGGCCGACGTCCTGGCGAGCACCGCCGGGATCGCCTGGTCCCAGCGGATAGCGGACTCGGCCGGGGTCGTGGACCCCGCCGAGGTCGGGGCCGAGTGGGCGGACTGGCTGGAGCGGCACTTCGCCGACGCCGAGGCCTCGCGCACGCGCATCGGAGAGGACCGGATCCTGGACATCCGGCACGCCGACCTGGTGGGCGACCCCGTGGCCACGCTGCGCAGGGCGACCGCCTTCGTGGGCGTGCCGACGACCCCGGTGGTCGAGCAGAACATGGTGGCCCTGGCCCGGGAGGCCGCCATGTCGGCCCAGAGCGCCTGGCACTTCGAGCCCGAGGAGTTCGGACTCTCGCGGCGGGAGCTCGGACAGCGGTTCGCCGAGTACCGCCGGACCTACGGGGCGTGATCGCGCCCCGTACCGACAGTTGGCGCATGCTTGCGAAAGCATTAGTATTGACGGACGCGCTGGTAGCCGGCCGGCCATGCGGTTTGCGGAGAGAGTCATGGTTGCTTCTGGTCGACGCCACGGCGCGGAGATCGAGATGTGGCGTCAGCTGACCCAGCTGACGGGTCTGCTTTCCAGCTCCCTCGACAAACGGCTCACACGCCGGCACGGCGTTTCCGTCTCGGAGTTCACGGCCCTGTCGACCCTGACCGAAGCCGATCGCGGGGGCATCCGCATGCAGGACCTCGCCGACGCGATCGGGCTCAACCAGTCCACGGTGAGCCGGCTGATCGCCCGTATGGAGAGCAGCGGGCTGGCCACGCGGGAGATCGGCGCACGCGACCGCCGATGTACCTACGCGGTGATCACCGACCAGGGACGGACGATCGCCGAAGAGGCCAGGGGAACCTTCCAGAAGGAATTCAACACCGCTTTGGACACGGCGGCGTTCGACGAGCGAACGGCCGCTGTCGTGGCACGGCTGCGGCACGATCCCACGACCGCCCCGGAATAAGCGCAGACCGTCGCGGTCGAAACCCGTATCGGAGACTTTTGTGCAGAGCCCTCAGTGCCCGTTCGCCATCGACCCCTCCGGAGCCGATATCCACGGTGAAATCGCCCGGATCCGCAAAGAAGGCCCGGTCGCCCGGGTCGAGCTGCCCGGCGGAGTGGTGGTGTGGTCGGTCACCGGATACGACCTGATCAAGCAGCTGCTGACCGACCCGCGGGTCTCCAAGGACGCCTACCGGCACTGGGACGCGTGGAAGGCGGGCGAGATACCCCAGGACTGGCCCCTGGCCATCTGGGTGTCGGTCCAGAACATGGTCACCGCGTACGGGGAGGACCACGCACGACTGCGCAAGCCGGTGGCCTCCGCCTTCACCGCCCGCCGCGTCGCCTCGCTGCGGCCGCGCATCGAGGAGATCGCCCAGGGCGTCCTCGACGGCCTCGCCGCCCTGCCGTCCGACCGGCCGGTGGATCTGCGCGAGGCGTTCGCCCACCCGGTCCCCAACCAGGTCATGTGCGAACTCTTCGGGATTCCGCAGCACATGCGCGGCGAGATCCAGCAGATCATCAAGGGCTTCTTCTCCACGACCTCCTCCGCGGAGGAGTCGCTCGCGAACGCCACGCGCCTGTACGCCACGATGGCGGAACTGCTCGTCCTCAAGCGCGAGCAGCCCGGGGACGACCTCACGGCCGACCTGATCGCGGTACGGGACGAGAACAACGAGCAGCTGAGCGAGAAGGAACTCGCCGACAATCTGATCCTGCTGTACACGGCCGGGTACGAGACGACGGTCAACCTGATCGACAACGCCGTGCACGCCCTCCTCGGCCACCCGGACCAGCTCGCCCTCGTGCTCGGCGGCGGTGCCACGTGGGACGACGTCATCGAGGAGACCCTGCGCCTGGAGGCGCCGGGTGCCCACTCGATCCTCCGGTACGCCGTGGAGGAGATCGCCGTCGGTGACGTGGTCATCCCCAAGGGCGACCCGATCATGATCGCTTACGCCTCGGCGGGACGCGATCCCGAGCATCACGGCGACTCGGCGGACCGGTTCGACGTGACGCGGGCCGCCCGGCGCGAACACCTGGCCTTCGGCCACGGGGTCCACTACTGCCTCGGGGCTCCTCTGGCGCGGCTGGAGACCGCCGTCGCCCTCTCCGCCCTGTTCGCCCGGTTCCCCGGGATGTCGCTCGCGGTGGCGCCCGGGCAGATCCGTCCGCAGGCATCGTTCATCTCGAACGGTCATGCCGAGTTGCCCGTCCTGCTCGGTCCCTCCGCGTGAGACCCGCCTGCCCCGCCGGTACGCACCGGCGGGGCAGGACCCGAGCGGGAGAAGCGGGCGGCAGGACGCCCTCAGGCGCGGCGGGCCGCGAGGGCGTCGCGGTACCAGGGCGCGTACCGCCCGAACCCCTCGGCGAAGCCCGGCCCGGGCCGGCAGCCCGTCAGCTCCCACAGCCGCGTGCTGTCGTACCAGTGGTCGACGGTGAACAGCGTGAGCCGCCGGGCCCGTAGCGGATCGCCGTCCGCGCCCAGCAGTTCGGCGGCCCGGGCGGCCGAGACCTCGCCCTGCGGCAGCGGCAGTCCGAGGTGTCCGGCCACCACCGACACCAGCTCGCGCACCCGGACGGGTTCGGGATGGCCGGCGTGCAGGACCTGACCCGCGATCCCGGGAACGGGACGCAGGACCAGGGCGGCGACGGCCCGTGCCAGGTCGTCGGCGCCGACCATCGAGACGAGCGCCCGCCCTCCGTCCACCCAGTGCGGAATCCGCCGTACGAGATCCGCGAGCGCCGGCACCACCCAGACGTCGCCCGCCCCGTAGACGAGGTGGGGGCGCAGCACGGTCCCCCCTGCCTCCAGCACCCTCCGCTCGCCGGCGTGGCGGCTGACGCTGGTGGGCGAAACCGGTGCGACGGCGATCGCGCCCTCCGCCTCGCCCCGGTGGGGGCCGTTGCCGTACACCGCCGCGGTGCCGAGCTGGATGATCCGGCCGACGCCGGCGCGTGCCGCCTCGGCCAGCAGGGAGGCGGTGCCCTCCGCGTTGACGGCGTGGCAGCGCTCCTCGTCGCTGCCGATGTGCGCGGCGAGGTGGAGGAGCACGTCCACTCCGTCGCACACCCCGCGCAGCGACGCGGGGTCGGCGAGGTCGCCGTGTACCGTCCCCACGCCCGGTGGCAGAGCCGCCGGGGGTGTGCGCCGACGGGTCAGGAGGCGCAGGGCGGGTGGGGCCGCACCGTCCTGCGGGGAGGACAGACGGCGGAGCACATGGGATCCGATGAACCCGGTGCCTCCCGTGACGAGCACCCGGGGTGCGGGCATGCGGGGTCCGGCCTTTCGGTGGTGGGGCGGCGCTCTACGCGGCCTGGTGCGGGCTGTCGGACGGGCCGCCGGCGAGCGTCGCGACGAACACCGGCTGACCGTCCTGGTGGCCCGTGACCCTCACGGAGGGGCCGGATCCCCCGTTTCCGCCGACGACCCGCGCCTCGATCCAGCACGGCGAGGAGAACTCGGCGTAGCGGCTGAAGCGGATGCTGCTGGACACCGGGTAGAAGGTGGCGGGGGTCACGGCCCGAGCGGCCTGGAGCGCCGCCGCCACCAGGACCATGCCCGGGTAGTGGTCGTTCGAGCGGCCGGACACCGAAGGATGCCGGTGGTCGGTACGCAGTTGCCAGCGCCCCGGTCCCGCGGCGGGGGCGAGCATGACCTCCCTGGCGTCGAGCGCCGCGGCGATCTCCGGCGCGGGCGGCGGCGGGGTGGCCGGCAGGCGCTCGCCGAGCCGGCGCGCCCGTATCCTGCGGTACGCGGCCGGCGAGGTGATGGTGAGGTCGCCGCCGCCGGCGGCCACGGTGTCGGCACCGATGCGGATGGCCATGTGACAGTGCATGCCCGCCAGTCGGCCGCCGCGGTTGCGGACGTCCGAGCAGTCGACCTCCACCGTCACCTCCGCGGGCGTGGGGCCCACGCGCAGGTGCTCCGGCCGGGCGGTGTGGCTGATGTCCCACATCACGAAGTGGTGGTCCATCGGAACGCCGAACTCCGCGTGCGCGAGGAGCATCGCGGTCTGGCGCAAGGTCTCGGAGATGACGAGCGGTGAGTACCGGCCGGCCACCGGCCCGAAGGACGGGTGGTCGTGCGGCCACCGGACGGTGGCGAGGAAGCGGGTCTCACCGGTCCGCTCCCAGGTGACGGGCAGGACGTCGGTGGCCGAGGTCCGGTGCACCAACCGCTCCGGAACCCTTCGGGCCTCGGCCCGAGGCTGCGGCACCAGGATGCCCGGTGCCTTCTTATGCCGAACACGGTCCTCAAACGTATGCAAGGCCATGGTTCCCCCCATTGGCAGACAAAGAAGCGCAGGCATTCAAGATCATCCGCGCTGGCTGATATAGTACGTGCATGCCGGTTTTAATTTCAACGGCTATCCACCTGGCGAGACACCGCGCGAGAGGAACGACACGTGGCACAGCAGGACCGCGCGATCAGAACACGTCAAGCGATCCTGCAGTCGGCCGGAGCCATCTTCGCGGAGCGTGGATACGAAGGCGCCACGATCAAGGACGTTTACGACAGGGTGAATGTCACCAAAGGGGCTTTCTACTTCCACTTCAGGTCCAAGAAGGAGCTGGCGGAAGCCGTACTCGGCGCCCAGGTGACGAACTCGGGTTTCCCCGTGGTCCCCAGGGCATTGAAACTGCAGGAACTCATCGACGCGGGCATGGTGTTCGCCCACCTGCTCACCCATGACCCGGTCCTCCAGGGAAGCATCCGGCTGTCGCTGGACCCCGCCATGACCGATACGGACCGGCGCCAGCCCTTCCAGGCCTGGATCGACCAGAACCACCGGGCCCTCCAGGCGGCCCAGGAGCACGGCGAGCTGCACCCGCACGTCGACGTGGCGGACATCGCCCACCTCATGGTCGGCGCCTTCTCGGGAGTCCAGCTGCTCTCGCAGGCGATGACCGATCGCAGGGACCTGGAGAGCCGGATCTCCGTGCTCCTCACCCATCTCTTCCCGACGGTCACCGTTCCGGGAATTCTTGCCCGCCTCGACATGGCTCCCGACCGCGGAGTCCGCGTGCTGGCCGAACTCCGGCAGGCCGCCGGGCCCGTTGCCGGCGAAACAGAAGGGCCCGGCGCGACGCATCGGGCCGGGCACTGAAAACCGGCTCGGAAGCACGGTCCGCAGGGGCTGCCGCCCCTGCGGAAAACGGATTCCGCCGCCCATGCGCTGTGCCGTTCGAACACGCCACAACGCACTACTTCTTTCCGCACCCACCACCTTTGTCCGAATATTTGCGCGAGCATTAATATTGCGCGAACATTGACGGGTAACCAACGGTGCTGGGGAAAGAAGACATGGCTGCTGCTCAAGCGCGTCGCGACGATGAACTCGACACCTGGCGCCGCCTCGTGGTCCTCACCAACCAGATCTCCAACACCCTCGACAGGCGTCTGCAGCGCGTCCACGGCGTGAGTGTCGCCGAGTACACGGCCCTCGTGGTCATGCAGGAGAACAAGCGTTCCGGCGGCATCCGCATGCAGGACCTCGCCGACGCCATCGGGTTGAGCCAGTCCACGGTGAGCCGGCTGGTGGCCCGCCTGGAGAAGGACGGACTCACCGAACGGACGATCGGGGCCGAGGACCGCAGGGTGACGTACGCGCACGTCACCGAGGCCGGGGAAACCGTGGTCGCCGAGGCCGCCGGCACCTTCGCGAAGGAGTTGCACACCGCGATGGACGTCGCGGCCTTCGACCACCGGACCGCCTCGCTGGTGGCCCGTCTGCGGCACGACCCGGCCGCCCCCGCGGGCTGACCCGGGACTCCGGGGCGGGCGGGGGCGGCCGGGCTGCGGTGTGTCACGGCGGACGGCGGCGTTCAGTAGGTGTAGAAGCCGCGGCCCGACTTCCGCCCGAGCAGTCCGGACTCGACCATCCGAAGCAGCAGCGGCGGGGGCGCGTGGAGCGGCTGCTTGGTCTCCTCGTACAGCGCCTGCGCGATGGAGACGGTGGTGTCCAGACCGATGAGGTCGGCGAGCCGGAGCGGCCCCATCGGATGGGAACAGCCCGACTCCATTCCCCGGTCGATGACTTCCGCGGTCGCCAGCCCGCTGTCCACCATCCGGATCGCGGACAGCAGATAGGGGAAGAGCAGCGCGTTGATCAGGAAGCCGGCCCGGTCCGGTGCCTGGATGACGGTCCGTCCGAGGGTGTCGGTCAGGAGCGCGTTCGCCCTGGCGACGGTCTCGGGAGCCGTGAGGACCGAGGGGACGAGCTCGACCAGCGGCAGCACCGGGACCGGGTTGAAGAAGTGGATCCCGACGACGTGCCGGGGGCGGTTGGTCGCCGCGGCCAGCCGGGCCACCGACAGCGAGGAGGTGTTCGTGGCGATGATCGCCCCGTCGTCCTCGAGGACCTTGTCGAGGGTGCGGAAGACCTCCAGCTTGGTCTCCTCGTCCTCCCGGACGGACTCGATCACGAGCTGCCGGTCGGCCAGCTGCCCCATGTCGGTGGTGAAGGAGATGCGGCCCAGCGCCGCCGACCGGTCCGCGTCGGTGATCCGCCCGCGGGCCACACCCCGGTCGAGGGAGGCGACGATCCTGTTCAGCCCCCGCAGCCGGGACTCCTCCGAGCCGACCGCAACCCGTACGTCGAGCCCGGACCGTGCCGTCAGCTCGGCGATTCCGGCACCCATGATGCCGCAGCCCACGATTCCCACCGTTTCCACCATGGCCGTCCTGCCCTTCTGATCTGCGCCGGTCAGCCGGCGAATGCGGGTGTGCGGACTGCGCGTTCGGTGCGCAGGGGGTTGAGGCGGTCCTCGCCGATGCGGGCGCGCAGGGCGGGATCGGTCACGCCGAGCCCGGTCTCGGGGGCCAGCGCCAGGACGCCGACCTTCCCGGTGTGCCGGTTGAGCTGGACCCTGCGTGCGGCCTCGGCGCTCTCCTGGAGGGAGTGCACCTCGGAGAGGATCGGCATCAGGCGCCCCAGCCGGAACAGCCGGTTGCATTCCCACTGTTCCTGGAGATTGGCGGCGTGGCTGCCGATGATGCGCTTGAGGTTCATCCACAGGTAGCGGTTGTCGAAGGTGTGCTGATAACCGGTGCTCGACCCGCAGGTGACCACGGCCCCGCCGCGACGGACGACGAAGACGGAGATGCCGAAGGTGGCCTGACCGATGAAGTCGAAGACCACGTGCGGGTCCTCGCCCACCTGTTCGCGGATGGCCCGGCCCAGCCTCTTGCCGAGTTCGATGGTCCGCTCGGGCGTCAGGGGCTCGTCGCCCCCCAGGCCGATCTCGTTGCGGTTGATCACCACGTCGCAGCCCATCCGGCGCAGCAGTTCCGCCTTCGCCTCGGAGCCGACGACGCCCACCGGGATTCCGCCGGCGTTCTTGACCAGTTGGACCGCGAAGCCTCCGAGGCCGCCGGTGGCACCCCAGATCAGGACGATGTCCCCCTGCTTGATCCGTGCGCCCCGGTCACTGACCAGCATCCGGTAGGAGGTCGCGGCGGTGAGCATGGTGCTCGCCGACTCCTCCCACGTGAGGTGCGCGGGCTTCTCCAGCAGCTGGCTGGCCCGTACGACGGTGTAGTGGGCCAGTCCCCCGAAGTTCGTCTCGAATCCCCAGATCCGCTGTTCCGCGCCCATCATGCCGTCGGCGTGGGTGGCCGGCTCCTGGTCGTCGACCTGGACGCAGGACACCACCACGTGATCGCCGGTCTTCCAGCGCCGCACGCCGGCGCCCACCCGGACGATGACGCCGGAGGCGTCGGAGCCGAGCACGTGGTACGGGAGGTCGTGGCGGGCGGCCCAGCCGCCCTGCCGGGCGAAGCGCTTGAGGAAGGAGTAGGTCGGCACCGGCTCGAAGGTCGCGGACCACACCGTGTTGTAGTTGATCGAGGAGGCCATGACCGCCACGAGGACCTCGTCGGGGGCGATCTCGGGCATCGGCACCCGGCCGACGTGGAGGGACTTGCGCACGTCCTTGTCGCCGACGCCGCGGAACATGGCCGCGTCCTCCGCCAGGGTGTGGACGGCGAGGTAGTCGTCCGGGAGCGGCTCGCGCTCGAGCTGCTCCGCGGTGGCACCGTTCAGCACGGCCTCGGCCAGGGAATCCATGTCAGTCCTTCGTCGTCGGCGCGGGCGGCCACGGGCGGTTGGCTTGGAGCGGTGTGCGGGAGGTGCGGACGGAACGCGGGGGACGGTCCCGTCCGCACCTGCTCGGGGGAAGCGTCAGACGACGAGGCCGCCGGCGGCCGCGATGTACTGGCCCGTCACGTAGCGGGCGTCGTCGCTCGCCAGGAAGCCGACGATGTCGGCGACGTCGTCCGGCTGGCCGATGCGGCCGAGCGGCATCATCTGGGCGATGGTGTCGAACTGGTCCTTGATCGGGGCCGTCTGGTCGGTCTCGATCAGGCCCGGCAGCACGGAGTTGACGGTGATCGCGCGGCCGCCGAGCTCCTTGGAGAGCGCGAGGCCGAGGGCCTCGACGGCCGCCTTGGTGGCGGCGTACGCGCCGACGCCCGGGAACGCGGCGTGCGTGTAACCGGTCGAGATGTTGATGATGCGACCGCCGTCGCTCACCTTGGCCGCGGCCTGGCGCAGCGAGTAGAAGGTGCCCTTGAAGTTGACGTCGACGACCTTCTCGAAGGTCTCGTCGTCCAGTTCGGCGATCGGGCCGTTGCCCGCGATGCCCGCGTTGTTCACGACGATGTCGAGCTTGCCGAAGGAGTTGAGGACCTCCTTGTAGACGCTCTCGATGTCGTTCTTGACGGCGAAGTCGGCCTTGATCGCAATGGCCTTGCCGCCGGCGGCGACGATGCTGTCGACGACCTCCTGCGCGGCGGCCGCGTTGCTCTGGTACGTCACGGCGACTTCGGCGCCGTCCGACGCCAGGCGCAGGGCGATGGCACGGCCGATGCCGCGGGAGGAAGCGGTGACCAGAGCGGACTTGCCCTGCAGGCGACCCGTGGAGCTCATGGAAAAACCAGACCTTTCGGCGGGGTTGGAAGGGATGACATGAAACTTACCCGGAGATAGTTTCATTCGCAAGCATGTAATCAGGAAGGAAGTTCAACGGAGAGCGCGTGCCGGAAGACGTTGCGCGGGTCCCACTTGGCCTTGACCTGCCGCAGCCTGGGGTAGTTGTCCTTGTAGTAGAGGCGGTGCCACGGAATGCCCGAGGAGTTCCAGGCCGGGTCCCTCACGTCCGCGTCCGCGTAGTTGATGAACATGCCGTCCGTGACGCCGTCGAGACCGGGCACGCCCCCCGTCTCGCTGTAGAGGTCGCGGAAGAACTCCCGCAGCCAGGCCAGGTGCTTCGCGTCGTCCGCGGGACTGGTCCACAACACGGCGGTCTGCACCTTCAGGACCGAGTCCCGCTGGGCGACCGCCGTGGCGTCCGGGGCGAGCGTGTTGACCTTGCCTCCGTACGCGGAGATCAGCATCAGCGCGCCCCCGTAGGAGTAGTCGGTGCGCGTCAGGTGCCGGTACATGGCATCGACCTGGGCGTCCGTGAAGTTCTTCCGCTGGTAGGCCGGCTTGCCCTTGAAGCGGAACAGCGGGTCCGGGCCGGTGAACCCGGACCACTGGGTGGCGTGCAGCCAGGTCACCTTGCGGTGGTCCGCGACCTGCGCCGTGACGCCGACGCCCGCGCCGACGTAGGCGATGAAGTCCTGGAGCATCCTCTCGGCGTTCGGGACGCCCGCATCGACCTGGGTGGTCAGCGAGACGGCTCCCCCGGCCTTGTGGGCCGGCTTGAGCTCGCTGAACAGCGCGAGCTCCGGGGCGTTCGGGCCGCTGAACCGCACGTGCCAGTCGCCGTAGTTCTTCATCAGCTGTGTGAACCCGGCCCGGGTCAGCTCGGCCCAGGACCAGGAGACGGTCGAGATCCACACTTCGGAAGGCGGCTGCGGCAGCAGCTGCGCCGGATTGCTTCCCGAGGCCCCGGGGGTGCGCAGCCAGTAGCGGGTGACGACACCGAAGTTGCCGCCGCCCCCGCCCGTGTGGGCCCACCACAGGTCGCGGTGGGGGTCGGAGGGCTCCCGCGTGGCGATCACCGCGCGCGCCGTTCCGGCGGCATTCACCGTGACCACCTCGACCGCGTACACGTAGTCGCTGATCAGGCCGAGCTTGCGGGACAGGGCCCCGTATCCCCCGCCCTGGATGTGACCGCCCGCGCCGACCGTCGGGCAGGCGCCGCCGGGGACCGTCACTCCCCAGGTCTTGAAGAGGACCTCGTAGACGTGCCCGAGCTTGGCACCGGCCTCGACGACGAAGGCGTTGCGGCCGGTGTCGAAGGAGACGGCGTTCATCCGCGACAGGTCGACGACGACCTTGACGTCGGGGTTGGCGACGAAGTCCTCGTAGCAGTGGCCGCCGCTGCGGACCGCGATCCGCTTGCCGGCGGCGACCGCCTCCTGGACCGCACTGACCACGTGGGCGGTGGTGGCGACGACGCGCACCGATTCCGGGGTGCCGACGAAGCGGGCGTTGGTGCCGCGCACCAGGTCCGGGTACCGCACGTCGGACGGCCCCACCGTGGCCGCACCCCCGGAGGTCAGGCCGGTCGACACCGTCGGCTCCGTACCGGCCGCGAACGCGGACCGGGCGCCGGCCAGCCCCGTGCCGCCGAGGACGGCGGCGCCCGCGCCGACGGCGGTTCCCGCGACGAACCGTCTGCGGGTCGTTGTGTTGCTCACGTCATACTCCTTGGCTATCGGTCGAATGTGCGGCGGTCCGCCCGCCGGGCGTCGCGGGAGCGGGGGTCGCCGAGGCGTGGAGGTGCGGTACGGCGGCCCGTCGTTCGCCGCGCCACTCCCACCACGCGATCACGCCCCCGGCACAGGTGAGCAGCGATCCGGCGGTGAAGACGGCCGTCAGCCCGAACCCGGCGTCCAGCACCCGCCCGCCGAGCCAGGACCCCGCTGCGATCGCGGCCTGGACGGAGGCGATGCTCATCGACACCGCGAGGGTGGGGGCGCGGCCCGCCGCCGAGTTGAGGATGCGTGCGCCCAGGCCCGGGTTGAGGGCGAAGAACAGCACGCTGAAGGCGATCAGTGCCGGCACGGTCGCGACGGGGTGGGACGCGACGGCGGCAAAGACCAGGAGGACCAGGGTGAGGAGTCCGAGGAAGACGGTGAGGGATCCCAGCAGCGCACGGTCGGCCAGCTTTCCGCCGAGCGCACCGCCCGCCAGCGATCCCAGCCCGAACAGGAACAACAGCACGGTGACGGCCTGCGGGCCGAAACCGCTGACGTGTTGCAGCACGGGGGTCAGGAAGGTGAAGGCTCCGAAGCCGCCGGTCATCGCGACGACCGTCATCAGCAGGGCCACCAGCACCCGGCGGTCGCGCAGCACGCCGAACTCCGCCGAGACGCCGCCGGAAGGGGCGGCCGCGGTACGGGGAACCAGGACCACCACGGCCACCAGCGCGGCCAGGCTGAGGAGGGTCACCCCCCAGAACGTCGCGCGCCAGGTCCACTGCTGGGCCAGCATCAGCCCCAACGGCACCCCGAGGATGGTCGAGAGGTTGACGCCGATGATGATGCGGGCCACGGCGCTGCCCGACTTCGCGGGTCCCGCGATCTCCGAGGCCGTGACCAGGGCGATCGCGAACATCGTGCAGTGGGCGAGGGCGGAGGCGACCCTCGCGGCCATCAGCGTCCCGTACCCCGGTGCCAGCGCCGCGGCGAGATTGCCGGCCGTGAACAGGACCAGCAGCCCGATGAGCAGGGGACGGCGGGGAAGTCTGCTGGTCAGCAGGGTGACGAGCGGACCCCCGACGACCACGGTCACGGCGTAGCCCGAGACCAGCAGGCCCGCTTGGCTGAGGGACACTCCGAGATCGGTGGAGAGCTGGGGAAGCAGTCCGGCGATCACCGACTCGGCGGTGCCGAGGCCGAACACGCTGAGCACGAGGGCGAACAGGGGCGCCGGCATGAGGAGGTCCTCCCGGAGGAACGTGCGGCGGAACGAGGAGCGAGGGGATGGGGACCGCACGGTGGATCAGCTCAGGTGCACGGGGAGTTCGAAGAGCCCGCGGATCAGCAGCCCCTGGCGCCAGCGCAGGAGCTCGGCCGATGCCGCGAGCCGGATGCCGGGGAAGCGGCTCACCAGGCTGCCGACGGCGATCTGGCCCTCCATCCGGGCCAGCGGGGCGCCGAGGCAGTAGTGCAGGCCCTGACCGAAGACGAGGTGCCCGGAGTCGCCCCGGGTGATGTCGAAGGTGTCCGGGTTCTCGAAGCGCTGCGGGTCGCGGCTCGCCGAGGCGAGCGAGATCAGGACCGGTGCCCCTTCGGGTATCAGGACGCCGCCGACGTCGATCGGTTCGGTGGCGAAGCGCCAGGTGGCCACCTCCACCGACCCCTCGTACCGCAGGAACTCCTCGACGGCTCCGGTGATCAGCGACGGGTCGTTCTGCAGCAGTGCCATCTGGTCGGGGTGCTGCATCAGCGCGAGCATCCCGTTGGCGATCAGGTGGACGGTGGTCTCGTGGCCGCCGACCAGGATCAGGAAGGACATGGCGGTCAGCTCGGCGTGCGAGAGCCTCTGGCCGTCGTCACGGGCCTCGATGAGGGCGCTGATCAGGTCGTCGCCCGGATTCTCGGCCTTGTGCTCGATCAGCTCGGCGATGTAGGTCCCGAGCTGGAGCGAGGCGTCGGCGACGCGTGCGTGACCCGCCTCGTCGGCGACGAGGGTGGAGAGCGCGGTCGACCACTCGTGGATGCGGTCGACGTCGTCGAGGGGGACGCCGAGCAGCTCGCAGATCACGGTGACCGGCAGACGGAAGGCGAATTCCCGGAGCAGGTCGACCGGGCCCTCAAGGCCTTCCATGTGGTCCAGCAGGTCGTCGGTGATCTGCTGGATCCGGCCGCGCAGGGATTCGATCCGGCGCGGGGTGAACCCCTTGTGGACCAGCCGCCGCAGCCGCGTGTGGTCCGGCGGGTCGACGTTGAGCAGGTGGCGCACGAGGGAGGCGTCCTCGCCGTCGGTCGGCTGGGCGACGGTGGCCCGCCACTGAGCTGCGACGCGGTTGGGGTCCTTGCTCAGCCGCTCGTCCGTCAGCGCGTCCTTGGCGTCCGCGAAGCGGGTGACGAGCCAGAACTCGCCGCCGTCCGGCAGGGTCATGTGGCTGACCGGGGCCTGGGCGCGGAGGCGTGCGTAGAGGGCGTACGGGTTCGGCTCGCCGCCGAATCCGATGGATTCGGGCTTGCTGGATGTTGCCGTGGTCATGGGGTTCTCCCGAGGCTGAGAAGTGGTCGTGGTGGCGACGTCGGACGGCTCGGTGCCGGCCCGATCGGACGGTCCGGTCAGACGGCCCGGTCAGACGGTCCGGGCGGGCTCGCGTGCCGACCCGGACCCGGCGTCGTCGGACCCTGCGTCGGCCCCGGACCCGGACCCGGACTCCGCGCCGGAGCCTGCCGCGGTGCCGGGCGTCCGGTGCGCGGCCGCGCGGTCGGCCTTCGGCTTGCTCCAGCGCCGCATCGCGGGGTTCTCCACCCACGCGTGCAGGGCCCAGGCCACGAGGAGGCTGAGCACGAGACCGCCGGCCAGCAGCAGGATGCCGGTGGCGACGTCCCACCCCTGCGGGTGGCCGAGCTTGCCGCGCACCCAGATGAGTACGACCACGTGGACCAGGTAGAAGGCGTAACTGACCTCGCCGAGCCACGTCGTGACGCGGCCGCGCAGGAGGGTGCGCCTGCCCTCGGTGTCCGCGACGGCGGCGGCGGGGACCAGGAGGGCCAGGGGGATGATGGTGGCGGCGTTCAGCCCGTAGACGTACGGGAGTTCACCGGCCAGGGCGTAGCAGGCGAGGAAGAGCAGCGCGGCCGGTCCCACGCCGACCCGGATCCAGCGGCCGTTCATGACGAGCTTCGCCAGCAGGATGCCGAGCAGGAAGTCCAGGGCGCGCACGGGCGGGAAGGCGTAGACGAACCAGAACTGGTACAGGCCGATCGGCTGGCCGTCGGGCATGGCCGGGTCGGCCGGCAGGACGAACTGCGCGAAGACGGCGACCGCGAAGACCGCGGCGACGGTACCGCCGGCCCACCACCACAACCGCTCGACGCGGATCTTGTTCACCCAGCGCAGGAGCAGCGGGAAGGACAGGTAGAAGAGGACTTCGCAGGCGAGCGACCAGCTCGGCGGATTGACGCTGAACAGCACGTCGTACCGGGGGAACCAGGACTGGATCAGCAGCAGGTTGGGGACGGCCTGGTGCCACTGGGTGGCCGTGGAGAGCAGCAGCAGCGCGGCCACGAAGGTGACGACGTGGTTGGGGTAGACCTTCGCCACCCGGCGCCGCAGGTAGCGGCCGAACGTGTCCTTCTTGCGGGCGGACCAGGTGAGGACGAAACCGCTCAGGATGAAGAAGAAGGAGACGCCGACGTGTCCGGCGTTGATGAACAGGTCCCGGTAGAAGGACACGACGTCCTGGTCCGAGAAGACGTTCACCCAGATGCCGTGGTGCAGGAAGACCAGGACGGCGGCGATGAACCGTATGCCGGTCAGCGAGGGCAGCCGGGAACTGCTCCCCGTCGCAGGGGATTCCGTGGTTCTGGGCATGGGGGAGGAACCTCCGGGAGGGCAGGGGGCGTTGGGGCGGTGACGCCATCCTAGGAAGAGTAATATGCTTGCGCAAGCATTTATGATGTACGGAGTTTGTTCGTTCCGACCTGTCGAAAGGCACCACCATGCGCGCGCTGACCCTGCCCCAGTACGGCGACCCCGACCAGCTGACGGTCACGGAGGTCCCCCGTCCGGCCCCGGGGCCCGGGCAGATCCTCGTCCGTACCGCGGCGACGGCCGTGAACCCCGTCGACCTGCTCGTCCGTTCGGGCGCGCTGGCCGACAGTCTCGCCCACCCCTTCCCGCTCATCCTCGGCTGGGACCTGTCCGGCACCGTCGAGGCCGTCGGCGAAGGGACGGACCGCTTCTCCCCCGGCGACCGGATCGTGGCCATGTCCGCCCAGTACGCGACCGGTGTGGGCACCCACGCGGAGTACGTCGCCCTGGACGCGGCCCTGGCCGCCCCCGCCCCCACCACCGTCGACCTGGTCCACGCGGCGGCGCTGCCCCTGGCCGGCCTCACGGCGTACCAGGCACTGGAGCGGGCGGCCCTGCGGGCCGGCGAGACCCTCCTGGTCAGCGGCGCCGTCGGGGCCGTCGGCGGGTTCGCGATCCAGCTCGCCGTCTCCAGGGGCACGCGCGTGATCGCGCTCGCCCGGCCCGAGGACGCCGAACTCGCCCGCGCACTGGGAGCCGAGAGCGCCATCTCCTCGGCCGGGCCCGTCCCCTCCGGCATCGCCGACGTCCTGCTGGAGACGGCGGGCATCGCACCGCGCGTCATCGGCGCGGTGCGGGACGGCGGGCGCGCGGTCTCCGTCTACGCCCCCGAGCCGCCCAAGGAGGAGCGCGGGATCACCGTGTCCCAGACCTTCGTCGAGCAGGACGGCGACCAGCTCGCGACCCTTTCCGGCCTGGTGGACGAGGGCGTCCTCACGCTGCGCGTGGCCGCGGTGGGCGACTTCACCGAGGGCCCCGAGGCACACCGCCGGCTGGCCGTCGGCGGCACCCGCGGCAAGCTCCTGCTCACCCCCTAGGTGGGTCGTCGAAGTCCCGGCGCCCGTGAGGCCGGTGGCTCCGCCGGCCTCGCGGGCCCGGGCCGCGCGCGGCCCCTCTGCACGCCCGCACGCACGGACGCTCGGCCGGGAAGTCTTCCCGGCCGAGCGTCCGTGCGTGGGGGGCCGTGCGGCCGGTGAGGTGCTCAGCGGCCCACGAAGACCGCCTTGCCGGGTCCTTCCTCGACGAAGGTCCTCATGCCCGCCAGCTGGTCGCGGGTGCCGAACAGCCCCTCGAAGAGGGCCCGCTCCAACTCCAGGCCGGAACGCAGGTCCGTCCCCGTGCCGAGGTCCACCGCCTGCTTGACCGCCCGCAGGGCGAGCGCGGGTCCTCCCACGAACTGCGCGGCCCAGGCCCGCGCCTCCGCGAGCACCTCGTCGCGCGGGACGACCCGGTCGGCCAGCCCGACGGCGAGGGCCTGGGCCGCGGACAGGGGGCGCCCGGTGAACATGATCTCCTTGGCCCTGGCCGTGCCGACCAGCCGGGCGAGCCTCTGGGTGCCGCCCGCGCCGGGGATCACCCCCAGCTTGATCTCGGGCAGCCCGATCTGCACTTCGGGGGCCAGGATCCGGTGGTCGGCCGTCAGGGCCAGCTCGCACCCGCCGCCGAGGGCGAAGCCGGTGACCGCGGCCACCACGGGCTTGGGGATGTCCGCCACCGCGGTGAACGCGCCCTGGAGACGGCTCGCCCACAGGACCATGTCCACCGGCCGCAGGCCCGCCATCTCACGGATGTCCGCCCCGGCGGAGAAGCGGTCGGGGCCTCCGTAGAGGACCACCGCCGCGACGTCCGTGCGCGCGGCGGCCTCCTCCGCCGCCTCGCGGAGCTCGGACTGCGCCTGGTGGTCGAGTGCGTTGACCGGGGGGCGGGCCAGCTCGATCGTGCCGATGCCGTCCTCGACGACGAGCCGGACGCGGGGTTCGGGCGCTGTCATGCCCACAGCAGACCTCCATTGACTTCGAGTACGTGACCGTTCACGTAGGAGCTGTCCTCGCTCGCCAGGAACACCGCGCCGAGTGCCGCCTCGTCCAGCGTTCCCGCCCTGCCGAGGGAGAAGCGGTGGTGGTAGGCCTCCCACACCTTCTGGTTCCGGGAGAGCTCGCGCCCCATCCCGTCCTCCAGCACGCCCGGAGCGAGGGAGTTGACCTGGATGCCCTTGCGGCCCAGTTCGATCGCGGCGACCTTGGTGAGGGTCTCGATGGCGGCCTTGGTCGCGGAGTAGCCGGCCGCGCCGATCGCCACCCGGGTGGACATGCTCGACGAGACGGTGATGATGCGTCCCCCGCCGCCCTGGGCGATCATGCGCTTCGCGGCGCTCTGCAGGGTGTGGAAGGTGCCGTTGATGTTGGTGTCCACCATGGCCCGCCAGGCCTCGGGACTGATCCGGTCCACCTTGCCGTCGTGGTTGACCCCGGCGTTGGCCACCAGGACGTCGATGCGCCCGTACGCGGCGACGGCCGCGTCCATGAGCTCCTCGACGCTGCCGGGGTCCGCCACGTCCGTCCGGTGGAACAGCACCCGGTCGGGCAGCTGGCGGATCAGATGCCCGATGTCGTAGGGGTTCCTCGCCGCGCAGACCACCGTGGCACCCTCGTCGAGGTACCGCTCGGCCATGGCCCGTCCCAGCCCGCGGGTGCCGCCCGTGATGACGGCCACCTTGTCCTTGAGTCGCATCAGCCGATTCCTCTCAGTACCAGGTGAGGGCTGCCGCCCCCGCGGTCACGCCGCCGCCGACGGTGGCGAACAGCACCTTGTCGCCACGCTCCAGCGGCCGCGTCCCGTGGGAGTCGGCGAGGGTGAAGGGAATGGAGGCCGCCCCGGTGTTGCCGAACCGGGGAGCCGTGAGCGGCACCTTGGCCATGTCGACGCCGAGCGCGGCGGCGACCGACTCGACCAGCCGGGTGTTGCCCTGGTGGATGAAGACCCGGTCGAGGTCGTCGACCGTCCACCCGGCGGTGCTCAGCACGTCGTCCACCACCTTGGGAATGATCTGCAGGGCGTACTCCTTGACCGACCGTCCCTCCATCCGGAAGTAGTGGCGCCCCGCCTCGCGCGCGGCGTCGTCCGCCACCTCGCGGGTCCCGCCCGCGGCGACCTCCACCAGGTGCGCGCCGTCGCCCTCGGCGTACAGCCGGGTGGCGTGGATGCCGAAGCCCTCGGGCACCTCCCCCAGGAGCACGGCCGCGGCGCCGTCGCCGAACAGCGAGACGGTGCGCCGGTCGGAGCGGTCCATGATCGTGGAGTACATGTCGGCGCCGACGACCAGCGCGTTGCCGATCGAGGGGTCCGCGATCAGCATCGAGCGGGCCACGGTGAGCCCGTACACGAAGCCGGAGCAGACGGCGTTGAGGTCGAACGCCGGGGTTCCGTGGATGCGCAGCAGTTTCTGCATGCGCGCCGCGGTGGCCGGCTGCGGCTGGTCGGGGGTGGAGGTGGCGAGCACCGTCAGGCCCACCTGTTCGCGGTCGTACGGCGATTCCCCGAAGAGCCGTTCCACCGCGCGGGCGGCGAGTTCCGAGGTCGCGGTGCCCGGTTCCGCGTAGCGCCGGCTCAGGACGCCGGTCCGCTCGGCGATCCATTCCTCGGGGATGCCGGCCCATTGGCTGATCTGTTGGTTGTCGATGACACGCGACGGGGCGTACGCGCCCACGCCGACGATTCCGACGGGCATGGCTGACTGCCTTCTGTCTGGTGTGAGGTGGACGGCCCGGCACGGTGAGGGGCCGGGCCCGGTGACGTGCTACGCGGGGGCGCCGCTCCAGCCGGGCTCGGCGACGATGTCCAGCACCGCGCCCGTCCAGCTGAAGCCGCCGCCGACGCCGAGGAGCAGGACGCGCTTGCCCGGCGTCAACGCACCGGCCTCGGCGAGGTGGTTGAGGCCGGCGAACTGGTCACCGGGGCCGATGTGCCCGGTACGGCGGGAGAACTCCCACGCCGTGCGCTTCAGGTCGTGGACGCCGATGGGGGCGAGGCACTGGCGCACCGTCAGGCCCGCGCCGAAGTGCGGGGCGACGATGTGGTCCATGTCGTCCATGGAGCAGCCGGCCTCTTCCAGCGCCTGGTTGACGGCCTTGCGCAGCCCGTTCTCGACCCGGCGCCACACCTCGTCCTTGTCGAAGCCCTCCAGGAACTGCTGGTGGCGGCGGTTGAGGTCGATGGGGTGGTCGGCGTCGTGCTGGAAGGGGCCGAACGGCTCGTGGCCGCGGTGCATCGCCTCGAGGTCGGGGTCGGTGTTGGTGGCCATCGACAGCACCCGGGCGAATCCGCCCTGCCGGGAGAGGGCCACCGCCGCGGCGCCGTCGCCGTAGAGGATGCGGTCGGTCCGCCAGCGGTCGAAGTAGGGATCCGTCCACAGGTCGCCCGCGGTGGAGACGGCGACCTTGGCCTCCGGGTGGGCGTACAGGTAGGCCGCGGCCAGCTCCGCGGCGATGAGGCCGCCGTTCGATCCGGAGCGCACCTCGGCGGACAGGGCTCCCGCCCGGGCGATGCCCTTCTGGATGTAGGAGGCGGAGTTCCAGATGTCGATGCCGTTGTGGAAGACGACGGAGTACGTCACCGCGGCAACGTCCTCGGGGAGGTACCCGGAGCGTTCCAGCGCCTGGCGCCCGGCCCGTACGGCCATCTCCGGGATGCTGTCCTCGGGGGCCGCGACGGTGAGCGCGAGGTGGCCGCTGTGCTGGGCGGACTCCTCGTCGTACTGACCGGTCTCGATGGCCTCCTCGACGGAGACCTGCTTGGGCAGGAAGGCGCCCGTTCCGGCGATGTAGAGATCGTTCCAGCGCATGGCGGTGTCTGCTCCTTGGGTGGTTGGGGTGGGGTGCGACGGCGCGTGGCCGGCCGTCGTTCGTGCGCGGTGCGCGTCAGCGCCAGGTGTGATCGCGAGAGACGGCGCGTCGCGCCGCGGTCTCGCGCTCGTACGGGAGCCGGCCGTCCGGCATGCAGAGGACTTCCATCTGCACGCCGATGGGGGTGCCGAAGTAGACCCAGCGGTTGCCCGCGATGGGGCCGGACGCGATGGTCTCGGGGGCGCCCATCACGTGGACCCCGGGCTGCGCGGCCAGATGGCGCGCGGCCGCGTCCACGTCGTCGGTGTGGAAGGCGATGTGGTGCCCTCCGGCGTCGCTGTTGCGGGGCGGTGTGGTCGAGCCCTCCGGGCCGGCCTGCCGCAGTTCGATCCGGTCGGTGGGTCCCAGGCGCAGCGTCACGCGGGGCTGCGCACCGGGCGGCAGCGGCCTGCGGGGCGGGAGCGGGGTGGCGCCGATCACCGAGATGAAGAAGCCCACGGCGGCGTCGAGGTCGGCGACGGCCAGGGCCAGACGTTCGGCTCCGAGCACGACGACCGGTCCCGGCTCGCCGGCGTCCCCCGGCCCGAAGGGATCGAAGTCGCCGCAGAGCTGCAGGTCCTGGCCCCACGGGGTACGGAAGCCCACGCGGCGCAGGGAACGGCCGGGCCGCACCGTCGGCGTGGTGACGTCCGACTCGATGCTCAGCCCCGGATGCTCCCGCAGCCGCGCGACGGCGCGGGCGATGCCGTCGACCCGGAAGGAGAGCAGGGTCCACCCCGTGTCGCTGCGACCGGGCGGGCGCGTGCGCTGGTCGGGGGCCGTGTACTCGAACAGCTCCACGTTGGTGGAGGGGCCGACGCGCACGAGTGCGACCTTGGCCGAGGCCCTCGGGTGGACGCCCAGCTTCCGGGTCATCCAGTCGCCTTCGGAGTCCTCTACGGGACCTTCGACGTAGCAGAGTTCACCACCGAGGACCTCGGTGAAGAAGGCGACGGCCGCGGGCAGGTCCGGCACGGTGAACGCGAAGTGGTCCACGCGCCGGACGGCCGGTATGCCGGCCTGATCCGGTGGCCGCACGAGTGCTGCTGTCTGCATTCCCGCCCCCATGTGCTCGACTCCCCGTCCCGGGGTGGCCGAACGTAGTATTCATTGCATCCGAATGCAAATAATATGACGCAGTCGCCGCCAGGCAAGGGGGCCACGATGTGACATAACTTGCTGGCGCATGCATTGAACACGACGTACTCTTCCGGGCAAGCACTCATCGAGGGAGACAGTCATGCAGTCAGGCCTTCAGTCGACCGAACGCACCGGCAGCGGCGGCCTGTTCACCGTCGGCAACCCGATCACCCACTGGTCCGTACGGGCCGTCAAGCAGGTCGACTACGAAGTCCGCCTGGAGGAAGGTCTGTTGGATCTCGGCAACCGCGCGATCATCGAGGACGTCGCCGACGGCGATCACGCCCGCCGTCTGGTCGTCGTGGACTCCGTCGTCGAGGAGCTCTACGGCGCCCGCATCCGCGCGTACTTCGAGCACCACGGGGTCGAGTGCCGGGTGCTGGTGCTCGAGGACGGCGAACCGGCCAAGGACCTGCGGCAGGTGCAGGAGGTGATCAAGAGCCTCGACGGCTTCGGCATCGACCGCCGCCGCGAACCGGTGATCGCCATCGGCGGTGGCGTCCTCATGGACATCGTGGGCTTCGCCGCCAGCATCTACCGCCGCGCGACCCCGTGGATCCGCATCCCGACCACGCTGATAGGCCTGGTGGACGCGGGCGTCGGCGCCAAGACCGGCGTCAACAACGACGGCCACAAGAACCGTGTCGGCACCTACTTCCCCGCCGACCGCACCCTGCTCGACCGGACCTTCCTGGCCACCCTCGACGAGCGGCACATCAGCAACGGCCTCGCCGAGATCCTCAAGATCGCCCTGATCAAGGACGAGCGGCTCTTCGGCCTGCTGGAGGAGCACGGTGCGCGCCTCCTCGCCGAACGGCTCCAGAGCCCGCCGGACGGCGCCGCGGACGCGGCCGTCGAGGTGGTCGAGCGCGCCATCCACGGCATGCTCGAAGAACTCCAGCCCAACCTGTGGGAGAAGGTGCTGGAGCGCGTGGTCGACTACGGGCACTCCTTCAGCCCGGTCATCGAGATGCACGCCCTGCCCGAGCTGCTGCACGGCGAGGCGGTCGCCATCGACATGGCGCTCACCACTGTGATCGCGGAGCAGCGTGGTCTGGTGACCTCCGAGGAGCGCCGCCGCGTCCTGTCCGTGATGACCGGTCTCGGGCTGCCCTCCTGGCACGAACTGTGCACGCCCAAGCTGCTCGTGCCGGCGCTGCGGGACACCGTCCGGCACCGTGACGGTCAGCAGCGGCTGCCCCTCCCCCAGGGCATCGGATCCGCCGTCTTCGTCAACGACCTCACCGAGGACGAGCTGGAGAACGCCTCCCAGCTGCTGGCCGACCTGCACTGGGGGGACGCCCGGTGACCGGTCGCAGCGCCCCTCCCGTGCCCTGGACGGCCGTGGGCACCACCCGCCACAAGGCATCCGTCTACGGAGTCCACGGGGCGCAGGGCAAGACGTACTGGAAGGCCTTCGCCACGCGCCGCCAGCTCCGCTCGGAGAGCGAGGCCGTGGAATGGGCCTCGCTCCCCGTCGGCGCGGTCAGCGGCGAGCACCGGCACACCCGTACGGAGGAGATCTACCTCGTCCTGTCCGGATCGGGAGACCTCCTGCTCAACGGCCGGGAACATCCCGTACGCGCCGGCTCGCTCGCCCTGACGAGCGTCGGGAACGTCCACGGCCTGCACAACACCGGTGACACCCCGCTCGACTGGTGGGTCATCGAAACCCTCGCGCCGGCCACCACCGCCGTGCTGGCCGGCGCCCAGCCACCCACGGGAGCAGACATGACGAAGGCCGTGGTCCACGACCTGTTCGAGGAGAGGACCGTCGACACCGCGGGAGTCTTCAGCGGCCCGCTCAAGCGCGTCGAACTGGTGGAACTCCCGCCGGGCGAGAAGCGGGTGCTCGGTCGCGACGACGCCGAGCTCGCCCTCTTCGTGCACGAGGGAGAGGGCGTGGTGTCGGCCGAGGGCGTCACCGAGGTGGTGCGCCTGGCTGCCGGCACCTGTCTGCTGCTGTCCGCGGGATCCCGTACGGAGTTCACCGCCGGGACCCCGCTCCGACTGGCCGTGGTGACGCTCGCCGTGGCCCGTGAAGGCGGCCCCGAGTGATCGTGTCGACCGCGACGGGCGACGTGGCCGTCGTCGCCGGCCCCGTGCGGGCGAAGTGGCAGAGCCTGATCCGCCGCGGAATGCTCTACAGCGAGTGCGAGGGCGTGGAGTACTGGGACCTGCCGGCCGGATCCGTGCTGCCGGTCCGCGCCCACGACGGCACGGAGGAGGCCGTCCTCGTCCTGAGCGGCGCGATCGCCGTCCACGACGGGCAGTCCCCGCCGACGCCGGCGGGTCCCGGCCAGGTCCTGCTGCTCCCCCACGGCACCGAGGGCGAACTGCGCACGCACGGCGGGGCCTGCACCCTCGTGGTGGTCCGCGCCCTGCCCGGTCCGCTCGCCCGCCGACTGCCGCCCCGACTGCCGGAACTACCCGCCGCGGAACGCTGACACCACCGCCCCGCACCGGCCGGGGGCCTGCGGGCGGACCGGCGAAGCGCGAACCAGCGAAGGAGAAGGAACCCGATGCTCCACATCATCGCCGAGCCGCGCGCGGACGCGCTCGAACGGGCACGCCCCGACGGGCCCGGCCGCGGATCACCCGCCGGCGGCCGCACCCCCACCGGGAGGGCGGCGCACGCCGTCGCCGCACGGCTCACCGCCCAGGGCATGTCGGTCTGGCTGGACGGATCCGGCCGCACGGGGCGCGACACCGGCGCCCTGCGCGAGCTGATCGCGCAGGGCCACGTCACGGGCATCGTCGCGCCCTGGTCGTCCTCGGCCCCGTCCTCGACCCCGTCCTCGACCCCGTCCTCGGCCCGGCCCCCGACCCCGATCCCGCCCCTGGGGGAGGTCTCCGCGTCCGGAGAACCGCCGCAGGGGCGGACGGACGGGCTCAGTGCCGAGGAAGTCCTCTGGGACCGCACGGTCGAGGCCGTCAGGCAGCTGTGCGACGCCCTGCTGGAGGTGCACGCGAGGACCGGGGGGCGCGAGGGACTGGTGTCGGTCGGCCTCGACCCGCGCAACGCGTGGGACGCGGGTGCGACGCTGGCGGAGGCCCGCGCGCTGTGGCGGGCCGTGGATCGGCCGAACCTGGCGGTCGGGATTCCCGCCACGGCGCAGAACCTCCCCGTCGTGACCGCCTGCCTCGCCGAGTCGATGAACGTCCACGCGACGCTGATCTTCTCGGTGGAGCGGTTCCACAGGGTGAACGAGTGCTTCCTCGACGGCCTCGAACAGGCACGGGACCGCGGGGCGCCCTTGTCGTCCCTCAGCGCCGTCGCCTCCTTCTCGGTCAGCCCGCTGGACACCGAGGTGGACCGCGCCCTGGCCCGGGCCGGAACCGCCGAGGCCCGGGCCCTGACCGGGACCGCCGCCATCGCCAACGCCCGTCTCGCCTACGAGAAGCAGCGGCACGTGCTCGCCTCCCCGCGGTGGGCCGCACTGGCCGCCGCCGGCGCCCTGGCCCCCCGCCCCGTCTGGGTGTCGACGGCGGTGCGCGGGCCCGGCCGGCGGGACACCCGCTATGTGGAGGAACTGGTGGCACCGGGAGCCGTCCACGCCCTGTCGGAGGACACCCTGAGCGCCGTCGCGGACCGGGGGCAGATCCTGGGCGACACCGTTCAGCGGCACTACGACGACGCCCGGCGGGTGCTCTCCTACCTCCCCTGGTTCGGCATCTCGCCCCGGACACTGGCGGCTTCGCTGGAAGCGGCACACCTGCGCGCGGCCATCGCCACCCGGGAGACACTGCTGGCGTCGGTCACGGCGGAAGCGGCGACCCGCGGCGCCGGCAAGGAGTAGGCAAAGGAACGGACAGCGGTGCGGGCCCGGGCCGCCACGCGCTCCACGTGGCGCGTCCCGGGAAGCGCCTTGCGGGACGGCGCGCTCGGCGAGCCCGTGCGGGTCACGGTCTCCGTCACGGTCCCCCCGCGGTGCGTCATGTGAAGACCGATATCAAGTCGACTCGGCCCCGCCTTTTCTGATACCCCGATACAGCACGGTGTGCGGTGCTTTGGGAAACGCCGTCACCACCCCGCCCAGGCCCAGGCCCGGGATGCCTCGCCTCGCGGAGGAGGAGAGGTCTGAATGGCCGGATGTCACCGGCGATGCGGAGGGGCCGTGCGTGCAACGCCTGCACACAATGGGCACCGTGATCACGAACCATGATCACGAACGAGTCGGGGGGCCCGTGCTGTGAGTGACATCGTGTTCCGGCTGCTCGGAGCGCTGGACGTCCAGATCGACGGAAGGATCGTCACACTCGGCAGCTCGCGCCAGCGAACCGTCCTGACCACGCTGCTCCTCGCGCGGAACCGGGTGGTGTCGGTCGAACGTCTCATCGCCACGGTCTGGCAGGGCAACGAGCCCGCCACCGCACGGAATCAGATCGCCATCCTCGTCGGCGCGCTGCGCAGGCTCTTCAAGGACGCCGCGGGCGCCGACGATCTCATCGTCACCTCGCACCCCGGCTACATCATGACGCTCAGCACGCATCAGTTGGACATCGCGACCTTCGAGGAACGGGCGAGCCGGGCCCGGGAGGCCGCTCGGCAGGGACAGCCCGCCGAGGCGTGCAAGCACATCGACGAGGCGCTGAGCCTGTGGCGGGGACGCGCGCTGGAGGGCATCGTCGGCGAGCCCGCGGAGAGCGCCGCGACCCGTTTGGAGGAGCTCAGGCTCGATCTCCTGGAGGAGCGGGCCGGGCTGCAGTTGCAATTCGGACGGCATCGGGCGCTGATCGGCGAACTGACAGCGCTAGTGCGCGAGCACCCGCTGCGGGAGCAGTCGCGCAGTTGGCTGATGCTCGCCGAGTACCGCTCGGGAAACCGCGCCCGCGCGCTCGAGATCTTCCGTGAGGGGCGCGCGATCCTGGTGGACAGACTCGGCTTGGAGCCGGGCCCGGGACTGCGGTCGATCCACGATCTGATCCTCCAGGACGCGCCGGAGCTGGCGCCGCCGCCCGGTTTACCGTCGCCGGCCGCGATGGCGGCGGTCCCTGCGCAACTTCCGGCCAGTGTCGCGGCCTTTGCCAGCCGCGAAGAGGAGCTCGGCAGTCTCGACCGCCTGCTGGACGAGAGTCACGGGGCCCGGCCGCCGGCCATCGGTTCCATCTCCGGTGTCAGCGGCGTGGGCAAGACGGCCCTCGCCGTCCACTGGGCCAACCAGGCCGCCGCCGGCTTCCCGGACGGCCAGCTCTTCATCAATCTGCGCGGGTATCACGAGACCGACGAGCCCGTACTGCCCGAGGCGGCGCTGGACCGGCTGCTCCACTCGCTCGGGGTGCCCGGCGCGCGGATCCCGGCCGACCTCGGCGACCGGGCCGCCCTCTACCGCAGCGTGCTCGAAAACAAGAGGATGCTGATCCTGCTCGACGACGCGCGGTCGTTCGAGCAGATCCGCCCCCTCCTCCCCGGGACCGGCCGGTGCTGCGTACTGATCACGAGCAGGGATCCGATCGACGACCTGACCGGCGACTTCGCCATACGCCGGATCAATCTGCGGGTCCTCGAACAGGACGCTGCCACCGCCCTGCTCGCCCAAGTGGCGGGGCCCGAGCGGTTCGCCGCCGATCCGGAGGCCGCGGCGCGGCTCAGCGAGCTCTGCGACCGGCTGCCGCTCGCCCTGCGCATCGCCGGCACCCGGCTGGCGGCACGCCCTCACTGGACCCTGCGCTCCCTGGTGGAGCGGCTGGAGTGCGAGCGGCGCCGCCTCGACGAACTGAGCCCCGGCCAAGGCGGCATCCGGGCCGGGCTACGGCTCACCTACCGGCACCTCCCGCCGGCCGCGGCGCGGATGTTCCGCTGCCTGGGCCTGCTCAAGGTGCCGGAGTTCGCCTCCTGGGTGGGCGCTGCGCTCCTGGACACCGAGCTGTGGGAGGCCGAGGACCTCATCGAGCAGCTCGTCGACGCGCAGTTGCTGGAGGTCGCCCGGCATCGTGCCGGGCACCCGCCCCGATACCGGTTCCACAACCTGCCGCACCTGTACGCCCGGGAGCTCGCCCTGGCCGAGGACGGTGAGGACGAACAGAACGCGGCCCTGCGCCGGGCCTTCGGCGGCTGGGTCACGCTGGCCGACGAAGCCCATCGCCGGGCGGAGGGCGGGACCACACCGCACATCGCACCGGTCGGCCGCCACGACCTGCCGCGGTCGCTGCTGGACGAACTCCTGGGTACTCCCATGGACTGGTTCGAGACGGAGCGCCAGGCGCTGGTCGCCGTCGTGGCCCAGGCGGCGCAGAGCGACGCCGTCAGCAACCTGGCGATGTTCAGCTGGTCACTCACGGCGTGCGCCACGCCGGTCTTCGAGACCCGCCACTACCTGGACGACTGGCGCCGCTGCGCCGAACAGTCCCTCGTGGCCGCCCGGCGCGCGGGCTCCGCCATGGGGGAGGCGGCCATGCTGCGTTCCCTCGGCTCGCTGGCCATCAACCAGCGCCGCTACCCGAGCGCCCGGGAATCGCTGATGCCCGCCCTGGAGCTGTTCCGACAGGCAGGCGACGCGCACGGCAGCGCCCAAGTGCTCCGGCTGCTGGCGATCTGCGCGCACTTCCGCAGCGACCTCGCGCACGCCGCGCGGTACGTCGAGGAGGCCATGGACGTCTTCGTCCGCCTCGGGGACGTGCGTGAGGCGGCACACGCCATGGGCCTGTTCGCGCAGATCGAGGTGGAGCGCGGCAACCTCGCCCGGGGGGTCGAGCTCAGCGAGCGCGCGGTGGCCAAGAGCCGGGAGGGCGGGCTGTGGCGGGCCGAAGCGCAGAGCCTGCACTGGCTCGCCGAGGTGCTGCTGCGCAGCGGCGAGCCCGGGAGGGCGGCTGCCGCCAGCCGGCGGGTGGTGAAGCTGACGCAGGAGGGCGGCGACCGTGTCGGCGAGACCTACGCCCTGCGCGCCCTGGGCGATGCCCTGTGGCGGACCGGCGAGTTCGTGGAGTCGCACTCCGTGCTGGGCCGCGCCCGGGAGATCGCGGACGAGCTCGCCGACGACTTCCTGATCGCCCGGATCGAGGCGGACCTCGGTTGCCTCGACGCGGTGGCGGGCGACCCGGCCGCGGCGCGGCGCATCGGCGGCGCCCTGAACACGTTCACCGCGCTGGGGGCGAAAGTGTGGCGGGACCGCACCGAGCGCCTGCTCCGCGCCGTGGAGGCCGCGGAGCCCGGCGCACCGGTCCCGGCCGCGACACTGGCCGGGCTGCTCGAGGAACCGGGCGACCGGAGCGCCCGGCCGGTCCGCTGAGGCCCCGGGAGGCCCTGTCGGAACCATCGAAACGGCCTAGCGGCCTAGTTCCAGGGGAAGTCCTGGTCGGGGTCGACGATGCCGGCCAGGGCCGGAGACGAGACGACGATCGGTGCCGATGTGCCCTCGGGCCCCGTCGTGTTCCCTGCGGCTGCCGCACACAGGAACAGTGCGATGCCCGTGACGAGGCCGAGCATGGTGACTCCCGTGGTTCCGCGGGCTCCGTTCATCGGACTTCCCCCTTGTTGCGTGGTGACCCGTTCGCGCGATCCGGCCGTGTCTGGCGCCGGATTACACCGGTCGGTGCGTGAGAGAAGAATAGGAAGAGGTTCTATGGAGCCTCTATTTTTCTGTTAGTCCATCAATGAAATCAAGACAAAATCGAGAGAACACTGGGGCTGGTTAGCATTGACAGGTTAAGCAGGACCATGTAGTTGAACGGGGAACCATGGATTTCCGCTTGCTTGGCCCGGTCGAGGTACGACGCGATGACCAACGCATCGACCTCGCGGGCACCAAGATGCACACACTGCTGGCGGCTCTGCTGCTGGCCAGGGGGAAAGTGGTGCCGGACACTCGGCTCAGCACACTGTTGTGGGGAATGAGCCCTCCGACGACCATGAAGGCTCAGATTTACACACACGTATCACGGCTGCGGAAGCTGCTGGAACCGGAAATCGCCATCCACCGGAGGTCTCCCGGATACGTCCTGGAAACGGGCGACTCCCACGTCGACGTGGTGGAGTACGACCGACTCGACAGGCTCGGCCGGCAAGCCCTTCGGGCGGGACGCTACGAGGAAGCGGGGACGCTGCTGCGCAGTGCGCTGGAACTGTGGCGCGGGCCCGTACTCTCCAATGCCACCGAGTTCCTGGCGGCGGAGGAGGGCCCGCAATGGGACGAGGGCCACGCGGCGACGCTGGAAAACCGCATGGAGGCCGATCTCGCGCTGGGCAGGCACCAGCAGGTCATCGCGGAACTCACCCGTCTGGTCGCGGACTTCCCGCTGCGAGAGCGGCTGCGGGCCCAGTTGATGACGGCGCTCTACCGGTGCGGCCGGCAGGCCGACGCGCTCCACGTCTTCCGCCTGGGCCGTTCCGTGCTCGCCGAGGAGCTGGGGGTGGACCCGGGCAGCGAGCTCACCACCACGCACGAGGCCGTGCTCCGCGGCACCCTGGACTACCAGGGTGCCGTCGCCGGGCACACCGCGCAGGGCCCCGGGGCGGCGCCCACGACCGCGGTCGCCTCGCCCCCGACGGGCCCGACGACCGCCGGTACGGGCACGGCCTCGCTTCCTGCGGCGCCGCGGCACGTCCCCGCGATGCTGCCGCCCGACACGGCCGCCTTCGTCGGCAGGCAACGCGAACTGGAGGCGGTGACCGCCCTGCTGGCCCCGGCGGACGATCCCGGAGCCGACCCCGCGGGTGCGCGCCGGCTGCTGATCACCGGGATGGCGGGGGTGGGCAAGACCTCTCTCGCCGTGCGCGCCGCGCACGCCGTGCGCGAGCGGTTCCCCGACGGCCAGCTGTACGCGGACCTGGCCGCCTCCGACGGCACGCCCGAGGACCCGCGCGGGGTGCTCATCCGGCTGCTGAGGTCCCTCGGCCACGAGCCGGCGCAGAATGTCCGGCACGATCTCGACGAACTGGTGCGGCTCTACCGCACCCACACCGCCGGGCGCCGGCTGCTCGTGCTGCTGGACAACGGCGTGAGCGGCGCGCAGTTGGCGCCGCTCCTGCCCGCCAGCCCGCACGCCGGCGTCCTGGTCACCGGGCACGCGCACCTGGCGGCGGTCGTGGGACCCGACATCCTGGCTCTGGAGCCGATGCCCGACCGCGAGGCGCTCGCCGTGCTCCGGACGATCGTCGGTGCCGCGCGGGTGGCGGCCGAGCCGCAGGCGGCCGCGCAGATCGTCGCCCACTGCGCCGGGCTGCCCCTCGCGCTCAGGATCGCGGGGGCACGGCTCGCGTCCCGGCCGCACTGGCCCCTGGCACGTCTGACCCAGCGGCTCGCGGAGCCGACCGAACGGTTGCGGGAGCTGCGCTTCGGCGATCTGGACCTCGACCGGTCGCTGCGCAGATGGCTGGCGCGTACGGGCGGCCCGGTCCGGGACCTGCTGGCCTGCCTGTCCGTGCTGGGCGAGCAGCCGTTCACGGCGTCGGCGGCGGCCACGGCGCTGAGCCTGCCCCCCGCCCGAGCCGAGGACCTGGTGGAGCAACTCGCCGACGGCGCCCTGCTGGAGACGGTCGGCCCGGTCGAGTACCGCTTCCACCGGCTGGTCCTGCTGTACGCACGGTGCCTGACGGCGCACTGTCCCCAGCCGGCGATGCCCGCGCTCGTGGCGGCATGACCCGGTCCTAGGCCGAGTCGGCCCGGCCGGGCAGGGCCTGACGGCGAGGAGCCGTCAGGCCCTGCTCGGAGAGGGGTTCGGATGGGGGTTCGGATGGGGGTTCGGATGGGGGCGCCGCTGTCCGCGTCCGGTCATGCGCGCCGTCGGCCCCTCAGCGCCTCCGCCACGACGGACAGCACGGCCGCCTGCCGTTGGCGCAGGTAGAAGTGTCCGCCGTCGAACAGCTCGACTGCGAACCGCTCTCCCGACACCTCCGCCCAGGCGTCCAGGTCCTCGGGAGGTACGCCCTCGTCGTGCCGGCCTCCCAGGACCGTGACCGGCACGTCCAGCCGGCGCCGGAGCCGGTAGCGGTACGTCTCGCACAGCTCGAAGTCCGCCCGGATCACGGGGAGCAGGACCTCCAGCAGCTCCGGATGCCTCAGCAGTTCGGCCTGTGTCCCCTCCAGTTCCGCGAGGAACTCGCACAGGCCCGCGTCGTCGCGCAGGTGCACGTCCCGGGTGCGTCGCGGCAGCTGTGGCGCTCGGTAGGCCGAGACGAAGACGTGGACGGGTGGCCGGCCCCGCGCGATGAGTTCGTGCGCCAGCTCGAACGCGAGCAGCGCACCCATGCTGTGCCCGAACAGGGCGCACCCGTCCCGCGTCACCGGATGGGCGGCCACCGCATCGGCCAGCTGCGCGGCGAGCACCGCCGCCGACCTCACCGGCGGCTCCCCGAACCGGTCCTCGCGACCCGGCAGCTGAACGGGCACGGCCCTGGCGTACGGGGTGAGGGCGTGCGGCCAGGTGCGGTACGCCGTGGCGCCGCCGCCCGCGTGGGGCAGGCACAGCAGCGGCAGCCCTTCGACGGGAGCGCCGGCCACCGGCGGGAACCAGGGGCCGGCGTGAACCGCCGGTCGGTCAACTCCCATCTGCGTCACGGGCTCCGTACACGATCACCGACTGGAGCAGGGCCTGACAGCCGCGCACCAGCTGGGCGTCCGAGGTGTCCTCCTTGGGCGAGTGGCTCACCCCTCCCCTGCTCGGCACGAACAGCATGGCCGTCGGCACGTGCTGGGCCAGCACGCTCGCGTCGTGCCCGGCGTAGCTGAGCAGCCGCTCCAGGCGGCCTCCCGTGAGGCGGCAGGCCCGCTCGACGGTGTCGCACAGCGCCGGGTCGAATTCGGTGATCCGCTTGTCCGAAATCCGCTCCACCGAGACGGTGCAGTTCTCGTCGGCGGCCGTCCAGCGGGCGAGCGCCTCGAGCTCGCGCGTGGCTTCGGTCAGCGCGTAGGGCGAGCCCGACCGCCACTCGACGACCAGACGCGCCTCACCGGGCACGACGTTGGGCGCACCCGGTACGAACTCGATGAAGCCGATGTTCATGACCATGTCCCGGTCGATGCCCAGGACCATCGGCTGCACACGGCTCGCGAGCTTCATCGCGGCGCGGCCGGCGTCGGCGCGGCCGGTCATGGGCGTCGTACCCGCATGGTTGGTCTCGCCGAAGAAGGTCACCGCGAAGCGCTGGACGCCCACGATCCCCTCGACCACCGCGAGTTCCGTTCCGGCCGCCTCCATGCGCGGGCCCTGCTCGATGTGCAGTTCGAGGAAGGCGGAAACGTCGCGGATGCCCTCGCCGGAGCAGAACGCGGTGGACCCGGTCAGCCCTCCCGTCGAATCGGGACGGGCACCCTCCTCGTCGAAGAAGCCGACGATCCGCAGCGACCGCGCCGCCGGGTGTCCCGCCTCGTGCAGCGCCCTCAGGATCTCCAGCGCGGCAACGGTTCCGTACGCGCCGTCGAGCCGACCGCCCGCCGGGACGGTGTCGGTGTGCGAGCCGATCAGCAGGTACGGGCCTTCGGAGCCCGGCGCCGTTCCGAAGACGTTTCCGATGGCGTCGACGTGCCGGACGAGACCGGCATCGACGATGCGCTGGGCGAACCACGCCCGGCCCGCCACGTCGGCCGCGGAACCGGCCACCCTGTCGACGCCGCCGTCGGGCCTGCCGCCGATCGAGGCGAAGTGCGCCAGGTCGTCCAGGAACCGCTCTTCGGAGATGCCGACCCTGTCGAGGGCCGTGGTCGTGGTCGTGGGCGTGGACATCAGTGGACACCACCTGGGGACGTGAGCTCGGATCGGGCACCGGAACCGAGGGCGACGAGCCGGGCCAGCTCGGCCGCGTCGACGATGGAGACGTCCGCGACGCGGCGGTCCGGGTCGGCGACCGCGGCTTCCGTGAACCGCTGGAAGTGGCGGGCGAGGCGCCCGATGGCAGACCGGTCGAAGAGCCCGGTGTGGTAGCGGAAGGAGATCCGCAACGACGTGGTGCTCTGGAGGAACTCGACCGACAGCTCGCACTGTCCCTCCTGCTGGGGCACGTCGAAGGCGGTGACGCGCAGTCCTCCCACCTCCAGCTCCCGCCCCGCCGCCTCGCCGGAGGCCAGCAGGTCGGCCAGGGGTTCCAGCCGGTTCGTCGTCACCATCGTCGCGGCCACCTGCGTGATCGGTGGCCGACTCGGATCGTGCGGCAGCCCCAGCGCCTTGGGCAGCAGCGCGAAGGGGTACCCGACGCGGCCGATGCCCTGCTTGATCTGTTCGTCGAGCGAGTGGAACAGCCCGATGAAGGTCGTCGAGCGGTCGAAGTGGGCCGAGAGGGCGAGCGAGTTGACGAAGTAGCCGACCGTATGGCCGGCCTTGTGTCCGGCCCGCGTGGTCGTGGGCCAGCCGATCAGGAAGTCGTCCTGGCCGCTGTGCCGGTGCACGGTGGACTGGAAGGCCGCCAGCAGCAGGACGAACGGCGTGACGCCCGCGCCGAACGCCGCCTCGCGCAGCCGGGCGGTGAAGTCGTCCGGAAGCCGCAGCTCGTACGTGTCGCCCTCGAAGGTCTGCCGGGGTGGTCGTGGCCGGTCCGTGGGCAGGTCCAGCACACGTGGTGCGCGCGCACACACGTCCCGCCAGTACGCCTCCAGTTCGGCCCGCCGCGGCGAGGCCAGCAGCTCCTGCTCGGCTGCCACGTGATCGTCCCACGTCAGCCGCAGCGGCTTGGCGGACGAGGCGGTGCCGCCCGCACCGTACGCGTCCAGCAGGTCGCGCAGGACGATGCCCTGCGAGTACGCGTCGGTCGCGATGTGGTGCGCCGTCAGCAGGAGGACGGCGTCGTCGTCGGTGCGCCGGATCAGGTCGGCCCGGAAGGCGGCTCGGGTCAGGTCGAACGGCTCCGTGCTCAGCGACCGGACGAGGGCGTGCAGCTCGGCGTCGTCGAGCCGGCCGACCTCCCGCACGCTCAGCTCCGGCAGGGCGGAGGCGCTGACCACACGCCGGAGCCGGCCGTCGTCTTCGGTGAACGACGAGCGCAGCATGTCGTGCCGCTGCGCGGTGGCGGCCAGGGCCCGCCGCAGCGTGCCCAGGTCCACCGTCGTACGGATCCGCACCGCGGCGGCGACGTTGTACGCCGAGCTGTCCGGCGCCATCCGGTGCAGGAACCAGAGTGCCTCCTGGCCGACGGACACGCCGGCCGTCATCGGCGGCCCAGCACGTCGTGCAGATGCGCGGTCAGCGCCGCGACGGTGGGGTGGTCCCAGGCGATGGTCGGCTCGACCTCCAGTTCGAAGCGATCCTCGATGTCGCCGCACATCGTCATCGCGTAGACCGAGTCCAGACCCATCTCGACGAACTTCGCGTCGGGGGGAATGCTGTCGGCCGGCACCTCGAGGTAGAAGGCGACACGGTTCGCGAGCCAGTCGCGGATGTCCTCCGCGGTGACGGGGGCGGTTCTGTCGGCGGTGTCTGTCATGGTGGCGTACTCCTGATCAGGCTCTTGTACGGGGCAGCGCGGTGCAGGCCAGGTCGAATGTGAGCCCGGCGTCCGCCCGGGCCAGCAGTTCGTCCAGGACCCGCCTGCGGGTGGTGTCGTCGAGGGGCTGCGGCCGGTGGCCGAACCGAGTGCCCAGACGGCGCCGCACCGCGTCCGCGAGGCCGTCCGGGGCGGGTAGTTCACGCGGCAGGGGTGCGGGGGCCGAGGCGTCCGGCAGTGCCGCGAGGTGGAGCAGGGCGGGCAGGTCCCGCAGCTGCTTCTGGAAGATGCCGTGCGGGCCCTCGCGCAGGTACGAGCGGGCGCCGAGCAGCACGGTCAGCTCGTTCCCGGCCTGCCGGACGACGTCGTGGACCAGGGCGGAGGCTCCGGGCAGGCCGGCGAGCCCGTCGCAGATCAGCACGTCGAGGAAGACGCCGGCCAGCAGGTTCCCCGAGTGCGGGATGTCCGTCACCCGGCGCCCGTAGAGCATCCGGCCGTGGGCGAAATCGAGCGCGAGGCGCAGCTGGCTGTCGACGGCCCCCACCGCCATGCCGGACAGCAGCGCGGGGACCTCGGGTCCGTACAGATCCAGGACCCCCGAGCCGGGCAGCGGGCATCCGTGGAACGTGTACTCCGCCACCGCGCTGCCCTCCAGGGCGATCAGCTTCCGCGCGGGACCGCGGTGTACGTGGGCGGAGGGCAAGGTGGCCAGATCGAGCAGCAGCCGGGCCGGCGTGCCGTCGTCGGTCCGCAGCCCGAGCACCGCGTAGCCGTGCGGGTCCGGGCCGAGCACGTGGGCGCGGCCGTTCAGGATGCCGTCGGCCACGCGCAGTCCGGCATCGGCCGCCACCGCGAAGGGAGCGGCTTGCGGAGGGCGCGGCAGGCCGTGGACCGCGGCGAGGCCGGGTACCCCCAGCCGGGCGGCGAGCGCGGTGTCCCGGCGGAACACGGCGCGTCCGAGCTCCACCAGTCGGTCCCGGCCCGATCGCTCCGCCAGCGGTCCGCGCAACACGTCGTCGGCGGCCGTGAACGGCTCGCGCCTCTCGTCCGCCGCCAGGATGGCGTCGAAGCCCAGTGGGTTGGCCGGGTCGAGCGGATCACCGAGGCGCTTCTCGGCGAGTACAGCGGTCATCGGGGGGCCTCCTCGGGCCGGTGGACAGGAAGCGGCTCGCAAAGCTCCACCGGTGTGGCGGGCGGGTGCCCGAGACGGGCCTGCGGGAGTGCCGCATGCGCCACCGGTCGCGTGAGCAGGCGGGACACGGCCGTCGTCGCGGTCATGGCCGTCGTCGCGGTCATGGCGTCGCCTCTCCCCCGTCGTGGCGTCGCAGCAGCTCGGGCAGCAGGGAGTCCGTGCCCACGGTCTCGACGGGGTGGCCGAGGCGGGCCAGCAGCCGGGCGAGGCTGACCTCCAGCCGGCCGGTGTCGGGCCACCGGTCGCGGTTGTGCGACCACAGCTGCGCGCACGCGAAGGCGGCGAACAGCAGCGTGTACCGCTCGGCCAGGTCGAACGCCTCCGGCCGGGTGTCCCGGGCCGAGGGGCGCATCCGCGCCATCTCGTCGTGCAGGTCGTCGGAGATCCGGCGCAGTTCCGCAGCGTGGGGCACCGCGTCGTCCAGCGGTGCCTGGGTGAGGGTGCAGCCGCGGAGCGACATGAGGCTCAACCGTTCGCGGTCGAAGGCCGGGGGCGCGGACCCGAGCGTCGTGGCCGCGGCCAGGCCGGCCGCGTCGAAGGTGCCGCGGCGCCGGCCGCGCACGAGCATGCCGAACTGGTTGACCACCCCCAGCAGGTTGACCACGGTGTTGCCGTCGAAGATGCCGACGATGCGGTGGTCGCGGGCCACTTTCTGGAAGGCGCCGTCGGCCGTGTAGGCCTCGGCCCCGAGCACCCCGGCCAGTCGCTCGATCATCGCGTCCACGGTGGTGGGGACGAAGTGCTTCACGACGGCGGACAGGATGCTCAGTTCGCCGGTGAGCGCGTGCAGCGAGCGGGCCGCCACCGTCGACACCGCCTCGACGGTGAGCAGGTCGGCGTACGCGTCGGTGAGGACGGCCGTCACCGCCGGGTCCTCGTCGGGCCGGGTCTGTTCCAGCGCGAGCCTCAGTGCGTGATCCGCCGATCCCAGCGAGAGCGCGGCGCAGAGCGTACGGGTGAGCTGGAGGCTCTTGAGCACGATCTCGGCGCCTTCGCCGGGAGCCCCGATCATGGCCCCTGCGGGCACGGACGCGCCGGTGAACGCGATGCCGCTGATGTCGGTGCCGCGAATGCCGTGGGTGCGGACGGCGGGCAGCGTGCGGTAGGTGTCCGGGGGCAGATCACGCTTGTCGACGGTGAAAAGGCTGAACCCGCGGCTTCCGCCCTCGGCTTCGGTGCGGGCCAGCACGCACAGCCGGCACCCGCGTGTCGCGTTGTTGATCAGCCACTTCTCGCCGTCGAGGCGGTAGCGGCCCGGTGAGGCCGCGGCCGTCACCTCGCCCGCGAGGATGTCGCTGCCGTGGTTGCGCTCGGTCAGGCCGAAGGAGTGCACCGTGCCGGCCATCACTTCCCGGCCCGTGAGGACGGCCTGTTCGGGAGTGCCGGCCACCCAGGTGCACACCGCCCCCAAGTAGGTCGCGGCGTGCCCGATCGCGGTGGTCAGGTCGCGGGCGGCGACGCGGCGCACGATCTGGAGCAGCTCCTCGTAGTTCCTCAGGCGGCCGCCGTACTCCTCGGGCACGTAGTGCGCGCCGAGCCCGCAGGCGTGGAGCTCGGCGACGATGTCCTCGGGGAATTCCTCGGCCCGGTCCAGTTCCAGGACGCGTGAGGTGGAGAAGGCCCGGTCCGGGTCGCGGGGGTCACCGAGGGCGCGCTCGAAGGCGTCGGCCAGGGCGACCGGGTCGTAGGCGAGCGTCATACGGCCGGCACCTCCGCGCGGTATCGGGCCCGGACCGGGGCATCCAGATCCTGGAGCCGGAACTCCAGTTCGTCGTCCATGAAGAGCCGGCGCATCAGGGTGCGCTGGACCTTGCCGCTGGTGGTCTTGCGCACCTTGCCGGGACGTATGAGCACGATGTTGGCGACGCGCGTCTGCAGGTACTCCCCCACCAGGTCGCGCACCAGGGCGGCCAGTGCGGCGAGGTCCTCGTCCCTGGCCGCGCGGACCTCCTGGACCACGATCAGTTCCTCCTCCGGCGCGGGTACGGTGAACACGCAGCCGGCGAGGCCGGCGAACGCGTCGTGCCCCGCGGTGACCTCGCGCTCGACATCGTGGGGATAGACGTTGCGGCCGTTGAGAATGATCATTTCTTTGATGCGGCCGGTGATGTAGAGCTCACCCTCGTCGAGCACGCCGAGGTCACCGGTGCGCAGGAAGCCCTCCGCACCCTCGGCGGTACGGGCGCGGAAGACGTCCTGAGTGGCCCCGGGGTTGTTCCAGTAGCCGCGGGCAACGCTCTCTCCGCGCAGCCAGATCTCGCCGACGTGGCCGTCGGACAGGGTCCGCAGGCTCTTCGGGTCGACGATCCGGATGTCGAATCCCTCGACCCGGCCGCTGCTGACCAGGCTCAGACCGCCGTCCGCCGGCTCGAAGACGTGCTTCTCCAGGGCGGCGGGATCGACGGAGGTGACGACCGGAGCGTGCTCGACGGGCGTGCCCGCGACGAACAGGGTGGTCTCCGCCATGCCGTAACAGGGCAGCAGCGCCTCCCGCTTGAATCCGGCCGGCGCGAACCGCGCGGAGAACCGGTCCAGGGTGGAGGCACTGACGGGCTCGGCGCCGTTGCAGGCTATCCGCCAGCGGGACAGGTCGAGTCCGGCGATGTGGGCGTCGGTGAGCCGCCGGGTGGCCAGGTCGTAGGCGAAGTTCGGGGCGCTGCTGACCTCGATGCCGTGCGTGGAGATGATCTGGAGCCACAGCTGCGGGCGCTTGAGGAAGTCCATGGGCGACATGACGTACACCGTGGTGCCCAGGAACACCGGCTCCAGCAGCAGCCCGATCAGCCCCATGTCGTGGTACATCGGCAGCCAGCTGCACATGCGGGTGGAGCTGTCGAGCAGCAAGCCGTCCCGCATCAGGGTGAGGTTGGCCAGCAGCGCGTCGTGGGAGACCATCACGCCCTTGGGGTCACTGGTGGAACCCGAGGTGTACTGGAGGAAGGCGAGCGCCTCGCCCTCCGGACGCTGCCAGGCGGCGTGTTCGGAGGCCTCGGCGGTCAGGGTGTCCGTGGCGAGCACCGGCAAGGCGTCGAGGCCGTCGCGGTCACGCCAGCCGGTGACGTCGGCCAGGGCGGCGGCGTCGGTCAGGACGATCGTCGCAGCGGTGTCGAGCGCAATGCCGGTGGTGCGGCTCTGGCGTCCTCGGGTTCCTTCGGGCAGCGGCGAGGGCACGGGTACCACACCGGCGTACATACAGCCCAACAGCGCGGCGGCGAACGCCGAACCCGTCGGGTACAGCAGCAGGGCCCGGTCGCCGTGGGCACAGTGCTCGCCGAGCCGGATCGCGACCGTACGGGCCGCCGCGTCGAGTTCCGCGTAGGTCATGGCTTCCTCGACGAGCCCGGTGGCGCGGTACCGGACGTGCACCAACGCCGCACGGTCGGGGACCGTGCGGGCATGGCCCATGACGGTGTCGATGAAATCGGCGGGCATGGCTGGTCGTCCTCTCTACGGGGCGTGCTCCGCGCTTGCCATGAGGGCGTGCGGGATGATCCCCTGTGCCGAGGAGGTACGTACGCACATCAGGCACGCCGGTTGGCGTGGTGGTACACCTCTGTGGGCCGCCGAGTGGCCGCTCGGCGGCCTCGCACTTTCCAAGGCCGGGGCTGGTCGTGATGACCCCTCCATCGTGCGAGGCACTTCTATACGGCGCCCATGCCGTTCCTACGAAGAGCGTCCGGACATGCGGCCGCCCCGCACGGGTGACGGGGGGCACCGGTGCGGGGCGGCGGTTTCTGGGGGGCGGTGGCGAGGCTCAGGAGGCGGAGATCTCCACGTCTCCCGAGGACGCCTTGGCCGTGATCGTGGACTTCGCGGCCGGGTCGCTGGGCACCCGGACCTCGCGCTTGCCCGAGGTGGTGGTCACGTCGACCTTGTACGGGCCGCCCGGGACCTTCAGCGTCATGCTGCCGGAGCCGGTGTCCGTGGTGACCGCGGAGGGCGCCGCGGCGAACTCCAGCCGGGTGCTGCCCGAGTCGGTGCGGACCACGGCGCCCGGGCCGGCCAGAGCGGTGCCGGTCACGGCGCCGGAGGAGGTCTTGACGTCGAGCGGCCCGGCGATCTTCTCGACCTTCACGGAACCCGAGGTCGTCTCGACCTTGGCGGCCGCGACGCCGGTGACGGAGACCGCACCGCTGCTGTTCTCCAGCGTGACCTTGGCGGAGGAGGGAACCTTCAACTCGTAGTCGATGTAGCAGTTGTCGCAGCCGTTGGTGAAGGTCAGGACTCCCCCGGTGACCTGCTGCGTGGGCTTGGGCTCCGCGCTGTCGCGGTAGTGGACGGTGCGGTGGACGGTCACCCCGGGGCCTTCCCCGGGCGTGATGCTGATGGAGCCGCGCCGGGCATCGGTGACCTCGACCGAGGTGACGGCCTCCGAGACCGTGGCGTCGGCAGTGGTGCTCTTCATGTCGCCGTCCGTGTCGGAGCATCCGGTCAGGAGGAGGCCTGCGACGAGAACGGCGGGTATCAGGGCGTGGCTGCGGTCGTTGGTCATGGTGTTGCTCCTCTTGCTCCTCATACTCGGACAGGGCCCCCCGCAGGAGCCTGCGCCGCGTCGCTATCGTTCTTCTCTACGTGCAGGTCGGCGGCGCCCTCGGAGTGCCGGACGAGCTTGTTGGGCCACCAGAAGCGGCGGCCGATGTCCGTGGCGAGGCCGGGCACGAGGACCGTGATCACCAACAGGACCTCCAGCAGGACCCCCAGGCCGACCATGACACCGATCTCGGCCATGGCAACGAGCGGCAGCACCGCGAGGACGGCGAAGGTGGCCGCGAGAACGGTTCCCGCGCTGAGGATCACGCCCCCGGTGGCCGCGAAGGCACGGCGCACGGCCTCGCGCGGGGTGCCGTGCGCCGCCTCCTCGCGCATCCGGTCCACCAGGAAGATCGTGTAGTCGACACCCAGCGCCACCAGGAAGATGAACCCGTAGAGCACCAGCGACGTGTCCACGGCCGGCCAGTCGAAGAGGTGCCGGAAGAGCAGCCAACTGGCGCCGAGGGTGGCGAAGTACGAGACCACGACGGCGCTGACCAGGATCAGCGGGGCCAGCAGCGAGCGCAGCAGGATGATCAGGACCAGCATGGTGACCGCGAGCGCCAGCGGGATGATCACCTTGCGGTCGTGGTCCTGGGCACGCGCCACGTCGAGGGTGGCCGCGGTGTTGCCGCCCACGAGCACGTGGGCGTCGGGAAGGTCGGCCGCGGCCGTGCGCATCCGGTCGATGGTGTCCTGGGCCTCGGGGCTGTTGGAGGCGTCGGACAGGACGACGGAGAGGGAGGCGAGTTCGCCGTCGGTGGACAGGCGCGGCTTCTGCACCGCGGCCGTGCCCTCGACCCGGAGCCGCTGCGCGGCCTCCGCGGCGTCCTCGGCATCGACGATCACCCGGGCGGGCCGGGCCGCGCCGCCGGGGAAGTGCTGGGCGAGCAGTTGCTGGCCGGCCACGGAGCCGGTCTCGGTGCGGTAGATGTGCTTGTAGTCCAGGCCGGTCTTGACGCCCATGCTGCCCAGGGCCAGGGCGCCCAGCACGAGGAGGGCGGCGACCCAGGAGACGCGGGGGCGGGCGGTGACGCCGGTGCCGATCCGTGCCCACAGGGTGGGCTTGTCGGCGACGGGGGCGTTGTGGCGGGGTACCAGCGGCCAGAAGATCCAGCGGCCGCACAGGACCAGGAGTGCGGGCAGCAGGGTGAGCGTGGCGAGCAGGGCGCAGGTGATGCCGACGGCGGCGACCGGGCCCAGCGCCCGATTGGACTTGAGCTCGGCGGCGAGCAGGCACAACAGGGCCAGGCAGACGGTGGCGGCGGAGGCCGCGATGGTGGTGGACGACTTGCGCAGGGCCGCCTTCATGGCGTCGTGGCGGTCCTCGTGGGCGCGGAGCTCCTCCCGGTAGCGGGAGAGCAGCAGCAGGGCGTAGTCGGTGCCCGCGCCGAAGACGAGGACGAGGAGGATCGCGGCGCCCTGGCTGTTGACGACCATCCCGGCGTGCACGGCCAGCAGGTAGACCACGGCCTTGGCGAGTTCGGCGGTGACACCCGCGACCAGCAGCGGCAGGATCCACAGCACCGGGCTGCGGTAGATGAGGAGCAGCAGCAGGGCGACGACGCCCGCGGCGACGTACAGCAGCGTGGTCTCGACGCCGCCGAAGGCGTCCGTGGAGTCGAGCTTGTCGCCGGCGGCGCCGGTCAGCCGGGCCTCCAGGCCGTCGGGCAGGTTGTCCTCGACCTGAGTCCGGACCTCCTTGATGTCCTGCGGCTTCGCGTCTCCGTCGAGGATCACCGGGAGGCTGAGCGCCTTCCCGTCCTCCGCCGCGATCGCGGCGGGCACGTCGCGGCCGGTGAGCGCGGAGATGCGGGCCCGGTCGCCGTCCACCTTGGCGAGGTCGGAGTCGGTGAGCTTGCCGTCCCTGGCGTAGACGACGACACCCGACAGGTCGTCACCGCCCGGGAAGCGGTCGGCCAGTTCGGCGACCGCGGTGGACTGGGCTCCCGAGGGGAGCGCCTGGGTGAACTCGTTCTTCTGGGCGCCGGCCAAGCCGCCTGCGAGGGGCACGGCGACGGCGGCGAGGACGAGCCAGGCGGCGAGGACGAACCATTTCGACCTGCGACCGCACGGCATGAGCGCGCCGAAGACGCGTTCGGCTAAGGACACGGGGGGCTCTTTCCATGGGAGGGATGACGCACATCAGGACTTCACTGGTGGCGCGGGGTCCGGACCTCGGGTGGCCGCCCTGTGGTCCGGAACTCCGGCCGGGTCACTCGACTTCGCGCATCATCTTCTCCATGGAGTCGAGACGGACCCTGATGTCGTTGATCTCGCCGACCAACTGGCCCTGGCGCTCGCTGATCTGCTCCAGCAGCACGCGGTAGCCGTCCTTGCTGGCCGCGGCGCGGGCCTGGTAGATCTTCACGGCCGCGAAGGCCGCAGCGACGAGCACCACCGCGATCACGGTCAGCAGTGTCTTGTCATTGGAGCTCGTCCAGGCGTCTGCGGCGTAACTTGCCCCGTACATGCGCTACTTACCAGCCTTCTCGTTGTCTTCGGTGAGGGTCGGGACGAGGGCGGCGACGGTGGCGGCGCTCAGCTCGAAATCGAACGGCGCGACCTCGAAGTACTTCATCGCCTTGCCGTTCTCCGACACTTCCAGGGCTCCGGTGATCAGACCCGCGGCCTCCAGGCGTTGCAGATGCATGTGCAGGAGGGGCCTGCTCATGCCCATGTCGCGCGCCAGCTGACTGACGTAGTTCCGTCCGTCGGCCAGCGCCGCCACGATCCGCAGACGGTGCGGATTCGCAAGCGCCGAGAGCATCCTCAGCAACTGGTCACCTGTCATAGTCTCGTGACTCATGGCCACATCCTCTAACACGTGTAAGAAGATTCTGACACGTGCCCGACGGACCGTCAACACAAAGGCCCGTACGACCTGTCGGCGTCGTACGGGCCTCGTGCTCACGCGGTGGCGCACCCGGGTCGGGCGCCCGATCAGGACATGTCCAACCGCCGAACGGACGGGCTGGCCACGGCCGTCAGGGCCAGCAGGCACATCGCGCCGCCCAGCCCCAGAACCGTCCAGGTGGCGCCGAAGTGATCCAGCAGGAAGCCGCCGGCCAGGGCCCCGAGGGGCACCGTGCCGTAGGCGACGAGCGTCGCCACACTCAGCAGCCGGCCCTGCATCTCGTCCGGCGTCGCCTTCTGCTGGTACACCGCCGCCGCCACGTTCCACAGCGCACCCGCGTAGCCCATGCCGGCGAACAGGACTCCGAGGGCCACCGTGTCGCGCACGTACGCCACTTGCGGCATCAGCAGGGCCCAGGCGGCGTTGCAGCCGATGACGACGGCCGGCAGGGACACCTTGCGCATCCACCACGAGGCGGTGAGCGCGCCCAGCGTGCCGCCCACGCCGGACAGGGCGAAGATCAGGCCGATGGTGAAACCGACCTCGCCGTCCGAGCCGCCGCCCTCCCGCACGATGTACTGCAGGGCCAGGCTGAGCCCGGCGAAGAGCATGTTGGTCCCGGCGATCAGTCCGGCGAGCACCCGGACGAACGGCTGGCTCCAGGCCCAGACCAGGCCGGCCCTCAGCTCCGTGAAGAAGCCCTTGACGCCGCCCGACGGCTTGCCCGCCCGCTCCGCCCCGAACTTCCTCTTGATCACGAGCAGTGTGAACAGCGACACCACGTTGGAGAGCGCCGTGCACAGGAAGGGCGCCCAGCGCACCAGCCCGAAGAGCAGGCTGCCGACGGGCTGTCCCAGCAGACCCGCCGCACGCTCGCGGGCCTCGTTCCGGGACAGCGCCCTGGACAGGTCCTCCGGCCGCACCAGGTGGCGTACGGCGGCCCGCTCCGAAATCCGGTAGAGGATCGTCAGACCGGACTCGACGAACGCCACGGCCGCCACGTGCGCCAGCCAGAAGTGCCCGGTCAGCAGCGCGGCCACCAGCGAACCGATCGCCGCCAGCCGCCCGATGTCGCACGCGATCATCAACCGGCGCCGGTCCCACCGGTCGATGACTCCCCCGACGAGGAGCTGGAGGACGTACGGCAGGTTGGCGCAGAAGGCCACGACTCCCGCATCGCCCGCCGACCCCGTGTGGGCGAGGACCAGCATCGGGTACGCGATCACGCTGATCCGCGAGCCGATGAAGGAGATCCCCGCTCCGGCCCACAGCAGGCGGAAGTCGCGGTTCTCGCGCAGCGCCGGCGGCTGCGGGCGCTGCGCGGGCTCCTGCGTCGCGGTCTGCTCGCTCACGCCTCCATCACGTCCCGGACCAGCTCCGCGAGCCGGCCGGCGGCAGGCGTTCCCAGGATGTCCTCGTGGCTGCCCGTCACGCGCGTCACCCGCAGACCGCCGCCCGCCAATTCGGCCCAGCGGGCCAGGTACTTCTCGTAGGGGTGACCGCACGAGACCGAGTGGGTCCCGGCCGCGCACTCGTCGGTCACCACCACGTGGACCGGGGAGACGGTCGGCGCGTAGCGGTACTCGCCCGTCGCCCGGGTCAGCGCCCGCCATGTCTCCAGGTGCCCGGCGAGATCCGCGCGGGACTCCTCGTCCACCTGTGCGGGAAGCACCCGCGCCGCGCCGGGCGCCGGATCCAGGTCGGCGAGCGGGTCGATCAGCAGCAACCGCGGTACGGCCGAGCCTCGCTCGGTCAGCAGCCGGGCCATCTCCCAGGCGAGCGTGGCCCCCGAGGACCAGCCGAGCAGCGTGTGCGGGCCCTGGGGACGAACGGCGAGCAGCTCGGCGACGTAGCGCGCCGCCATCTCGCCCACGCTGCCGGTCCGACGGCACTCGAACGCCGCGAGCGGCCGCTCGCCCTCCAGCGCGCCGGCCAACGGCAGGAACCAGTGCGCGCTGCCCCCCTCGGTGTGGGGCACGACCAGCGGCATTCCCTCGGTGGTGGCGTTGAGCCACACGAGGGAGCGCTCCTGCGCCGTCACGGGGGCCGCCTCGAGCCGTGCCGCGAGTCCTGCGACCGTACGGCCCTCCAGGACGTCCCTCAGGGTGATCGTCAAGCCCTGCTTCTTGGCCATCGCGACGATCCGCAGCATCAGCAGCGAGTGGCCGCCGAGGTCGTGGAAGTCGTGTTCCACCCCGACCTCGGCCAAGCCCAGCGCCGTCGCCCAGATCTCGGCCAGCTTCCGCTCGGTCGCGTTGCGCGGGGCGACCGCCTCCTGCACCGGACCGGCCTCGTCCGGCACGACCAGTGCCTTGCGGTCGACCTTGCCGTTCTGGTTCAGCGGCACCTTCTCCAGGGCGACGAACACCGAGGGCACCATGTAGGCGGGCAGCCGGCGGGCGCAGTGCGCCGCCAGCTCGGCCGGCTCGGGAAGCACGCCCTCGACCGGCACGTACCAGACCGCCAGGCGGCCCCGGTGAACGCCGACGATCACATCGTGGAGCATCTCGTGGGCGGCGAGCACCGACTGGACCTCGCCCGGCTCGATGCGGTACCCGCGGATCTTGATCTGATCGTCGGCCCGGCCCAGGAAGTCGACGTTGCCGTCCGGCAGCACCCGGCCGATGTCCCCGGTCCGGTAGAGGCGGGAGCCGGGCGGGCCGAACGGGTCGGGCACGAAGGACGCCGCCGTACGGGCCGGCAGCCCGGCGTACCCCCGGGCGAGCCCCGCGCCGCCGATGTGGACCTCGCCGTTGACACCGACCGGCAGCGGCTGCATGAACCGGTCCAGCACGTACATCGTGGTGTTGGGGATCGGCAGACCGATCGGCACCACGTCACCCGCGCGCGGTCCGTCGATGTCGTACGTGCTGTTGGCGACCGAGATCTCCGTCGGCCCGTACTCGTTGAGCAGCAGCGGTCCGGCGTGCTCGCCGACCAGGTCGTACCAGCGGTCCACGATCCGGCCCGGGAACGAGTCGGCTCCCACGGCCAGCAGCGAGGCGAGCGAGGCCGCACGGTCCGCGTCCAGCTGGTGGGTGAGCAGATCGAGATGCCCGGGAGTCATCTTGATGAAGCTGAACGGAGCCGCTTCCGACAGGAGCCGGCCCAGATCCTCCATCGCGAAGCCCTCGGGCAGCAGCGTGACCGGCTCACCCTTCATGAGCGGCGCGTAGATGTTCGGCACCACCATGTCGAAGGCGATCGACGAGAACAGCGGGGCGCCGCCCGTACCGTGGGCGCCGTAGGCCTCGACGGCCCACCACAGGTAGGTGGCCAGGCCGCCGTGCGGGATCTGCACGCCCTTGGGGCGGCCGGTGGAACCGGAGGTGTAGATGATGTAGGCCAGCGTCTCGGGGTCCGTCGGGCTCCCGGCCTCCGGGGCCGTGGAGGGCCTGCCCGCACCGGCCGCGATCAGCGTACGCCCGGCGAACCCGGCCGTGACGGCGGTGTGCTTCTGCTCGGTGAGCACCACCCTCGCCCCCGAGTCCTCCAGCATGTAGCCGATCCGGTCGGCGGGCAGTGCCGGGTCCAGCGGCACGTACGCGCCGCCGGCCTTCCAGATGCCGAGGAACGCGGCGATGAGCTCCGGGCCCCGGTCGAGCAGCACTCCGACCGTGGACTCCGGGCCGACGCCCAGC